>NZ_FSRQ01000001.1:1895196-2242795 GCF_900143185.1 Chryseobacterium scophthalmum | reverse complement strand
ATTCCGAACACAGAAGTTAAGCCCTCTAGCGCCGATGGTACTGCGAAAGCGGGAGAGTAGGTCGCCGCCAGTTTTTTTTAAAGTCTCATAGATTTGTTTCTATGAGACTTTTTTTTGTTATATACATCAACAATATAGATCAATGATAAATGATCAGTAATAAGCAATAGGTAATGAATAATAAATAATAGATAATAAGGAATTTTGCCTATTGCCTATTGCCTATTGCCTATTGCCTAATAGCTTAAGGTTAAGGTTAAGGTTAAGGTTAAGGTTAAGGTTAAGGTTCGCTCCTCCGGAGCGAAACCTTTGTAGCAGAGAATCATAAACAATCTCTCAGAGCTCCGGAGGAGCGATACAATTATTCACTATATTTTTTGGTTCAACTCAAAAAAAATAATATCTTGTTGTAAAAGCCTCTCTTTACAATAGTAAGTATATAATCTGTTATGAATGATTTCATAATCTTATTTCACAACAGTTTCTGTTTTTTGTAGATTTATATTTTCTTTAGCCATCAAATACTTTACAATAGTCAGTTTAGTTTATCATTTGAAAGATTTAGTGAATATTCGAATTAAATGATTACTGAAAATTCTGTTAATCTTCAATCTTTATTGTATGCTGAATTTTTTAGCCCGGATAGCAGCGGTTACCCCGCAATATGAGTTGGAGAGAAGAGGATTTAGAGATGGAAAAGCAAAGGTGTGAGGAGTAAAAGCGAATAGCCGGAATAAGCTCATAAGAAATTTGTTGTTTTAATCTAAATTATATATTTACATCCTTAAAATTTACGTTTAAGAAGCTGTTACAGTAGAATCTTTATTTTCTAATAATTGAAAATGAAACTGAATATTGGCAATGTTTTTCCAGGTTGCATATTTAAATAGAAAAAAGCCGATTAACATTCCCAAAGTATTTAAAAATACATCATCTATATCTGCAACGCCTCTTCCTGTAAAATACTGTGTTGATTCGATGATACTTATTGCAATTAAAAAGAACAAAGTAACGGGGATAAAACGGTTGAATTTTTTGATGCATAATCCCAACAAACCGAATGGACTGAATAGAAATATGTTCCCAAATATGTTGACGATAAAAGCCTGATTATCTATGTTATTATCATTAAAAAAATGCTGAATAGTAATAAACGGCTGATGCTGAATATAAGAAATTTCAGAAGGTTCTCTTCCGGATGCATAAAACATCATGTATAATAAAACGACGGTATATAAGGCAATAAATACTGCAAAATATCTTTTCATAGGTTTCCTTTTGGGATTAGTAATTAAAAAGAGGTTGTAGTGCTTATTAGTTTTTAGATATATTATGTTAACAAAAATCTTACCTTAATAGTATGGTGTTTTGAAACTTTATAATTCTTTAGGACTATTTAACATAATATAAAAAGCCCCACTTCTAAAAGTGAGGCCAAATATTTTAAAATCGAGTAAAATCAGACTTGAATTACTCCTAAATTAAATTTCTCAGTAATTGGAGAATGGTTCGCCGCTTCAATACCCATAGAAATCCATTTTCTGGTATCGATAGGGTTGATGATCGCATCAGTCCACAATCTTGAAGCCGCATAGGTCGCTTCTGTTTGTTTTTGATATTTTTTTGTAATGGTATCTAAAATTTCCTGGTGCTCTTCTTCAGTAATTACTTTTCCTTGCTTTTTCAAAGTAGATTCCTGAATTTGTGCCAAAACTTTCGCAGCCTGAGCTCCTCCCATCACCGCTAAATCTGCCCATGGCCAAGCTACAATTAATCTCGGGTCATACGCTTTTCCACACATTGCATAGTTTCCTGCTCCGTAAGAATTTCCGGTGATGATCGTAAATTTAGGTACTACAGAATTAGAAACTGCATTTACCATTTTTGCACCGTCTTTAATGATTCCGCCGTGTTCTGATTTTGAACCTACCATAAATCCTGTTACATCCTGTAAAAAGATCAAAGGAATTTTTCTTTGGTTACAGTTTGCAATAAATCGCGTTGCTTTGTCGGCAGAATCAGAATAAATTACTCCACCAAACTGCATTTCGCCTTTACCGCTTTTCACCAATTTTCTTTGGTTGGCAACAATTCCTACAGACCAACCGTCAACTCTTGCCGTTGCACAGATAATACTTTTACCGTAATCTGCTTTGTATTCTTCAAATTCAGAATTATCAACAATACATTTTATAATTTCTAAAGTATCGTATTGCTCTGCTCTGGAAACAGGCATAATTCCGAAAATATTATCTATTTTTTCTTTAGGAGGGAAACTTTCTATTCTGTCGAAACCTGCCTTGTCATAGCTTCCTACAGATTTCATAATATTTTTAATGCGGTCTAAAGCATCTTTATCGTCTTTAGCTTTATAATCGGTAACTCCAGAAATTGCACAATGCGTTGTTGCTCCACCTAAAGTTTCGTTGTCAATACTTTCACCGATTGCAGCTTTTACCAAATAACTTCCAGCTAAGAAAATAGATCCGGTTTTATCTACAATCATCGCTTCGTCGCTCATAATCGGAAGATAAGCTCCACCTGCAACACAGCTTCCCATTACTGCTGAAATCTGAATAATTCCTGAAGCGCTCATTTTAGCATTATTTCTAAAAATTCTTCCAAACATTTCTTTATCAGGGAAAATTTCGTCCTGCATCGGAAGATAAACTCCTGCAGAATCTACAAGATAAATTATTGGAAGTCTGTTTTCCATAGCGATTTCCTGCGCTCTTAGATTTTTCTTTCCAGTAATCGGAAACCAAGCTCCAGCTTTTACCGAAGCATCATTTGCTACAACTAAACATTGCTTTCCGGAAACATAACCCATTACAACCACAACACCCCCACTTGGGCAACCGCCATGTTCTTCATACATTTCATAACCCGCAAAAGCACCAATTTCTATGGAATCTGAATTTTTATCAAGAAGATATTCTATTCTTTCTCTTGCCGTCATTTTCCCTTCGTCACGAAGTTTCTGAAGTCTTTTTTCGCCACCGCCTTTTTTAATTTCTGTAAGCAAACGGTTGATTTCAGATAATTTTAATTTATTTTGATCTTCTCTTTTGTTAAATTCAATATCCATGAAATTTATATTTTAATCTGCCTAAAGATACTATTTTTAGAAAAAGTAGTAAAATATGTTTATTTTATTTTAATGATTTGGTTATCAGAAAATTATGATATTTTTAACAAATGATATGTTTTTTTTGGTGCATATTTTGCTAACTTTACAATAGAGTAATAGAAATGAAAGTTTCTATATAAATACTCTAAGTTCCTAGTTTATTTTTTTAATAGTTTATTATTTGAAGGCCCTGAAAGTTCTATAGATTTTCAGGGTTTTTGGATTTTTATACTCATTCTGTTATTTCTTTGATATCTAAATTTTAGTATTTATCTGATAAATTAAATAAAATTTTATCCTGAACAAGAAAGTTGATATTATCATTAGAAATAATGATACTAATCTTATATTTTTTTAAATTTAATGAAAAGCTATTTGTAAATTTGTCTGTTTAAAATTTAGAGGATCAATATGCAGAAATTAGCACTTTTCAGATTACATTTAATTGTCTTTTTATGGGGATTCACAGCAATTTTAGGTAAACTGATTACCGCAAATGCCCAGATTCTTGTATTTTACAGAATGCTTTTTGCAGCCATATTTCTTTATGCATTTATAAGAATTTACAAAAAAGAGAGCATTAAAGTTTCAAAAAAACTATTCTTACAGTTATCGGGAGTTGGTTTTTTTATGGCGCTGCATTGGTACTGCTTTTTTTATTCGATTAAAGTTTCCAATGTTTCTATTGCTTTAAGTTGTCTCTCGTTATCTACTTTGTTTGCTTCGGTTTTGGAGCCTATTGTTTTTAAACGGAAAGTTGATGTTTCGGAAGTGGTAATGGGAGCGGTTATTGTTGCCTGTATTTTACTTATTTTTAAAACAGAGTTTCAGTATAAAGAAGGAATTTTTTACGGAGTTTTGTGTGCCATTTTCGGAACCGTATTCTCAGTTTTTAATGGAAAACTTTTCGGAAAAACCAGTTCTGGAAATATTATTTTCTATGAAATCTTTTCAGGATGGTTTATTTTAATGATATTTTATCTTGCAACAGGGCAAATCATGCACATGGATGAAATAAATTATAGAGATCTTGCGTTAATAGGCTTGTTGGCAAGTGTATTTACAGCGTATCCTATGTTTGAATCTGTGAAGCTGATGAAATACATTTCGCCATTTACTTTAATTTTAACAGTTAATTTAGAACCAGTTTACGGAATTATACTAGCTTTTTTTATCTTTGGAGAATCAGAACACATGAGCCCGGTATTTTATGTTGCATCTTTGGTTATGATTTTGGCAATTGTTGTAAATGCGCTGATAAAAACTAGAAAACAAAAAAACATTAACTAAGCATCTATTCTACATGATGAAAAAATATCTATTATTAGTATTTTCCCTTTTATTTGGGTTTTCTCAATCTCAGATTATCAGAAAATATTCCAATGAATTTTTAAATATCGGAGCCGGAGCTAGAGGAATCGGGATGGGAGGTGCCGTAATGACCAGTCAGGACGATGTGTATTCACCAATGTGGAATCCCGCAGGTTTGAATGGGATTACAAGAGATTGGCAAGGTGCAGCAATGCACGCAGAATATTTTGAATCTATCGCAAAATATGATTATTTGGCTTACGCAAAAGTTTTGGAGACAGGAGTTTTTGGAGTTTCAATTGTTCGTTTAGGGGTTGATAATATTTTAAATACTACTCAATTAATCGATACGGAAGGAAATATTGATTACGATAAAATTACTAAATTCTCACAATCAGATTATGCAGGAATCATTTCTTATGCATTCAATCCTGGTGGAAATCCGAAATTGGATGTTGGTGTGAATGCTAAAATCGTTTACAGAAATGTAGGAAAATTTGCTAGCGGATATGGTTTTGGTTTTGATGTTGGTGCTATTTATAAAGCTGATAACGGATGGAAATTCGGTGGAGTTCTTCGCGATGCAACTACAACCGTCAACTTTTGGACTGTGAATCAAAAAGAATTGTCCACAATCGTAAATGGTGAAGAATTTAACCCTGCTCCAACCGATAAAATGGAATTGACAATGCCGAAGCTAAATGCAGGAGCAAGTAAGTTATTTAATATTAATAGCAGTTTGTATGTTTTACCAGAAGCAGGAATTAATGTAGATTTTGCTAAAACGGCGGCTCTGCTTTCAACAGATTTTGCAAGTATAACCCCTTATGCAGGAGCTGAATTGGGATATCAGAAAATGATTTTTGTAAGAGTAGGTGTTAACAGATTTCAGTCGATTACTGATATTGAAGATCTTCAGAGAAAAGTTTCTTTCCAGCCAAGCGCAGGTATAGGAATTCGTTACAGAGGTTTAACGCTTGATTACGCAATCAGTAATTCAGGAATCGGAGGTTCTAATTTTTATTCTAATTTCTTCTCATTAAAACTGGATATGGGAGAATTTAGAAATGATTAATTATTTTATTTAAATAAACTGTATGAAGAAGCTATCAGTCTTAATATCATCTTTTTGTGTAATGTTATCATATGCACAGAAAGTTTCTGATTATAAATATGTTGTTATACCAAGTTCGCTTGAAAGTTTTAAAAAAAATAATTACGGACTTAGCGCATTTCTAACTAAAAATATGAAAGCTAAGCAATATGTTGTGCTTTCTGAAAATAGAGGTCAATGGCCGGAAGAAGCAAATGTTAATCCGTGTAGCGTTCTGAATGCTGATCTCGTAAATGACAGCAGTTTTCTTAGAAATAGAATTATTTTAGAATTTAAAGACTGCAACAGCAAAGTGATTTCTTCTGAAAAAGGAAACTCGTCAATAAAAGAATATGAAGAAGGTTTCAAAGATGCATTATCTAAAGCTTTAGTAAATATTTCTATCTCAAAACCTGTTGAAAATACAACTTTTAAACAGGAAGTTCAAGTGGTGAAAGAAACTGCACAGGAAACTCCTAAAGTAAGTGAACAAAAATCTCAGGCTTCAAAGGCAGAAAAATACAGCAACGGAAAATTAAGTCTTCAGAAAATTCAGATTGATGCTTCTCAATTTATTTTGGTAGACGGAAACAGTTCTGTTCCCTTTGCTACTTTCAAAGAGACTACCAAAAAAGATGTTTTCAGAGTTAAATTAGGTTCAGGTGAATCTACAACAGGGTATTATGAAAACGGAAATTTAGTAATTGAAATTCCGAAAGGTAACGACGAGTATTCTAAAGAAGTATTTTCACCTGTAAAATAGTTTTAAAAGGTTCAAAAAAATATAAAAAGGCTTACCTGAAATTTTCAGGTAAGCCTTCCTTAAAATAAACCATAAAAACTAAAATTAAGGCATCAACACCGTATCAATTACGTGTATCACACCATTTGACTGATTAACATCTGCAATCGTAACTTTCGCTTTATTACCTTTTGCATCGGTAACGTATAAATCTTTTCCTTTTGTCCAGAACGTAAGCTCCTCACCTTGTACTGTTTTCATCATTGCTTTACCATTTCCTGCTTTTACAGCTGCCCAAACTTGTTTTGCACTATATTTTCCGGGTAAAACATGATAGGTAAGAATTTTTGTAAGCATTGCCTTATTCTCTGGTTTTACCAAATTTTCAACTGTTCCTGCTGGTAATTTTGCAAAAGCGGCATCAGTTGGAGCAAATACTGTGAAAGGACCTTTGCTTTGAAGCGTTTCCACTAAACCTGCAGCTTTTACAGCAGCAACCAAAGTTTTGTGATCTTTAGAGTTTACCGCATTTTCAATAATGTTTTTCGAAGGATACATTGCTGCTCCACCTACCATTACTGTTTTTTCTTTCATTTGCTGTGCAGCTGCATTTCCACTGAATGCGAATGATAAAGCCACCATTCCGAATACTGCGATTTTTGATCTTGTGTTCATTTCTTTAATTTTTTAAATTATTATTGAGTAAGTAATTTTGTTTGTTACCCTCATTTACGAAGATCAGTTTGGTTTAGATTTAAGAATTTAAATTTTAACAATAATTAACTGTAATTGATTATTTTTTAAATCAATTCTGTGTGGTACGTAATTTTTAATTTTTTTTCTCATTATTTATATTATTTCATTACATTTGAAATGAAAAATATTCACCATAAAAACAAATTATTCAGAAGAAGAACTTATCGTTTTACTGATACAGAAAAACGAAGCTGGTTTTCATCACTTGTATGATAACTATTCTGGTGCGTTGTATGGTGTGATCCTCAGAATTGTTCAGTCTAAAGAATATACAGAAGAGATTATTCAGGATGTTTTTGTGAAAGTCTGGAATTCTATCCATCAATATGACTCTACGAAAGGTAGATTTTATACTTGGATGATTAATATTGCAAGAAACACAGCAATTGATTATCTTAAATCTAAAAGCTTTCAAAAGCAACTTAAAAACCAACCTTTACCAGATTTCGTATATGAGAATGCGGAACTTACAACCACCAATAATTCAGATTTTATTGGGTTTAATAAAGTGCTTGAAAGTTTGGAATCTGATAAGCAGGAACTCATTGATCTTGCCTATTATCAAGGATTTACGCAGAGTGAAATATCAGAAAAACTGAATATGCCTTTAGGCACTGTAAAGACCAAAATGCGAAATGCATTGATTAAATTAAAAGACTTGTTAAAAGATTATCAATAAATTGGATAGTAAAGAATACATATCATCCGGAATTCTAGAATCTTACATTCTAGGTCTTGCTTCTCCCGAGGAAGCGGGTATTTTGGAGTGTGTGATGAAGAATAATGCTGAAGTAAAAGCTGCGTACGAAGAAGCGCAGAAAACTTTTGAATTGCTTGCAACTGCACAGGCAATGACACCACCCACTGATTTAAAAGCAAAAATCTGGGATAAAATTCAACTTGAACAAGAAGTTGTAGAAGAGAAACCTGTAATTCCTATTAATAATGTTGAACCAAAAATGGAAACTCAACAGGTAACGCAGGAAATAAAAGTAGAAAAAAACAACAGCTGGAAAACCTTTGCGGTGGCTGCATCTGTTTTATTTTTAGTAAGTATTGGAGGTAATTTGTTTTGGATGAATAGCCAAAATGAGATTAAAAAAGAATTAGCAGATCTAAAATCTGATAAACAATCTCAACACCTTGCGATGCAAAATCTTGAGCAAAAATTGAAGATAACTTCAAACCCAAATATGCTTAAAATTGTTTTGGCGGGCGTTGAAAAACATCCAGAATCCAACGCTGTTGTATATTGGGATAAAACTTCCAAAGATGTTTATTTAACGGCGAATAGTTTGCCAAAAGCTCCTGAAGGAATGCAGTACCAACTTTGGGCAATTGCAGACGGAAAACCAGTGAGCGCAGGAATGTACACCGACGAAAAAGATGCTAAAATAGCTTTAGCCAATATTCCGAATGCGCAGGCTTTTGCCATTACTTTAGAAAAAGAAGGCGGAAGCACAATTCCTACAATGGAAAACATGTATGTAATGGGAGGAGTTTAGAACTTTTCTTTAACAATAAATTGAAAATCTCTTATCATTGATAAGAGATTTTTTGTTTTATTCAGCGTTGAAAAATTCCCAGATTACTTTCGCTTTAGATTTTCCTAAAATTTCTTCTAAAGTTTCAAAGTTGGCATCTTTTATTCTTTTTACTGATTTTAATTTAGATAAAAGCAGTTCAATCGTTTTTTCACCAACCCCCGGAATTTCCTCAAGCTCAGATTTTATCGTAGAATTGGTACGTCTTGTTCGGTGATGTTTTACGCCAAAACGGTGGGCTTCATCACGTACTTGTTGTAAAATCTTAAGAGTTTCAGATTTTTTATCGAGATATAAAGGAATAGGATCTTCGGGAAAGAAAATTTCTTCGAGTCTTTTGGCAATTCCCACAATGGTAATTTTTCCGTAAAGACCAAGCAATTTTAAGCTTTTTACTGCAGAAGATAGTTGCCCTTTTCCACCATCGATCAAAATTAATTGGGGTAAACTTTCGCCTTCCTCCAGCATTCTTTTGTAGCGTCTGAAAATGACTTCTTCCATTGTTTTAAAATCATCGGGACCAATAACAGTTTTTGGATGAAAAATTCTGTAATCAGCCTTACTCGGTTTTCCGTTTTTGAAAACAACACACGCCGAAACCGGATTGGTTCCCTGAATGTTTGAGTTGTCAAAACCTTCGATATGTCTCGGTTCTACAGGCATCCTTAATAGCTTTTGCATTTCTGCCATAATTCTGTTAGAATGTCTTTCAGGATCAACAATCTGTACCTGTTTTAATTTTTCAATTCTGTATTCTTTGGCGTTTTTTTCAGAAAGTTCAACGATTCTTTTTTTATCGCCGACTTTCGGAACAATCAGCTTTACGTTCGGAATTTCAACGGTTAAGTGAAAAGGAAGCAAGACCTCTTTAGAATCAGAATCAAATTTTTGACGGATTTCAATTAACGCTTCTTCCATGATTTCTTCATCGGTTTCTTCAAGCATTTTCTTGATTTCTGTAGTGAAACTTTGAATAATATTTCCGTTCCTGATCTTGAAATAATTAACATAAGCCGCAGTTTCATCACTCGTCATTCCGAAAACATCTACATCATCAATATCCGGATTTACCACCGTATGCTTTACCTGATAATCCTCAAGAATATCCAATCTTTCTTTAATGAGCTGAGCATTTTCAAACTGAAGATTAGACGCATATTTCGTCATTTGATTAATTAAATATTCTTTTGCTCTTCGGAAATCTCCTTTTACAATTCCGCGAATCGCATCGATTTTTTCGTCGTAATCTTCCTTACTCTCCAAATCTTCACAAGGTCCTTCACAGTTTTTAATATGGAACTCCAAACAGACTTTGTATTTTCCTTCCTCAATTTTTTTCGGAGATAAATTTAAATTGCAGGTACGAAGCTTATAAATATGTTTAATTGTATCCAATAAAATCTTTGCAGGACGTACTTTTGCGTAAGGTCCAAAATATTCCGAACCGTCTTTTATTTTATTTCTTGTAAGGAAAATCCTTGGGAAATCTTCATTTTTAATACAAATCCACGGATAAGTTTTATCATCTTTCAACATCACATTGTAGAAAGGCTGATGTTCTTTAATCAGATTGTTTTCCAATAAAAGAGCATCATATTCACTGTTTACAATGGTCGTTTCAAGACGGTTAATCTTTCCGACCATAATTTTGGTACGGTATCCGGAAAGCGTTTTGTTGAAATAAGAAAGTACTCTTTTCTTTAGGTTTTTAGCCTTTCCTACATACAGCAGATTTTCGTTTTTATCATAATATCGATAAACGCCGGGTTCTGAAGGTAAAGTTTTAAGCTGTAATTCTAAAGACGGATTCATATCACAAAATTAAGCATTCTCAATGTATTTTAAACCAACAAAAAAAGCTGCAGAAATTCTACAGCTTTGAAATATTTTAAGATTAAATTTTATCCGTTACTCATTTCAGTATATTCATTGACCAAAAAGCTGAAAAAGCCCCATTCTACAGATTTTTTAGGATATTTTTTCATGAATTCTGCATTGTCACCAAATAAGAAATCATAATTGTCTTCAAAATCATCTTTGTGAAGCCAAAGAATTTTCTCTCCTTTTTTTACATAATAAGATTTTGCAAGTCCACCACCAAGTTGCATACCAAATCCTACCGTCATACCAGAAGTTTCTTTTGCTCTCGGATCATTATAAACAGAAATAATTTCGCTAAATTCAGGATTAATCAATTGCATTAAAAACTCTTTATCATCTTTTTTGTTTTTCAACGAAACGGTTTGATTTACAAATTGAATTTGGCCATCAGGCGTATTTTTACTCAGTTTTTTAGTGTTTAAGCTTCTCAAGTTAGTCATGTGTTTTCCAACTTTCAAAATTTTCGCCAATTTCGTAGGGTAAATGTACATTTCGTTCACATTATCTGCGTTGAAAACTATCTTCTTTTTTGTAGCACTGTCTTTTATAGAAATTTCGTAAATCTGACCTTTTTTGGTTTCAATATTGTCGCAATATCCTTTGTTGATAGTTCCGTCTTTTGAAATGATGGTTGAGATTTTTTTTGTGGATGGGCCAGGAAATCCTTCATTGAAAAGATAAGTTTCCATTTTTTTGATGTCTTCCTTAGAATACTTCACCTTGTCTTGAGCAAATGAGAATGCACTTGTGAATGAAAGTGCCAATAATAGAGCTTTAAATTTCATAAATATTAGTTTAAATTATTTCGGTAAAAATAACTAAATAATTGATGATTTGATAAAATATTTTAATGATGTCGAAGTTTTTTGTAAATCGGAATATTGTCTTATTTAAGGATACCATATTTTACTTTAATAGGCTTTTTAAGTATGATTCAAAATGTGTATTTTTAGGCAAATTTTTTGAAATGATATACGGTATAGATACTTTCAGTTTTCACGATGTTTTGGAAATCTGTAATGACCCAAATAAAGCTACATTAAATAAAGAAGCGAAAGAGCAGATTTTAAAATCTCAGAATAATGTAAAACAGATTGTAGAGTCAGATCGATGTGTTTATGGGATCAATACAGGATTCGGACCGCTTTGTGATACTAAAATTTCGGCTGATGAAACAGCTCAGCTTCAGTACAATTTAATTATTTCTCACGCAGTAGGAGTAGGGAAACCGATTGATAAAGAATTTTCAAAAATTATGATGATTGCGAAAGTTCATGCGTTGTCTAAAGGTTTTTCGGGAGTTTCTCTGGAAGTGATTGAAAGATTTATTCTGATGCTTGAAAAGGATATTATTCCTGTAGTTCCGGAGCAAGGTTCTGTAGGAGCTTCGGGAGATTTGGCTCCTTTATCACATTTAGTTTTACCACTTTTAGGACTTGGACAGGTTTGGGTAGGAAACGAAATTTTTGAAACTGCTGATGTTTTAGAAAAAAACAATCTTGAGCCATTGGTTTTAGGACCGAAAGAAGGTTTGGGATTAATCAACGGAACTCAGTTTATTCTGGCTCATGCGATAAAAGGTTTAGAAAAATTTGAATATTTATTAGACTTAGCAGATATGACTGCTGCAATGAGTCTTGAAGCTTACAGAGGTTCGGCAAGCCCATTTAAAAAAGAACTTCATGACATCAGACCGTTTGAAGGAAGCAAAAAAGTGGCGGCAAGAATGCTGAAATTTTTAAAGAATTCTGAAAACTTAAAAGCTCACGAAGAGTGTGAAAGAGTACAGGATCCTTATTCTATGAGATGTGTTCCTCAGGTTCACGGAGCGAGTAGAAATGCTTTTGAACATCTTAAAATGATGGCCGAAACGGAATTGAATTCTGTAACCGATAATCCGATCGTTTTAAGCGCTGAAGAATCTATTTCAGGAGGAAATTTCCACGGACAACTGATGGCAATGCCTTTAGATTATGCAACTTTAGCTGTTGCAGAGTTAGGAAATATTTCAGACAGAAGAAGTTATTTATTGTTAGAAGGGAAATACGGTTTACCAAGATTATTGACTGAAAGCTCAGGTTTGAATTCAGGATTTATGATCCCGCAATATACTTCTGCAGCGTTGGTTACTGAGAATAAAACGCTTTGTTTCCCGGCTTCGGCGGATTCTATCCCGACAAGTTTAGGTCAGGAAGATCATGTTTCGATGGGAAGTATTTCAGGTAGAAAATTCAATCAGGTTTTAGGAAATCTTGTAAATATTTTAGCTGTTGAATTGATGTTTGCAGCACAAGGTTTAGAATTCAGAAGACCTGCAAAATGTTCAAAAATCATTGAAGAAAACTTTGCGATTCTTCGTTCTAAAGTAGATAAATTAGAAGATGACCGATTAATCGGAAAAGATATGTTGGCCATTGCAGAGCTGATTAATGATAGAAAGTTTGTGGTGAGTTTTTAATTTAAAATGATGAAGAAAATTTTATTTGGAACCGCATTTCTCTTGGCTTCTATGATGTTTGCCCAAACCTCAAAAGAAAAAAAAATCAACGAATTTATCAAGCTTACAGAGATAGATAAATTGGGAAAACAATCCATCGATAAGATGATTGATATTTATAAGAAACAATTCACCGATTTGCCGGAAGAGTTTTGGGTTGAATTTAAAAAAGAAGCCAATGAAGATGAATTAACCAGAATTTATATTCCCATCTACGATAAATATTATTCTGAATCTGATTTGGATGCGCTGATAAAATTCTATAAAACCCCAACGGGAAAAAAGATGATTGCAGTAATGCCGGATGTGATGAAAGAAAGTATGGAAAAAGGGCGAATCTGGGGTGAAGAGATTAGCAAGAAAGTAATGGTAAAAATGGAGAAAACAATAGCAGAAAAGAGTGCTCATAGAAAAGCCGAACTGGAGAATGCGCCTGTAGTGACGGTGTCTGAATGATTTTTTTAATATAAAACTCTCGCAGATTGAGCGAATTTTGCAGATTTTTTAATCCACTTAATCTGCGAGAGGAATTTTAACCTAAGCAAATCTTTAAGTTTTAGTAAAAATGTAATGAAGAAAATAATTTGTTTAATTACTGTTTTTTCAAGTGTTTTAGTATTTTCTCAATCTAAAAATGATAAAGTCAAAACTTTGATTTCTTTAAGTGCCTCTTTTAAGCTTTCAAAGCAGGTTGAAAAAGATGTATTCTTAAGTTTTAAAAAAAGATATACAAATATTCCTGATTCTGTTTGGTCTTCATTAGAACCTAAAATCAATATTGATAATTTAATTAACCAAGTGATCGGTATTTATGAAAACAAATTCACAGAAAAGGAAATTGATGGGCTTTTGACTTTTTATCAATCGGAATTAGGGCAAAAATTTATTAAAAACAGTCCAGATATTATGACTGAAGTACAAAATGCTACAGCTGATTGGGCTAAAAATATAACTGATCTGGTTAATAAAGATTTAGAAGAAAAAGGTTATTTACAATCACCTCCACCGCCTTCTCCAAATCCACCAGCTCCTATGATTCCAAAAAAGAAATAACAATGCAAATCCTCAGAACTACTTCCGAGAATCAGAATTTTCAAAGTTTAGTACAAAAACTCGATGCTTATCTAGCCGAAATGGATGGTGATGATCATGCTTTTTATGATCAATATAATAAAATTGATCTGCTGAAAAACTGTATCGTTATTTTTGGAAATGAAAAACCTGTTGCTTGCGGAGCGATAAAACCAATTGACGAAAACACAATGGAAGTCAAAAGAATGTTTACGCTTCCTGAGTATCGTGGAAAAGGCTTTGCAGGATCAGTTTTAAAAGAACTGGAAATCTGGACTAAAGAATTGGGTTATGAAAAAACAGTTTTAGAAACAGGTAAGAAGCAAACAGAAGCTGTTGCTCTTTATAAAAAATGCAACTACACTATTATTCCCAATTATGGACAATATGCAGGAATTGAAAACAGTGTCTGTTTTGAGAAAATTTTATAAAAATATCAATAAAGTCGGGCTTTGGTCCGACTTTTCTTTTGCAATGAAATTTGGATTTAGCTAAAATTTAAATGAAAATCATTTACCATTTCTCCGTCAAATATTTCCAATATCGTTTTGGAACATGCTGAATGTGCAATTTTGTATTTTTCCTTTCTTTAATATTGGTTTTTGTAAAATAACTTTGCCAAAGTGTCTGGTATTTTTTTTCTTCTTCGTGAAATTTCTGTTGATATTGGTTTAAATCTACTTTTTCATTTGGATAAAAGAATTCACAGTTTTCTAAATCATACAACAAACCATAATGTCTTCTCAAATCATAAATCATCCATTTTTGGTCTGCGTAACGGTCTTTAAAATGTTTTCTGATCAAAGGTAAAACATTAAAATCAGGATCAATTTTCGCAAAATAAATATCATCTTGTAATTTTTCAAACCGTACAAAAGCAGTCATTCGATGTCTTTCTCTACTTACAGATTTGCATATTTTTGAAATTTTCAAAATATCATTATCTGCAAAATTTTGTAATATATTTTCTTCAGGATGTTTGATAGATTGTTTTACTGCTGATAAAATAAGATTTTCCATTTCCTGATCTTCTGAAAGAAAGATCTGTAACAATTGATGGATTCCCGACTTCCCAATATTTTGTTCTAATTTGTTTAAAACTCTTTCCGATTTTTCCTGTTGCGTGGTCACTTCATGAATTTCTGCAAACATATTTTCCTGTAAGAAATTTTCTTTGCTACAAATCTCCACATCTTGATACCGATACTCGAAAACTTCAAATATCGCAGTGAAAAGTCCGTCGAAACTTCCGTCGTAGAGTAGGGTGGTCATTTGAGTGTCTTAGAGTTATAATAGAATTATTTGTGAAAATATTCGTGAAATTCGTGTTTAAAAAAGTGTCAATTGCTGAGAAAATTGATTTTGAAATTTAGACTGACTTCCGCCAATAATCAACTTCCTTAAATTTAAATCAGTTAAATGTTTTAAAAATGGATTTCCATACGTGAAATCAATAAAATATTTTGCACGATTAACAGCCGCTCCTAATTTTTTAAGATGGTCAATATTTAAAACCTGAAATTTTCTTGCACTCACAATTTTCTGCGCAGTTTTCACACCAATACCAGGAATTCTGAGAATCATTTTATAATCTGCAGTTTGAAGATTGATAGGGAACTGATCCAGATGTCTCAAAGCCCAACTTAATTTTGGATCGACTTCCAGATCAAGAAATGGCATATTAAAATCTAAAATTTCATCAGCTTTAAAACCATAAAAACGCATTAACCAATCCGATTGATACAACCGGTTTTCCCGTAAAACAGGAACTTCTGAAGTAATTGCAGGTAAACGATTGTCGACTGTAACCGGAATGTAACCCGAATAATAAACCCGCTTCATTCCGTAATTTTTGTAAAAATGATCGGCAACTTTGATGATTTGTAAATCGTTTTCGTTGGTTGCTCCCACAATCATTTGTGTAGATTGACCAGCCGGAGCAAATTTCGGAGTACTTCTGATGATTTTCTTTTCATCTTTATATTGCTGAATTCCTTTCTGAACAATCCTCATCGGCTGAAGCATATCTTCACGATTTTTATCCGGCGCCAATAATTTTAACCCGGATTCTGTCGGAATTTCGAGATTGACAGATAATCGGTCTGCGTAAAGAGCTGCTTCATTCATCAAATCATCACTTGCTCCCGGAATTGATTTCAAATGAATATATCCGTTGAAGTTATGTTCGGTTCGCAGTTTTTTGGCAACCCTTACCAGACGTTCCATCGTTGTATCGGCATCTTTGAAAATTCCTGAACTTAAAAATAGACCTTCAATATAATTTCTGCGGTAAAAACTGATCGTTAAATCGACAACTTCTTCCACGGTAAAAGCAGCACGTTTGATATCATTCGATTTTCTGGAAACGCAATAGATACAATCGTAAATGCAATGATTGGTCAAAAGGATTTTGAGAAGAGAAACACAGCGACCATCTTCAGTATAAGTGTGGCAAATTCCGCTTGCTGAACTGTCGCCTAAACCACCGTTATTTTTTCTTTTTCCACCGCTTGATGAGCACGAAACATCATACTTCGCAGCATCTGCAAGTATTTCGAGTTTCTCTTTTATGCGGTCAAAATTCATTTAAATAAATATTTTTAAAATGGAAAATTCAATAAGATTTTAAGCAAAATTAAGTCCAAAATTGAGAAAAGTCAGTGTTTTTAAAACAAACTTATCCGCATATTTCCAAAGCAAAATTAGTATATTTACGGTCATTAATTTATGAGTGAAATCGTAAAAATTACGATGACATACAAGACATAAAAAATATTATCCATATGAATCATAAACCGGTAGAAGGTTTTTCTAAATTAACCAAACAGGGAAAAATAGACTGGCTTGTTAACGAATATCTCGAAGGAAACCAGGATTATCAAAATATACTTAATCAATATTGGAACGAAAATGCAGATTTACAGAAACTTCACGATGAGTTTTCTGAAAACACAATCTCCAATTTTTATATGCCTTACGGAATTGCACCTAATTTTTTAATCAACGGAAAATTATTTGCTTTGCCAATGGCGGTGGAAGAAAGTTCGGTAGTTGCGGCAGCTTCAAAAGCAGCAAAATTCTGGATCGATAAAGGTGGTTTTAAAACGACTATCATCAACACCGAGAAATTAGGACATACGCATTTTATCATCGATGTTGAATCTCACAAACTGCAGCATTTTTTTAATTTTAATTTAAAGAAAAAACTGTTTGAGGCAACAGAAGCGATCACGGCAAACATGAGAAATCGTGGTGGCGGAATTTTAGACATTAAATTGATCGACAAAACTTCCGAAATGCCAAATTATTATCAGCTGAAAGCAAGTTTTGATACGGTAGATTCTATGGGAGCCAACTTTATCAATTCGTGTCTTGAGCAGTTTGGAAAAACGTTGAAGCAGGAAATTGTCATTAGTGAAGATTTTACTCAGGAAGAGAAAAACTCATTGCAGATTGTAATGAATATTCTTTCTAATTTCACTCCGGATTGTGTGGTGAGAGCGGAAGTTTCTTGTAAAATTGAAGATTTAAAAGACGACAGCGGAATTTCAAACGAAGAGTTTGCAAGAAAATTCAAACAGGCTGTAACGATTGCTGAAATTGAACCTTTCCGTGCAACGACTCACAATAAAGGAATTATGAACGGTGTTGATGCTGTAGTTATCGCAACCGGTAATGATTTCAGAGCAACGGAAGCTTGTGCACATGCTTATGCTTCAAAAGACGGAAAATATTCTTCGTTGACGCATTGTACAATTGATAACGGAGTTTTCAGATTCTGGATCGATTTGCCAATTTCGGTAGGAGTTGTCGGTGGTTTGACGAATCTTCATCCTTTGGTAAAATTCTCTTTGGCACTTCTTGGAAAACCTTCTGCTCAGGAATTGATGAGTGTTTTGGCGGTTTCAGGATTGGCTCAGAATTTTGGAGCGCTTCGTTCTTTGATAACGACGGGAATTCAAAAAGGCCACATGAAAATGCATTTGCTGAATATTTTAAATCAAATGGGCGCAACGGAAGAAGAGAAACAGCATTTTGTGACTTATTTTAAAGATAAAACGGTGACGCATCACGAAGTTATCAACGAATTTAACAGATTAAGAGAAAAATAATGATACAGATTATTTTGGCTGTTTTATTTGTTGTTTTTGGATTCTTTCTTAAACAAACAAGTCATCCTGGTTTTAGAGGTTCTAAAAAGTTTTGGAAGATGTTTGTTATTTTGGGAGGTGTAATCTTGCTTAGCAGGTTGGTTTCATATTTTTTACATCCACTGTAATGAAAAAGAAATTTTTATTCTTTCTCTTGATTTCTGGGTTAAGTTTTTCGCAACAGAAAAATTTAAAAATAACTGATTTGCAACCGAAATCTGAAGATTTTGCTTTCCCTAAAGTTTCGTATGCTGAAAAACCTTTGGTTGAAAATAAAATAAATACGTTTTTACAGGTCAATCAGCTTGAATATATTCCGGGTTCAGAAGGAAATCCTTCGAAATTGGTATCTACAGGAAAAAATTCATATTCCAACTATGTTTATTTTTATGGTTGGGAAAAGCTGGAAACGCCTAAAAATATTTTGAGTATTGCCATTAGTGGAGAAGCTTCAGGAGCCTATCCTGAAGGTTTTGATATTTGGAAAAATTTTGATTTGAGAACGGGAAATTTAATCAATACCAAAGATTTATTCCAGCCTAATTCAATAAAAACTGTTGAAGGTTTAATTCAGAAAAACATTAAAAAAGAAATAAATGATTTTCTTAAAGAATTAAAATCAGAGAAAAATTCTTCGGAGGAAGTTTTAGACCAGATCGCTATTTATGAAGATTGTTTTACCGATTTTACTTTAGATGGAATTGAATATTATTTCGCAAAGAATAAGATAAAATTCATTGCCGGAAGATGTTCTAATCATGCGATGAGAGCGCTGGATGAACTGGGAAGTCATGTTGTGGAATTTCCTTACCAAGATTTGGAAAAGTATTGGAGTTCATACGCGAAAAACTTATTATCTGATTCTGAAAAAGTTGATAAAACGAGTTTCAGTAATAAACTGTATAAAGGAAAAATTGACGAAAAATATCCAATCACCGTTTTGATCGATAAAGTATATAATGATGGTTCTTTTTCTGCAAAATATTGGTACGATAAAAATAAAAAACTGATCGAGTGGAACGGTAAATTAAAAGGTAATCATATTTCTATTATTGAAAACGATTATTACAGCGAAGAAACCAATCAGTGGATTTTCAGAGCGTTGGTTGAAGCAGATTTACAAGGGAATAAGATCTCCGGAACTTGGCAGGATCATAAAACAAAAAAATATTTAAAACTAGAATTAGAAGAATTATAAAATGAAAACAATTACTTTGGTCTTCGGTGCTGTTTATGGCATGTTATCAGTTATTTTGGGAGCTTTTGGAGCTCATGCTTTAAAGAAAATTTTATCTGTGGAAAGACTTGAAAGTTTTGAAACAGGAGTAAGATATCAAATGTACGCTGCATTTTTTTTGCTGATTGCAGGGTATATTTTAAAATTTGACACCTCATCTCAAAAATGGATTTCTATTTTGATGATTGCAGGAACAATACTGTTTTCTTTCAGTATATATATGCTCAGTATGCAGGATTATTGGGGGATGAATCTTAAATTTTTAGGACCAATTACTCCACTTGGAGGATTGTTTATGATCTTAGCTTGGTTGATGCTGATTTTTTATTTTGTGAAGAATAAAATTTAAATAATAAGAAAGTCTTCGACTTCGCTCAGACCGACATTCCTACAACAACTTTTAGTATTAGAGATGTCATGCTGAGCGAAGTCGAAGCATTTCACAAAACATTTTACAAATGATGATTGTAATTTTAAACAATAAATTAAAATGAAAATCAACAGAAGACGACGCTTAATACGAACTTTTAATCTTTTGGATCAACCCATTAAGTTTAATCCTTTCGTATTCAGCCGTACTTTTTTTATGTGGGCAATTACAGGTTTGGTTGGCGGAATTATCGCCGGATTATACTGGATTGTTCTCGAACATTTCACAGAATTTTTACATCACTTCCAAGGTTGGATGGTGATTCCTACGATGGCAATTTCCGGTCTTTTGGCAGGTTTGGTCATTCATTTTATTGGCGATCCTGGAGAAATTCATTTGATTGTTAATAACATCAGATTTAATAAAGGAAAATTAGAGCCGAAAAATAATCCTTCCATGATTTTGTCGTCACTTTTTTGTGTTGCATCGGGTGGAAGTCTTGGTCCTGAAGCGCCTTTGGTTCAGGTTACTGGTTCTACGGGAACTTATTTGGGAAAACTTTTTAGACTGAAAGGAGAAGAGTTACGCTCTTTAAGTATTGCCGGAATGGCTTCCGGTTTTACGGCGCTTTTTGGCGCTCCGCTTGGTGGAAGTTTATTTTCTCTTGAAATCCTTCATCACAAACACGCTGTAGAATATTACAAAGCGATTATTCCGGCTTTGGTAGCGAGCTGTTTCAGTTATCTGATGTTTGCTTTGATCATTCATTTGGGAATCGGAGCGACTTGGGATTTGAAAGCCTATCATTATACCGGAGTTTACGATTTTGCGTATGCAACCGCTTTTGGAATTGTAGGAACTTTATTCGGTTGGATTTTCATTTTCGTGGTTAAATTTTTCAAAAAAGTTTTCGAATACAGGAATTTTCCAATCTACATCAAAACTTTGGTAGGTGGAATTTTATTGGGAATTATCGCATTTTACTTTCCACTGACAAGATATTTTGGGCATCATGAAGTTAATGAATTGATCAATGGAAATTACACTTTGAATTTTTTAATTATCATTTTAATTTTCAAAATTTTAGCCATTGCGATTACCGTAACTTCCGGATGGAGAGGTGGTTTTATCATTCCATTGTTTTTTGTAGGAACGACTTTGGGATTGATTATTCATCACTTATTCCCAACTGTTGATACCACTTTAGCGATTGTAAGTTGTATGGCTGCAATCAATGCATGTGTTACGAGAACGCCGATGAGTACAACGATTATTTTGGGAACTTTAACAGGGTTTACGTATTTCGTACCGATACTTTTTGCAAGTTTGACGGGATATTTCCTGGCTCCGAAAATTCCGTTCATCGGTTCGCAATCGGAAAAATTAGCCGAAGAATAGAAATATTTAAGACAAAAAGTAAATGAAAGAAGAAATATCATCTTAATTTTTATTCTAATAAACTTGAACTTCCGTGTCTTTTTATTAAATTTGTCAACCTTTAAATATTAAAATAAAATAATAAAAATAATATGAATCTTCACGAGTATCAATCAAAAGAGATTTTATCAAAGTATGGAGTAGCTATCCAACGTGGTTTCGTTGCAAACAACGTAGAAGAAGCTGTAGCAGCTGCTGAAAAATTGACTGCTGAAACCGGAGCTCAGGCTTGGGTTGTAAAAGCGCAGATTCACGCAGGTGGTCGTGGTAAAGGTGGTGGTGTAAAGTTTTCTCCAAACATGGATAAGCTTAAAGAAAATGCTGAAAACATCATCGGAATGCAGTTGGTAACTCCACAAACTTCTGCTGAAGGTAAAAAAGTACACTCTGTTTTGGTTGCAGAAGACGTTTATTATCCGGGAGAATCTGAAACTAAAGAATTTTATGTTTCTATTCTTTTAGATAGAGCTGAAGGTAAAAATACAATCGTATATTCTACAGAAGGTGGTATGGATATTGAGCACGTTGCAGAAGTAACTCCTCACTTAATCCACAACGAATTGATCGATCCTACTTTGGGTCTTCAAGGTTTCCAGGCTAGAAAAATTGCTTTCAACCTAGGTCTTGAAGGAAATGCGTTCAAAGAATTTACAAAATTCATTTCATCTCTTTACAATGCTTACGTAGGAATTGATGCTTCTCTTTTCGAAATCAACCCGGTTTTGAAAACTTCTGATAACAAAATTATCGCTGTAGATGCTAAAGTAACTTTGGATGGTAACTCATTGTTCCGTCACAAAGATCTTGCTGAGTTGAGAGATACAAGAGAAGAAGATCCTTTGGATGTTGAAGCAGGTGAAGCAGGTCTTAACTTCGTAAAACTAGACGGTAACGTTGCTTGTATGGTAAACGGAGCTGGTCTTGCTATGGCTACAATGGATATCATCAAATTATCTGGTGGTAACCCAGCAAATTTCCTAGACGTTGGTGGTACTGCAGATGCTGCGAGAGTACAGACTGCTTTCGAAATCGTTTTGAGAGATCCAAACGTAAAAGCTATTTTGATCAACATCTTCGGAGGTATCGTAAGATGCGACAGAGTTGCTCAAGGTGTTGTAGATGCTTACAAAGCGATGGGAAGCCTTCCGGTTCCATTGATTGTAAGATTGCAAGGAACTAACGCTGTAGAAGCTAAAAAATTAATTGACGAGTCTGGTCTTCCAGTACACTCTGCAATTACTTTAGAAGAAGCTGCAAACAAAGTAAAAGAAGTTTTAGCTTAATCCTAAAACTTTTATATAAATTTAAACCGTTCCATTTTTGGAGCGGTTTTTTTTTGTTAAAATCTAAAGTATTTGTTTTTAAATTATTATTTTTACAATAATTAAGCACAAATATGAAAATATATTTATACTTTATGCTCTTTTTGTTTATTAATTGTCAATCTCAAATTGTCGGTAATAATGTATTGTCTCAAAGAAAAGAAATTCAATTTGAAGACCAATACCATTATCCTTTTACTGTGAGTCAAAAAGATTTTGTAATCATCAATTCTCAGGAAAAAATGGATGAGATTTTTAAAATCATTCATCAGAAAAATAAAGGAAACAGATTTTCGCCAATTCCTACAGTAATAAAAAATGAAACTTATATTATAATAAAGCCACATTTGAAAAATTCTAATGACGTTTCAATCGATAAAATAAGTTTAGTTAGAAACACACTTTATATAAAAGTAACAGAATTCAACAACCCTGACTTTCAGAAAACAAGCCGTGTTTCACCCAATATTCTTCTGAAATTATCAGGAAATGTAAACTTCAAAAACATCACCACACAATATTAATAATAAAATTTACGATCAATGAAAGCAAAAGCATTTATTATCTCATGTCTTCTTATAGCAGGACATAGTTTTGGACAGCAAAATTACTGGTCAAAGCAGAAAGACAGTAAAATTGAAAGAGGAGATCTCAAACCAAGATGGACAACTCCGAACACCTTCTCTCTTTATCAATTAGATTTAAATAAAATAAAATCTGATCTGAAAAATGCACCACAACGTTTTTCAAATAACAAAAGTTTAGTAATTAAATTCCCTGATTCTAATGGCGGAGTAAGAGATTATATCGTTCAGGAAGCATCGGTAATGGAAGCAGAGCTACAAGCTAAATTTCCTGAATTAAGATCTTATACAGGTTGGGAAAAAGGGAATCCTAACAATACAATTCGTTTTAGTTTAACACCACAAACCGGCATCAGTATTATGTATTTTGACGGTTGGGATGTAAGTTATTTAGATAGCTATACAAAAGATAATTCGTCTTTTATTCTCTATAAAAGAAAAGATCTTCCTAAAAATGACCGACTTTTTGAGTGTCATGTTGAAGATATGCTAGATCAAAATACAAATCAAGATCCTTCAGCACAGAAAAAAGCAGCTTTAGTTGCTGATGGACAATTCAGAACCTATAGATTGGCATTGGCTGCAACAGGAGAGTATACAACCTTTCATGGTGGGACAACCGGAGCAATGAGCGCAATGGTAACCACAATGGTAAGAGTAAACGGGGTGTATGAAAAAACAATATCAGCAACTATGGTGATGATAGCCAATAATAATCTGCTAATTTATACGAATGCCGCTACAGATCCTTATACAAATAATAATGGTTCTACGATGTTGGGTCAAAACATTTCCAATATCAACAGTGTTATAGGAACTGAAAATTACGATATTGGTCACGTTTTCAGTACAGGTGGAGGTGGAGTAGCTTATTTGGGTTCTGTATGTACAACAAATAAAGCAGGTGGCGTTACCGGTTCTGGAGCACCTGTAGGAGATCCTTTCGATATTGATTATGTAGCCCACGAAATGGGGCATCAATTTGGAGGAGGACATACATTCAGAGCAAATACAGGTTCATGTCAAGGAAATGCGAGTACAGCTACAGCATATGAACCTGGAAGCGGAACAACAATTATGGCGTATGCAGGAATTTGTGGATCTAATAATAATGTACAAAATAATAGCGATCCTTATTTTCATGCAGCAAGCGTAGTGCAAATGTATGCAGTTTTACAAAGACCAACAGACTGTTCTGCCAAAATATCAAATAATAATGGGGTACCTACTGCAGATGCAGGAGCAGATTACATTATTCCTAAAGGAACAGCCTTTGTTTTAACTGGAGCAGGAACCGATCCCAACAATGATCCTATTACTTATTTATGGGAGCAGTATAATAATACCAATACGACACAACCTCCTCTTGCAACTGCAACTGCAGGTCCTGTTTATCGTTCGTTGCTTCCTAAAGTTTCTCCGATGAGGTATTTCCCTGCTATGACTTCTGTTTTAGCAAATAATTTAGTTCCGAAATGGGAAGTTACCCCAAGTGTTGCAAGAACGCTGAATTTCTCTCTTTTGGTAAATGATAATAAGGCGACAGGAAATCAGGCTGCAAATGATGCAATGGTGGTAACAGTAACTGATGATGGTCCTTTCACCGTGACTTCTCAAACAACAAATACTTCTTACAGCGCACAAAATCCTATTACAGTAACTTGGAATGTTGCAGGAACCAATACAGGAACCATCAATACTCAAAATGTTACTATCCTTTTATCGAAAGATAACGGAGCTAACTTTAACGAAGTTTTGGCGGCGAGTGTTCCAAATAATGGTTCGGCTGTCGTTAATTTGCCGAATGAAAATGTAGCATCAGCAAGAATTATGGTAAAAGCAGTTGGCAATATTTATTTTGCGGTAAATTCTTCCAATTTCTCTATTCAGCAGTTTTTATCTACATCTGAAAGTGCTGTAAAAAGTTTTGCTATTTATCCCAATCCTGTAAAAGATGTTATTAATATTAAGTTTAAAAACAAAACAGATCAGGCAAAATACACAATTTATGATGTGTCTGGAAAACTTGTTCTTTCGGGAGAGCTGAAAGGTGATCATCAAATAAGAACTGACGGATTTATATCAGGAAATTATATTCTTTCACTACAAATGAATAATGGTGAAATTTATAATGAAAAACTGATTATTAAAAAATAAAGAATAATCATAAAATAAAAAATACGGTTAGATTTATCTGACCGTATTTTTTTTGATTAAATCTAAAGTGACAAATCTCACAAGCTGTTTTCGGCGTAAAACTTGTACCTTTATCATTGATGGAAGACTACATTTTACAACCAAGATTTAAAGATTCTCTTCATTTCAAAGATTTTTGGACAAAAGGAAACGGAAAACAATTGATTGATTTTTCCGTAGCAGAGGTGAGTTTCAGAGACTTTGAAAAATTCGCTCCTTTCTTTTATCATGTAGATGAAGTAGGGGATGAAGTTGTAAAAGATGTTTATTTCACAAAAAAATACAGTGAAGCATCACGAGAGATTGAGCAGTATATCAGAAATGGAATTTCGCAGAATGATGATATTCCCAAAAGTGTAAAAAAGCTTTTTGCTCAAACACAAAAACTTCCTGACTGGCTAGATTATAATTTGATAAAAGCAGGGGCAGAGCTATGTATGCGAAGTAATCTCGATTCTTTAATTTCGCTCAGAGATTATTGTTTAATTGGCGGTTATGATTATGCTTATCTCAACAAACCTTTGGTGGCAACCGAAGCTTTAAAAAAAGGTGCTGTAAAAAGACTTTCAGAAACACTTGATTTTTGGGTAAACGTCACAAGATATGATGCATTAGAAATTCATCAAAAAGGTTATGAATTTGCCATCAAAACAAGGCTCATTCATTCTTACGCAAGACTTTCGATCAAAAAACATTACAAAAGTTGGGACACTGAAAACTGGGGTGAACCCATCAATTCATGGGATATGATGGCGACTTACATTGGCTTCAGCCTCGTTTTCCTGCACAGTCTTCATAAATTTGGCAATACTTTTTCTGAAGAGGAAGAGAAAGGGCTTTTTCACCTCTGGAAATACGTAGGATATTTACTCGGAATTCCCGAAAATCTCCTTCCCAATGATAAAAAACAGGCGACAGAATATTTTTATTTATGGACTTCCGTTCAGCCTTCTTCAGACAAAGATTCGGTTTTATTAGCACATTCTTTACTGAATGAATCTTTAGAAAATCCTATTTTAAAATATAGCTTTCAAAGAAAAAATCTACGGTATTTACATATTTGTTGCACCTGGTTTTTGCTGGATGATGAGGTTTGCAAAAGACTTCAGATTCCTGATGTACCTTTCAAAAAAGGCTTTCCTATTACAAAAAAAATCATCAATAAAATATATGATTCTACGGTAAGCCGTGAAGCAAGAATAAAAAAAGGCAATAAAGATCAGATGAAAGTTTTGGAGGATTACCTGAGAATTACCCAGAACTCAAATTTCCATTAATAGATTATTCATTGCCTATTCTTTATTATTCATAGTTAGAAGCTTAATCCTGCTTTCACTACTCGCTTTTTCTTTATTTTTTGGCGGAGCGGCAAAGCCGCTCCGCCAAAAAATAAAGAAAAGAGCTCAAACATGCCGTTCAATCAGGGCTAAAAAAAGCAATGTTGAATATCACCCCGTCAAAAATTCTAAAGAATTTTCGCCACCCCTCCTTTGGAGGGGAATTCTCGTTACAGAAAATTTATGATGACAAGAATTAATTTGTGAATTTCAATTTAGCTTGAACAATGTAAAATTCTACGGATATCAATAGAAACGGGCTTTAGCCCGTTTTTAAAAGAAACAATTCAATTTGGCTTTAGCCAAAATCTGTATTTTGTAAATAACCCTTTTCAATAGCCCCGATTGCAGCGACATCCTTTTTCTGAATTGGATTGTTAAAAAGCGGTGGCGAAAAAGATATAGTGGAAAGCGGGATTAAGCTTCAAAAAAGGTCAATATTTTAAAAAATCTATCTTGATTTTTTGCTTTTTTAAAGGAATAAATTTTATCATTTTTTAACGCTAAAAACTAAATCCGAAGACAAATAATATTAGCATTTAAAATTTAAAATATGTACTTTTGATAAAATATTTTAATATAATATGAGCAACATAGATGATAAGAAAAAAGCACTTGCATTGGTGCTTGACAAGTTAGATAAAACATACGGAAAGGGAACTGTAATGACTTTAGGGGATGATGCAGTTGATACAACCATCGAAGTAATTCCGTCTGGATCATTAGGATTAGACATCGCTTTAGGTGTTGGTGGGTATCCTAGAGGAAGAATAATTGAGATTTACGGACCAGAATCTTCAGGTAAAACAACATTAACGCTTCATGCGATTGCTGAAGCTCAGAAAGCGGGTGGAATAGCAGCTTTTATTGATGCTGAGCACGCTTTTGACAGAGGGTATGCTGCAAAATTGGGAATAGATTTAGAAAACCTGATTATTTCTCAACCAGACAACGGTGAACAAGCTTTAGAAATTGCTGATAACTTGATTCGTTCAGGAGCAATCGACATTGTGGTAATTGACTCTGTAGCGGCATTGACTCCAAAAGCAGAGATTGAAGGCGAAATGGGAGATTCTAAAATGGGTCTTCATGCAAGATTAATGTCTCAAGCATTAAGAAAATTAACTGCGACTATTAACAGAACAAAATGTACGGTAATTTTCATCAATCAGTTGAGAGAAAAGATTGGTGTAATGTTCGGAAATCCTGAAACAACAACCGGTGGTAATGCACTGAAATTTTACGCTTCTGTAAGATTAGATATCAGAAAAGCAAGCGCACCAATTAAGAATGGTGATGAAGCTATCGGTAGCCGTGTCAAAGTGAAAGTGGTGAAGAATAAAGTGGCTCCACCTTTCAAAATGGCAGAATTTGACATTATGTATGGTGAAGGAGTTTCTAAAACCGGAGAAATCTTAGATACAGCTGTTGATATGGGAGTTGTGAAGAAAAGCGGTTCTTGGTTTAGCTACGGTGAAACTAAGTTAGGGCAGGGTCGTGATGCTGTGAGAGATCTGTTGAAAGACAATCCTGAATTAGCAGAAGAACTTGAAAATAAAGTAAAAGAAGAAATTGCTAACAAAAAGTAATTTTTGTTCTAAGTAATATTAAAGACAGCTGAATGGCTGTCTTTTTTTATGCCCAAACCTAACAGGTTTCTAAAACCGTTCAGCTTTTTGTTGATAAACGAATGAATGTTTCAAATAAAAATGCCAATCTGTCACTTTCCGTTCAATGGTATTTTTTTTGAGAATTGATAATCAAATTTAAAAATTAAATACAATGACAAAAGGAAATATCAATGTTTCGGTGGAAAATATTTTTCCGTTGATTAAAAAATTTCTTTACAGCGACCACGAAATATTTTTAAGAGAATTAATTTCAAACGCAACAGATGCTACTTTAAAATTAAAACATTTAACCAATATTGGTGAAGCTAAAGTAGACTACGGAAATCCGAAAATCGAGGTGAAAATCGATAAGGAAAACAAAAAACTTCACATCATCGACCAAGGTTTGGGAATGACGGCTGAAGAAGTTGAAAAATACATCAACCAGGTTGCATTTTCAGGAGCTGAAGAATTCTTAGAAAAATATAAAGATTCAGCTAAAGATTCGGGAATTATCGGTCACTTTGGTTTAGGTTTCTACTCTGCTTTTATGGTAGCAGAAAAGGTGGAAATTATTACTAAATCCTTTAAAGACGAACCAGCCGTTCACTGGATTTGCGATGGAAGTCCTGAATTTACCTTAGAAGAGACTACTGCAAAAACCGACAGAGGAACTGAAATTATCCTTCATATTGCAGAAGATTCTTTAGAATTTTTGGAAGAAGGAAAAATCCGTGAATTGTTGACGAAATACAATAAATTCATGCCTGTTCCAATTAAGTTCGGAACAAGAACTGAAACGCTTCCTTTACCGGAAGGTGCTGCAGAAGATGCGGTTGCTGAAACAGTTGAGGTTGATAATATTGTTAACAATCCAACTCCGGCTTGGACGAAATCTCCAAGCGAATTAAAGGATGAAGATTATAAAGCTTTCTATCACGAGTTGTATCCGATGCAGTTTGAGGAGCCGTTATTTAATATTCATTTGAATGTTGATTATCCGTTCAACCTGACAGGAGTTTTATATTTCCCAAAATTGGCGAATAATTTAAATATCGAAAAAGATAAAATTCAATTGTACCAAAACCAGGTTTTCGTAACTGATGAGGTGAAAGGAATTGTGCCTGACTTTTTGATGTTGTTGAGAGGGGTTATTGATTCTCCGGATATTCCGTTGAACGTTTCTCGTTCTTATTTGCAAGCTGATGGTGCTGTGAAGAAAATTTCTTCTTACATCACGAAAAAAGTGGCTGATAAAATGGTTTCGTTGATTAACGAAAACCGCGAAGATTACGACAAAAAATGGAATGACATTAAAATCGTTATCGAATACGGAATGATCTCCGAAGATAAATTCTTTGAAAAATCTGACAAATTTGCACTTTACCCAACAACCGACGGAAAATATTTCCTTTGGAATGAATTGGAAGAAAAAATTAAACCTAATCAAACCGATAAAGACGGGAATTTAGTGATTCTTTACGCTACCAATGCAGACGAACAGCATTCTTACATTCAATCAGCGAAAGATAAAGGGTATGAAGTTATTCTTTTAGATTCGCCGATTGTTCCTCATTTAATTCAAAAATTGGAAACTTCAAAAGAGAAGATTTCTTTTGCAAGAGTTGATGCAGATCACATCAATAATTTAATCAAAAAAGACGAACCGGCTATTTCTAAATTAAATGAAACTGAAAAAGAATCATTAAAGAAAAATGTTGAAGAATCGATTAACGATAAAAAATTCACTGTTCAGCTGGAAGATTTAGACAGCAACGATGCTCCGTTTACAATTACCCAACCAGAATTTATGCGTAGAATGAAAGATATGCAGGCAACCGGAGGCGGTGGAATGTTTGGTATGGGTGGTTTCCCTGAAATGTATAATTTGGTGGTGAATTCTAACAGTGAGTTTGCAACTAAAATTCTTGCTAATGAAAACGCTGAGGAGAAAAACTCTCAAATTAAACACGCTTTAGACTTAGCTAAACTTTCTCAAAATCTATTGAAAGGAAAAGAGTTGACAGACTTTATTCAGAGAAGTTACAAGCAACTGGAGAAGTAATTTAAACTAATTTATATTGTAAATCGGGCACAACAAAGTTGTGCCCGATTTTTTTTGGTTTCAGCGGCGGCTTTGCCGCCGCCGAAACTCTTATTTATTGTCTAAAGCATTACTTAATCAAAGCTTCAACTGCTTTTACAACTTCTGCAGGCTTTTCGGTTACGGCACTCAAGTGATCGGCTGTAAATTCAAAAAACTGTTTTGGTTCAGAAGCATTTTTATAAATTTCTTCTCCCTGAGAAAAAGGAACGGTCTTATCATTTTTACTATAGATAAAAAGCTTTGGAAGTCCTTCTGTATATTTTATATCTTCTTTTGCAGCATAGACGGAAGATAACATTTTTGCAAGTGCATCTTTAAATTGTGGAGCAAAAACCGCAGCAATATCTGCGAATGAAGACATTCCGCCATCAATGACCAATCCTGAAATTTTATCTTTATTATTTTTAGCTAAATGAGTAGAAACCTGAGATCCTAAAGAAGCTCCATAAATGATGATTTTAGTGTTTTTTACATCTTTTCTTTCTGTCATCACATTAAAAAACTTTTGTCCGTCTTCGGCAACGTTGATGTGAGTAGGTATTCCCGTTGATTTTCCATAGCCTCTGAAATCGACCATTGCAACTTGAAATCCGTTTTCAATCAAAGGTTTTACCATGAAGAAATAAGTAGAAACATTTCCTCCTGCGCCATGAAAAAACAAGATTGTAGCTTTGGGTTTTGAAGTTTTAGGTTTAAAAAAAATTGCAGTAATCGTATCTTTTTCAACAGGAATGGTAATGTCTTCGAACTTTAAATCAATAGGTTTGAATGTCTTACTTGGCTGATAAAATTTATCATCAATTTGAGCATAGAAAAATTGGGTAAGGATGATGAATAAAAATGTAATGCTAGTTTTTGCTTTCATACAATTGTTTTAATTATGAAGCAAATATAAAGAGGATAGGAGGTTTACGCAATATTAAATCACTGAACCGTTACTTTCTATTGCTGAACTGTTGCTTTAAAATAAATATTACATTTTTCTTTTAAGCGATAAATTTTACAATTCATCAAAAGGATTCCAAAATAGTTTTTTGAAATTTTTTATTCTGAAGTTTTCTACTTCAATTCCTTCAGCTTCCAATCTTTCCTGAAATTCAGGAACGGATAATGTTCCTGAGCTTGAAATTACACGATGAGCAGGAACGTCTTTAGGGCAACCTCCCATTGCTTTCCCAACATGACGTGAATGATTAGGAAAACCTACAGCTTTGGCTATTGCGCCATAGCTTGTCACTCTTCCTTTGGGAACTAATTTGGTAATTTCCCAGACTTGTTGCTTGAAAACTTCATTCATTTCCTGAATATTTACAATCAAAAATAAGAAATTTGGATCTCTTTTTTAAGATTAAACGGGTATTTATTTTGTGAAATGTTTTTTGAATTAATGAAATGTTATCATACATCAAGAAAATGAAAGGTATGATTGTTGTAAATTGAAGCAATGAAATAAATATAAATATTATGTCAAACTTTAAAGGAAAAGCAGTAATCGTAACAGGTGCTGCAATGGGATTAGGATTGGCTGCAGCAGAAGCTTTAGCTTCAAAAGGTGCAGATCTTACTTTGGTAGATTATAATGCAGAGGCTTTGGAAAAAGCAAAAGCAGAATTATCCTCAAAGTATCCTGAGAGTAAGTTTATTACAGTCACTGCTGATGTTTCTGTTGAAGAAAATGTAAAGAATTATGTAGACGAAACCGTAAAAGCATTTGGGAAAGTTGATGGTTTATACAACAACGCCGGAATTGAAGGAAAGCAAGCTCCATTGGTCGATTATGATATTAATGTTTTTAAAAAAGTAATTGATATCAATCTTTTGGGAGTGTATTACGGAATGAAATATGTAATTCCTGAAATGCAGAAAAACGGAAGCGGAAGAATCGTAAACGTCGCTTCAGTTGGCGGAATCAGAGGAGTTCTAAACCAAACTGCGTATGTTGCTACAAAGCACGCTGTAGCCGGAATGACGAAGAATGCAGCCTTAGAATATGGTAAAGATAATATTTTAACGAATGCAATTGCTCCGGGTGCGATTTTGACACCGATGGTTGCCGAAGCTTTCAATCAGGTAAATCCTTCTGATCCAAAAGCTGCAGAGAAAGAATATGCATCGAGAAATCCCACAAGAAAATTGGGTGATCCGAAAGATGTTGGTAATTTGGTTGCCTATCTTTTAAGTGATGAAAATGGATACGTTTCCGGACAGGTCATCGCAATCGACGGTGGAGAATCTAATATGTACGGAAACCCATAATTATGGGTAATAAATAATAATTGTCTGCAGAAATGCGGACAATTTTTTTATAAAATTTAAATTAATTCATATCAATAAATTTTTCGCACAATTTTTGAATGTTTTAAAATAACACCCTAAAATAGTCTGTCATGAAAAAGTCCATTTTCAGATTTCTGAATAAAATAAATAAAGCAATTTTACCTAAATTAAGCGATAAAGATCCATTGAAACTGACCAAATTTCAGAAAGGAATTTTGGCGTACCGTTATTTTGTACTGACGAATTCTTTAGATTAAATGATATTATGCAGATTTTAAAACGATTTGCTTAATAAACTTAATATAATCAATTTATTGATTCTTAAAGACAACAGTGAATCTTACTTAAATCCTTAATGTTTAAAAAAAATTAAGCATTATCAGCCAGAGAAAATAACTATTTAATTTTAGCGATCAACTTTCTGCAAGCTTCATACAAAGGCTTTTCAATTAAAAGATAAATAATAATTGAACAAATCCACAACGCTATAAAGTTACGGTCTGGTAAATAAAAATAAGATTTCAGCTTCATATTAAAATAGCTGAGATGGATCAAATAAAAGACAAAAGAAGCATTTCCTAAAAGAATAAAAAATTTAGTAGAAAGTATTCTTGAAACGAAGGTTCTCTCGGTCATCAATCCCCAAAAGAAAATGGCAATTGCAACAGGCAAAAACAACTCATGAATGAGTCTTCCTTCCCAACGTTCTACACCATGCACGAAATTATTTCTGGCAAAAAATGCAATAGAAATTGTGAAAATAAGAATGGAAATTCCACCCCAAAGTGTCGGTTTTTTAATCTTGTTTAAAAATTGGATTCCTTTTTCTTTTTTCATTAAATAAGCGAGCAACATTCCGAAGAAAAACTCTAAACTTCTCCCAAAGAATGTACTTCCGATCATAAATTGGAGAGGATATAAAAACCCTTTAGGATTTCCGTTGAATTCTTTAAGTCCGAATCCGATTCCCCATCCTAAAAGAAAAAATCCGATTAAAAAAAGAATACAATATTTCCAGCTTTTCTTTAATAATAGAAATAAAAGCGGAGCCAGAATGTAAAAGAAAAACTCAACTGTCAACGACCAAGCCTGTACAATTCCTGAAACCGAATATCTTTCAAAGAGTGAATAAAACAATGAGTATTGCAGAAAATAAGTATCAACACTTTTGGAATATGAAGTATCGAGAAAATAACAGCTCAGCAAAATCCAGTACAATGGAAAAATTCTCGCAATCCGGAGAAGAATATATTTTAAATAAGATTTTTTTGATTCTAAAGGTTTCTCTTCATAGCGATAAGCGAGCAAAAATCCGCTCAAAACAAAAAATACAGTTACGCCGATGTGCCATTCGCTGATAAAACGCATGATTTCAAAAGGTAAATCGTAACGCCAATATTTTCGGTTGTGATAGACAAAAACCATGATCGCGGCAATGGCGCGCATTCCGGTTAAAGCATCGAATTTATTTTTCTGAAGAGCTTCCAAAGGATAAACAATAAAAGTTTTTAGTTTTTTTAACCGCAAAAGAATCAAAAGATTTTTATGTAAGAAGTATTTCAACAGCTTACAAAACATCAGACAAATAATGCATTCATATTTTGTCAACTTTTGAATTTCTATTTTTTCAATGAATTCTTTTGTCCCTTTTGCGGTTAATGAAATTGTTATAAATTAAAAAAGGCTTAATAAATAAGCCTTTTAAATATAATTAATTTTAAAAATTAGTTTTCCAAAATGTAAGAGAACATCAGTGGTGCACAGATTGTAGCATCACTTTCAACGATATATTTCGGTGTTGTGATGTCTAATTTACCCCAAGTAATTTTCTCGTTTGGAACTGCTCCTGAATAAGAACCGTAAGAAGTCGTTGAATCTGAAATCTGACAGAAATAAGACCAGAACGGAATGTCATGCATTTCCATATCCTGATACAACATCGGAACCACACAAATTGGGAAATCTCCTGCAATACCTCCACCAATCTGGAAGAAACCAACACCTTTTCCTGCAGAGTTTTTAGTATACCAATCTGCCAAATATGTCATGTATTCGATACCAGATTTCATTGTTGTAGCCGTTAATTCTCCTTTGATGCAGTAAGAAGCGAAAATGTTACCCATTGTAGAATCTTCCCATCCCGGAACTACGATTGGCAAGTTTTTCTCAGCTGCAGCAATCATCCAAGAATTTTCTCTTGGAATTTCGTAATACTGCTCCAAAACTCCTGAAAGAATCATTTTATACATAAATTCGTGCGGGAAATATCTTTCTCCTTTAGCTTCAGCATCTTTCCAGATTTCTACAATATGTTTCTGCAGTCTTCTGAAAGCTTCTTCTTCAGGGATACAAGTGTCTGTAACTCTGTTTAAACCTCTTTCCAACAAATCCCACTCATCCTGAGCTGTAAGATCTCTGTAATGAGGAACTCTTTCGTAATGAGAATGCGCTACAAGATTCATCAAATCTTCTTCAAGGTTTGCCCCTGTACAAGAAATAAAATCAACTTTATCCTGACGAATCATTTCAGCCAAAATTTTTCCTAATTCAGCGGTAGACATTGCTCCCGCCAAAGTAATCATCATTTTTCCGCCTTCTTTAAGGTGGGCAACATATCCTTTTGATGCGTCTACCAAAGCTGCTGCATTGAAGTGCAGATAATATTTTTCTATGAACTCAGTAATCGGTTTGCTCATTTTTTTTAAATTTTCACAAAGATAATGAAAGATGTTGGATGCGAAAAGTTCACAGGGTTTTTAAAACAGTTTTTGGGCGTATCCCTTGCCAAAACTTCACCCGCCGCTCGGGTCGGGCTATTCGTTGCAATCTTTTTTAGTCAAAAAAGGATTTCCACTTCTATCCCTTACGCAAAAAGGTTAAGTTTTTATTTTTCAGAATTTAAAACGTCTGTTTTCTTTTTTATCAGAAAGTTTCTTTTTAGTGTCTAATCTCTTCTGAACTTTAGCCTTAGAAGGTTTTGTTTTATATCTCGTTTTAGGAATAATGATAGAATCATTCACAATTTCCAAAATTTTCTCTGTAGCAATTTTTTTATTCTGCAGCTGCGTTCGCGATTCTGAAACAGTTAGTTGAAGAATTCCATCCAGATTAATTCGGTTTTTAAGTTTTTTGTTAATTAATTTTTTTTGAAAATCATTAAAAAAATCAGAATCTGAGACTTTCCACATTACCGTTACAGAAGTTTCTACTTTGTTCACGTTTTGTCCACCTGCACCGCTGCTTCGTGAAGTTTTGTAAGTGAGTTCTGTGGTAAAGTTTTTCATAAATAATATTTTTAGTGACTCAAATTCCCCTCCTTTGGAGGGGTGGATTTCGAACTTTGTTCGAAAGATGGGGGTGGTTTTAAACAAATCAAATTCTTAAACCTCAAAAATACTTTTTAATTCCAAACGATTTACTTTTCCATTAGGCGTTCTTGGAATTTTTTCAATGAAAATAATTTCTTTCGGCTTATGGAAAGACTTTTCAAATTTGAGATTTGAGATTTGGAATTTTAGATTATCGCTTTCAAATCCTTCAACAATTAAAATCAATTTCTGTCCCAAAATTTCATCTTTTATTCCTAAAAATACAACCTCGTTCGGAACTTCTTTTTTTACCAAAGCTTCAAGCTGTTCAGGAAATATTTTTGCACCTCCGGAATTGATTACATTATCAATTCTTCCTAAAAATTTAAACTGATTTTGGTTTTTGATTTCAACCAAATCATTCGTCTGCAATATTTCAGAATTAAGTTGGGGTGCAGAAATTTTCAGACAATTTCTTTCGTCTGTTGAAATTTCAATACCATCAAAAACACTGAAGTATTCATCCTGAGTAGGGTAGGTTTTCTTTAAAGCAATATGAGAAAGAGTTTCAGACATTCCATACGTCTCGTAAATCTGAGTGGGAGAGTGGGGGTGTAGGAGTATTTGAGAAATTTTCTTTTTTAAAGATTCAGAAACGGATGCTCCGCCAATAATTAAATTTTTTATGAAGTGAATTTTATCTAATGAATTTTCAACCTGTAATGGAGTCATCGCACAAAAGTCAATGCTGTCATTTAAATTTTCCAACGGTTTTAAAGAAGGATCTGAAATAATAAGTTTTAACTTTCTGGTAATTGCCCGCACAACCATCATTTTTCCTGAAATATATTCTATAGGTAAACAAATTAAAGCCGTGCCTCCTTCTTTTAGATTTAAAAAATTGCAAGTCATTTTTGCTGAATTAAGCATTTTTTCTTTTTCAACTTCAATAATTTTAGGAATGCCTGTAGAACCTGAAGTCTGTACTTTTACCGTTTTAGATTCTGAGAACCATTCTTTGAGAAAAAAAATAACTTTTTTCTCGAAATTGGTTTCAGCATGTAAATTATTAATTTCGAGATTATTGAAGTCGAGCAGCATATTCACGGGGTTAAATTGTAAGTGTAAATTTAAAGAAAAATTAAAAAATGATTTGCAAATAAAGAAAAAAGCTTTAAATTTGCATCACCAAAATAAAACAGACCCATGGTGTAACGGTAGCACTCTGGTTTTTGGTACCATCAGTTGGGGTTCGAATCCCTGTGGGTCTACTTTGACAGGAGAAATGATTATCATTTCTCCTGTTTTTTTGTGATTAATTTTGTCATTATTAATCTCTGAAATATTTAATAAAAAAATCCCAAAAGTTTTTAAACATTTTGGGATTTTAATGAAAAGGTTATTTGGCTCTTTAACTACTAGGTTTCCAAAAGCTCCACACTGTACCGTTGAACACAGCAAGCCCGCATCTTAATATCATCAATCCTGCACCGGGAATGATGGTTTATGATACCACAGCGAAGCAACTTGCTGTGTTCAACGGTACAGTATGGAGCTTCTGGAAACCTAGTAATTAAATTAAAGATTTTGCTTTTTTGAATTAAAGATAAAAATGGGTTGGAGTATAGCTTCAACTCTTTTTTTTGCTGAAAATTTGGATGATAGAATAAGTAAAATGATAATGTTGTTTTGAAGAATATCGATGAGAGAAAGAAAAAATCAAAAAAAAATCAGAAATTGATTTGCAGATAAAGAAAAAATCTGTAAATTTGCATCACTAAAAAATACAGACCCATGGTGTAACGGTAGCACTCTGGTTTTTGGTACCATCAGTTGGGGTTCGAATCCCTGTGGGTCTACAAAAAGCCTTGTTAATCACTCGATTTTCAAGGCTTTTTTGTTTTTCAATCATTAAGGTTTGTTGAGTTTGTGTCATGAATTTCATTAATCTGAGCCTCTTTAAAATTAGCCCAGATCGCAACGGCATCCTTTTTTGTTGTGAGGAATTAGCTTGAGACAAAAAAGATAGAGTGGAGAGCTGGAAAAAGCTCCTAAAAACTGGCTTTTACCTGCATACTTCCGATGTGGATGGTTCTTTCACCGGAATTTCTTCCTTCATAATTTAAATTCAGCTGTAAGAAAGAATTGATCGCCTGTTGAATGAAAACACTCCAAACCTGGTTTTTCCCTGGTTTTAAACCATCAAGCATTTGGTTTCCTACAATACTGAAGCTGTTTCCTGTAAAATCGTTGTTGATGAATGAGAAGTTTCCTCTGATTGATGTTTTCTTGCGTTCCCACTGAATTGTTCCGGTGATATCAAATGCTTTCAATAATTCTTCGCCGTCTTTTCTCTGTTTTTCACGGTAAGCCGATGAGAATTCTGCCTGAATAGCATCTGTAAATTTATACGTTGCTTTTGGTTTTGTTTCAAAATTATTGAGCCTGTAATCTCGTGTTGCAAATAGTTGTGATGAATTTTTTAGATCGTGAACGGAGTTTTCCCAATCGACTCTGAATTCTTTATTAAACCAATATCCGATATTCACAAAATGGGAAGTTTGATTTCGCTCTTCGTTGCTGAAGTTGGCATTAATAAGATTGTCGTTCTGTATAAAACGGTAATTTCCGTTCCAGCCCGATTTTTCGGTAGGATTAAACTGTGCCGACATCAAGATATTCTGATTTTTAAGAATCTGATTTTCGCCTTTTTCGAAAGGATTTAAAACCAAAACTTTATCTTTTTTATAGAATGAATTCTGAGAGTTTAATGAGATGTTGAAGTTCCAACGTTTTAAAAATTTATTTTCCGAATTGAAAACAACCGATGGATTGACAAATAAAGCCAACTGTAGTTTGTTTTTATTGGAAGGAATGTATCGCACCGAATTGGTGTAAATTCTAATGTATTGTGCCAAATCGGAGTATTCTGCAATTTCAAATTCGTCGAGCTGCTGTATCCCGTCACCATTGTAATCGGTCCATTTATAAATTCCTTGCCCGTCTGTCACTTTTATATATTGAAATTCTCTTTGTGCTTCCTGTCCGTTTCCTAATTCGTAAAATGCCTGAAGTCGCATTCCGTTTTTGAAAAGTTGTTGGTTGTACAAAATATTCCCAACCACAAAATCTTTATTCTGATTTACATCTACAATGTCATCTTTATAGAAGAATTTTCTGTAATGAAGCAACGCATTTAAAGTTGTTTTTTCAGTTTTAATGATTTGGCTTTCTGCCATGAAACCTAAAATCCTGTTCGTATTTTGGAGGCTGTTGTCACGTACCGAGTCATTTTCTCGCATGTACATTTTGGCTAAAAGCTTCGTTCTTGTACTGTCTCCGATTTTTTTCTGAACGAAAAGCTCTCTCCAGCTAAAACTCGTCACATCCATCAATTGAGTGTCGTTGTATTTCTTTTCGTTGTGTTCCATACTTCCTCCAACTGCCCAACTTCCTTTTTTACCGGTGTACTCGGTTCCGGCTCCTCCACGGATGAATTTGGTGTCTTGCAGAGTAGCATTGGTATTAAGATAAGACAAATTACCTTTTGTATTGAATTTTTCTTTAATCCAGCTAAAATCTAGGTCGTTTTTGGTTCCTTTATATGAATCCTGTTCGTCAAGATAATTGATCCTGTAGTTTAAAGTCGATTTATTATTCCACTTATTTAGAAAGCTGAAAATAAAGCGGTTTTGTGTTAATCCGTTAAATTCCTGCGCTAAGTTGAAATCACGAGAAAACTCTACATCGTTGATACGATCTAAAATATGGAACTGCTTATCGATGTATTGATATTCAAAGCTTGGTGTTCCTTTCCAGCTGTTTTTAGTAAATGTTTTATTCCCAAAAATTCTTGCAGCATATCCCAAATTTTGATCAGAATCTTTTGAAGAAAATAAGTTGATGTCATAATTACTCATCGAAATATCAGCTCCGATTTTACCGTCTTTCAGTAAGTATTCAGAGTTGAAAGTATACACCTGAGCTTTTTGCGGTGACGGAAGTTTTCTTACCGCACGGTAATCTCCCAGATTAGGACCAACATATTCAAAAACCCTTCCGTTATTGGTGGTTTGTGTTAATTTGTAATCTCCCAGGTTAGCTCCAAAATAAGTGAACGAAACCTGATATAAAGTTTGAGTGGCATCTGTAGAAAACTGATAATAATTTCCGTTAGGATTCAGAACGAGACTGTAAAGAATTTTGTTGACATCGTATTCTGCAACCACACCGGAAGGTGCATACATTAAGTTTAAATCATTTCCGGCATCTGCTAAAATCTGCTCGTCTTCTTTAGATAAATTTAAAGCTAATGGAGCATTTTTATTATCATTCTCCATAAACCAGTTTAAGCCTAATTTTAATTTTTCTCTTTGATGCTCAACTTTTCCGGTAAATAAATATCGGGAATAATTTCTGTTGGCATAATTAAAAGAAATGGTAATGAAGTTTTGTTGGAAAATCGGTCTGAAACTGGTGAAAGTAACTTCCCCTGTATTGTAATTAATGATATAATCCTGATTTTCCCCACGCTTCATCAAAATACCGTCGATGAAAACCTGTTCGGAACCAGAAATTAGTGTAATGAATTGTTCACCGTTTTTCCCGGTTAGACGGTAAGGTCCCTGGTTTCCTTCGATACCCTGAAAACGAATTCTATGAAATTCGCTTCGTGCCACACCTGCTGAAATATCAACCAAAGTTTTATTATCGGTTCCAAACTGTGTCTGAAACTGAAGTCCCATGCTTCGACGCTGATATTTGGCGAAATAATTTTTAGAATCAACCAAATCTAAATGTCCGGCTCTAAGAATAGATTTATCCTTAATATTAAGCTGCATATAAATTTTGTCGAATTCTTCTAAAGTCTGCGTGTAACCATCTGCCTGAATCGGTAAATTGTGATCGGAAATACTTGCCAAAACCGTAACATCTTTTGAGAGTCTGCCGGAAATCTGAAGATCCATCGAACTTTGTACCGATTGTCCTTGGTTGTTACCAAAAGTAATCCCCCGGATAATAGAACCTTTTGAATTTAGTTCTCCTAAAAATCTTTTAGAATCGTTTTTTGCAAGTACCGCTTCATCTACAATAATCCTGTTGCTGGTTTTCACAAAATCCATCGTGTCTTTTGCGAAAATATCCTGCCCGAATTTAAAAGCGAGAATGCTGTCTTTTTTTTTAGCTAAAATGCTGTCATTTTTAGAAGAGATAGAATCTTTTGGGATATTGGGATTTTTCCATGAGAATATTTGAGCATTATTCAGCGATAAGCCCATGAAAAAAAGAACGAATATCAGAATAGAATTTCGCAAGTCTCCTAAAATAAGTGGTAAAAATAACTAAAAAATATGAACAGTTCGGGTTTTGGCATTATTAACAGAAAATTAACCTAAATATTGTCTCAAATGGAAAAAATGCCGTAATTTTGCTATGTAAATTATTAATAATTAAAAAATTAAGTTATGAAAAAAATCTTTACAGTTTTAGGAATTGTCGCAGTTGCAGCTTTTGCAAATGCACAATTAGTGTATGAGCCATTTAATTTTACAGGAAGTGTTGCTGGACAAAATGGATGGGCAACACACAGTGGAGCAACTCCTGGTCAGGTTACTGCAGCTACAGGAAATCTAACTTATACAGGGTTAGCAGCTCCTTCTGGAAATAGTACAAGTGTTTCGTCATCAAATACTGAAGATATTAATAAGAGTTTTACGCCTCAAAGTGCAGGAGTGGTTTATTACTCAGTACTAGTTTCTGCACAGAATACTACAGGTATTACAGCCAATACAGCAACAGGAGATTATTTTTTACATTTTGGAACATACTCAACTGGTACAAATCCTGCACTTTCTTTATTTCAAGCTAGAATTTATGTGAGAAAAGGAACTGCCACTGATACAGTAAATTTTGGTATCTTAAATAATAGCGGAGGTACTGCTGCTCCTTCATTTGTTTCAACAGATTTCCCTATTAACCAAACTGTTTTCTTAGTTGTTAAATATCATTTTGCTACAAATACAGCGTCATTATTTGTTAATGCAGCTCCTGGTTCTACTGAACCAGCAACAGCTTCTGCTACGAACAGTACTGGTACAACAGCAGCTCCTACAGCAATTGATTATTTCTGTATAAGACAAGGTTCTTCAACAGGAAACTTCCAAATAGATGAGATTAGAGTAGGAACAACTTATGCTCAAGTTGCACCAACTTCAGCATCATTAGCTGTTTCAGATTTAAATAAAACAAAATCAAACTTTGTAAAAAATACTTTTGTTAAGAATGACGAAATTACTTTCGGAGCAGATGCAAAAGATGTAAAAGTTTATACATTAACAGGTCAATTAGTAAAAACAGCTTCTGTAAAAGCTAACGGAACTTTAAATATTGCTGAATTAGCTGAAGGTAACTATATCGTTACAGGAACTGTAAACAACCAAGCAGTTTCTCAGAAAATTTTGAAAGACTAATCAGATTTTTAATAATCAAATTAATCATACAAACCGCTTCTTTGAGGCGGTTTTTTTGTGTTCTATATATAGTGAGTTTTTTAAATAACTCAACATATTTGGTATATTATTATTGATATGGTATTAATTTTGCATAAATTATTACGAATCAATCAAAATATCACATTATGAAAAAAGTATTTACTTTTATCGGACTTGTTTCGATAGCAGCATTCTCTAATGCCCAGATTGTAATAAATGAAATCTATACCGGTGGTGGACTTTTAGGAGCAGCCATTACCAATGACTTCATAGAACTGAAAAACATAGGTTCCTCTACAGCTTCCCTAAATGGTGCAACTATTCAATATGCGTCTTCCTCAGGAGCTTTTACCCAGTACAACAATTTACCCAATATCACTTTAACTCCGGGACAAACGTACTTAATTCAGCAAGGTTCTGATGGATTAGGTGGGCTCATTAATTTATTGAATCCCAATCTTATCGTAACGGTTCTCTTGAATTTAGACGGTTCACCAAGTGTTGGGGTAGGTGTTGGTCTTGCGCTTACTTCAGGAAAGGTTGCTTTGGCAAGTAATGCCACACCAGTTACAGGACCAACTGCTGCAAATGTTTTAGATTTTGTAGGTTATGGTTTGGCTAATCAGTTTGAAGGAGCAGGAGCAGCTCCGTCGCCGACTATTTTAAATTCCATTACCAGAACAACTGGAGATACCAATAACAACAACGTAGATTTTACAATAAGTTTACCTACGCCACAGGCAACATCCGGAACTTTAGCGGTCAATGATTTAACTGATCTTTCCAAAAAATCAATGTTTATTAAAAACTCATTGGTTAAAAATGATGAGATCATTTTCGCTGCAGAGGTGAAAGATATTAAGGTTTACACATTATCTGGACAGTTGGTAAAAACAGCTTCTGTAAAAAATGGTGTTTCTTTAAACGTTGCTGAATTACAAAAAGGTAATTATATCGTAACAGGATTTGTAGATAATCAACCGGTTTCTCAGAAAATTTTGAAAGATTAAATTTTTTGAAAATTTTTAATAAAAAGAGTTGTCATCAGGCAGCTCTTTTTGTGTTAGTACCAACCTCTTCTCGCAGCATTAATAATGGTGCTCAGATTTAAAATCAAAGTATATCGTATTCTTTTTCCGTAATCTTTAAAACCTGGCTCAAAACCTAAAGAAGACTGCACCGGAAGATATATTTCAAGAAAATCTGGGATCAAACGTACTTTCACACCGCTGTCCCAAATAAATTGTGTCGGATTATTTTTGTTTTTATATAAACCTGCATCTGCATAGACGTGGAAAATTTTCCAGACACTTGAATCTACATTGAAGGAAGTAATCCACTGATTCACTGTTCCTGGGAGAAAAGATTTAAAACCACCATCAGCTAAAATAAACTGTTGTGATAAAATTCCGCTCGATGCACTTTGTCCTAAAAGATTGTATGAAAAAGAATAATCTGAAACTCTTGAAATTCCATAATTAAAAGTATTGTTTCGGGTTTCATTTCTTACAAAATATCCTGCGAAAAGTCTTAAGCTAAGCTTTTGCCTTGGTGCAAATTCCCATCTGTAAAATCCTTCTGCTGTAATCTTGTTATAATCTTCCATTCCCTGTGTACTCAGACTGAAGCTTTTCTCGTGAATCATCTGATTATCGGTGTAGCCGTAACCAACCGTCCAAAGATTATATTTGTTGTAATCACGATTGGCGATCATTTTTGCGCTCAGATCACGTTCAAAATAAGTATAGGAAATTCCTAAACCACGGCTTACTGTACTTCTTGGATTTTTTCTGAAACTGATATTCGAATACAGTGAATTTTTCTGATACGCTAAATCATAATCATAATGAAAATATGATCCTGAAACTCCAAAAGTCAATCTCTGAATCACACTTTCAGCGGGCAAAAAAGAGTAGGAAACTGCTCCTGAACCTGTCATTTTACCCGTTCCTGTGCTGAATGACGGAGTCAATGAATATAAAAATTTCTGATCAAAAAGCGATTGGTTTTTAAAGTTGATACCAATCAGAAATTTGTCATAGGTATTGGTGAATCGTATTCTTGGGTTCAGATATATTTCATTAAACTCAGGATTGGGAATATCTTTAATGAGTTTAAATTTAATTTTTTTGGCATTCGAAAATATTCCTTTGGTATAAAGAAAATTATCGCGGTAATTCGCTTCCGGAAATATGTAATCGTTATTTAATGTAATTTTATAAATATCTTCAGACGGAAGATTGACTGTTTTCAGTCTTTCGTTTTCTGCAGTTTCGATCCAATAAGAAGTTTTTTCCCCGCTTTTGGTTTGGGTTTCCAGCTTTACAGGAATTGCCTCGTCTGTATTTTTTACGATTTTAATATTAAGAGAATCGTTATTTACTCTGAAATTTTTAAGTCTGAAATTAACTCTGTTTTTCTGTTTCAAAAATCCTTTTAAATAAGACGTTGAAGATTCTTCTTTTACCAATTGATCTAAAAAATCTTCAGGATAAGCCTGTTTGTCTGTATTTTCAGCAATGTAATTTTTCAGTAGAAGATTAAATTTTTCTTCGCCCATTTTATCGGCAGAATAACTGAAAAGGCTTCCCGTTTCAAAACTGCTGATTGCCATATCATTAAAATTACTCAAAACCGCAAAAGGTTCGTCAATTTTTTGATCGAGATTCTGAGACATGATGTATTGATAAGCCAAACCGTATCGGTCAAGCAATTTCACTCTTGAAGCATGGAATAATTTTAAAGGCTTAACTCCTAAAATGCTATTTTCAGGAAGGTTTCCGAGAAGTTTTGTTTCTCCGTAGAATTTTTTCAGATACTGAATTTCAAGATATGATTTTAAACCATTTTTAAACCAGTGATTTTCCTGCTTATCGGTGATGATGCTTTCATCAAGAATTTTTTTTGAGATAATTCCGAAATAATCTAAATCGGTATTTTCGGCATCCGAAAATAATTTAAACCTGAATTTCCAAAATTTAATATCATTATTTCCAAAAAAGTCCTCTTTTGCCCTGAATTTTTCCGAAATAAAAAGCTGTTCCGGAATAAAACCAATTTTATCTTTAATAAATTTCAACTGCAAAGGAAGGTAAAATTCGAGATTCTGAATTTCCTGTTTGCTGATATTGTACCCAAATTTTATTTCGGTTTTAATATCTTCTGTATCGATTTTTATCGGAGGAAAAGTATTTTTAGAAATAATAAATTCAGGATCTGAATCTAAATATCCTTTAAATAAATTAGGCTGAATCTGCTGAAGATTACTTTGAATAAAAGAATTTGAAGGCGCATCAAAATCAACCGACCAATACGTGTTAAAATTAACAGATTCTTCAATGTCGTGATAATCCCTTTTAGAAATATTATCAGCATCAAAATGATCAGGAACAATAAAGAAATATTTTAAAGCAATGTCCTGTTCAGAAGTTCCGTAACCGGTAAATTTTTTATCAGGAAGCTGCATTTTATACTGGAGTTGCAACTTAACACTTTTTCCGGGTTCTAAATTTTCATTTAAAGAAATAAATAAATTCTCGTCAGAAGTATTTTGTAGTGGAAGAGGTTGGTTTCCCGAATTTTTTATATTTAATTCTAAAACTTTTCCAAGTTCTTCCTGTTTTGCAAAGTGAAGACTGTTGTTCCTATCTTCCAATTTTCTGTAAACAAGAGAAGTTCCTCTTTTGTTATAGGCAGAAATCCAGTTGAGAAGTTTTATTTTGGTCAAATCTTTATCGGAATGGTTATGATATACAATTTCCTGATTAACCACAAGCGTTTTTCTGTTCTGCGATAATTTTGCATGAATGGAAATGCTATCTTTTTGTGCAGAAACCTGTACAACTCCCCAAATCAAAAAAAGACCAATACTAAACTTTTTCAATGTCCTGATAAAGCATCAAATATAGCTTATTTTGGATATAATTCTTTATGATTTTAAGTTAAGATTTATTAAAAAATAAATATTTTGGGAGTTCTTTAAAATAAAATTTGCTCCCAAATGAATGAGAGCAAATCGTAAATTATTTATTTTATAATGAAGCGAGATAAGCCTTCCAGCCTTCATTTTTATAAGTAACAGAAGCTTCTGCAGGGTTTTCAGATTTGTAAATTCCTCTTCCTACGATAATGAAGTCAGTGTGAAGCGTTTTGAAAACATGTTCCGGAGTATTGTATTGCTGACCTTTTCCGTCACCTGAGTCTGCTAAATTTACACCTGGAGTAAACAGTAAAATTTCTTGAGGAAGTGCATTCTGAGAAACTCCACCAATTACATTAGGATGAGACAAAGCCACTTTTAAAGCTTCTTCTCTATAGCTGTTCGTTGTTAAAGTTCCTTTTGAAGACATTCCGATAATTGCAACAACTCCTACATTTTTGAAGCAGTCTAAAGATTCAAAACCACCAATTACCTGAGACGTTACAAAATCTGCCCAATCTGTAATTTTGAAAACTCCGCTTGTGAACTGTAATTCCTGCGTGTTTCCGATGTCGGCAAATTTTCTGTCTTCCATTAATAAGAAATTGTGCTTTGAAGCCAGTTCTTTCAAAGGAACGATTGTATTTTGATAATCGAAATCTGAAATAATATCGATATGCGTTTTTAAAGCAATAATATTTGGACCTACTTTTTCAGCAAGTTCCAATAATTCCTGAGTGGTTGTTACATCAGCTGAAGCAATTAAGTTAGATTCTTTTGCTAAAGCAGTTTCTAACAGTTTTTTTGAAACAGAATGCTCAGCATTTTCAAATTTTTGCTGATAAGAAAGTCTTTTCTTTTCTTCAAACTGAATATGATTTCCTTTTAAAAAATCCTGAATTCTTTTTACTTCCTCATCGCTCAATTCACCTTCTTCCTGTAGAATAGTACAAACTTCAGAAATATTAAATAAAGTGTGAACTCTGAAACCTTTGCTTTCCAAAAGCTGTTTGCCACCTTGTTCTCTGTCTAAAACAACAACAATGTCGGCAACTTTCAAATCTTCCTGCTCAACTTCGGCAATGGTTTCTACCAAAGATTTTCCGGAAGTGATGACATCTTCTACCAAAAGACAGTTTTGCCCTTTTTGGTAAATTCCTTCAATCATTTTTTTAGTTCCGTATTCTTTGGCTTCTTTTCTTTTAATAATTAATGGAATATAGCTTTCCAAAGACATTGCTGTAGCCATTGGAAGTGCAGCATAAGGAACTCCGCAAATCAGATCAAAATTATCTAAAGGAAGCATTTCCAGTAAATAATTGGCCAGGTTTTTTAAAATTTTAGGATCTGATGCTAAAGGTCTTAAATCTACATAAAACGGACTTTCGATACCGCTTTTTAATGTAAATCTTCCAAATTTGATGATGCCCAGTTTGTAACATTCCAAAAAGAATTCTTTCTTACTTTCCATTAATTTTTTATTAGATTTTGCAAATTTAAGGATTTGATGTTAAAGTCAATTGTCAATCGTGAATTTTGCTTCACAAGTGAAGAATTAAACTTAAAAAAATAGAGAATGAATTGAATTTACATTTCATTCTTCATAAAAAAACATCCCCGAAAGGATGTTGTTAATTATTTAAACGATTTCTGCGTCAATTATTTTTGCGCCGTTTGTACTGTATTTCTGTTCAGCTTCCCAAAGAAGAAATTTATCAACTTCCCTTATTAATTTCGGAATAGCTAAAGATAAAACTGCCAAATCATCCAGAACTCCTGCAACAATAATGAAGTCGGGAATGATATCAATAGGAGAGATGACGTAAAGAAGACCTACCAATGGTAAAATAAGATCCATCGACTTTACAGGGTAATTACCTTTTCTCCACATATTCACCATTCTGAACATGTCCGGAATTTTTTTTAAGAAGCCTTTGTGGGCAATTGCTTCTTTTGCAAGATTGAGTTTTGAATATTTCATGTTTGTGTTTGTTTTAAAATAATTTTCAACTCTGTAAAATTCGCAAAATTTGTACCAACTCAATCTAAATTTTAGTTAAAGTTTACTTAATAATATTATCAATAAACTGGTGGATAGATTCTGCATCCCAATCAGTTGCGGCATCTTCCTTGATTAAAATTCTCCCGTTTTTGTCTAAAAGAAAGGTTGTAGGGAAAGCTTTCGGAAGGATCTTTTCAGAGATCGGGCTTTGTGCAATATATACAGGAACGGTGTAGTTATTTTCTTTCAAAAATTTTCTTACGGTTGCTTCCTCGTCTTTCATTGCAATTAAAACAAAATCTACATTTTCTTTTCTTCTGTCGTACAATCTTTGAATTGAAGGCCATTCTTTTCTACACGGAGGACACCATGTTCCCCAAAAATTCAGAAAAACTGGTTTGTTTTTAAAGTTTTTCAGATTGGTACTTGGAACATTGATCCCTTGCAAGTCTACATCATAATCTTCTTCACTGATGTGTACTGCATTTTCTATAGTTGCGATCGGGAAAAATTGATCTTTAAGATAATTTCGTATTCCGGGAACTAAAAAAATAACACCTAAAATTACGAGAACAACAACGTAAATAGCCAGTTTTTTCATAGTATTTATTTTATAGTAATTCTAAAATTTCCTGAATGGCATCTTTACCTCTGTTTCTTGAATAATATACTTGCAGATCATTGTAAAAACTCTCTCTTGGATATGCTTCTGGATCAGCTTTAAATTTTAATAATAATTCGTGCCCGAATTTCGGACGAGGTCCCCAAGAATTTTTCACATTGAAATCCTCGTCTAAAATAATCACTTTCGGAATAGATTCTGTACCATTCGTTAAGAACTGATTGATTAGACTTTTATCGCTGTCTCTCAAAAAGATTTTCACTTCATTATGTCCTTCAAAAAACTTTGCCAAAGCAGGAACCGTTGCACTTGCATCACCACACCAAGCTTCAGAAATAATTAAAATTTTTCCGTTGAAATTTTTAGATTTCAGCTCGTTGATTTGCTCTTCATCGATGACGAATTTTTTAAGCGTTCGATCCATTCTCTGAATTCCAAGCTCGTAATACATTTTATATTCGGCATCTTGCGGAGTCGGAGGATTTTCAAGTCTTTGGTTGGCAATCTGAAGATATTCTTCAAAAAATATGGCTTTATCCCAGTAATTTTTCATGATTACTAAAAATTAAATTTAAAATTGATTAGTGTTTCGTGTTTTGTTGATCAGAAATAAATCAGCTAAAACAAATGCTGCTAAACTTTCTACAACGGGAACTGCTCTTGGAACAACACAAGGATCGTGTCTTCCTTTTCCTTCCACAGTCACAGCATTTCCGTCTTTATCAACACTTTCCTGAGGTCTTAAAATAGTGGCAACAGGTTTGAAAGCTACCCGGAAATAAATATCCATTCCGTTAGAAATTCCGCCCTGAATTCCGCCTGAAAGATTTGATTTTGTAGAAAAATCGGTGTTAAACTGATCATTATGTTCACTTCCTGTCATTTTTGCACCACAAAATCCGCTTCCATATTCAAAACCTTTGCAGGCATTAATGTTAAGCATTGCTTTTGCCAATTCAGCCTGAAGTTTAGAAAAAACGGGTTCGCCAATTCCTACAGGAACATTTTTGATAACGCAGGTAATGGTTCCGCCAATTGTGTTGCCTTCTTTTTTGATCTCTTTAATTTTTGAAATCATTTTTTCGGCAGTTTCAGTATCGGGACAGCGTACTTCATTGCTTTCAGTTTTAGAAAAATCTAAATCCTGATAAGGTTTTACACAGAAAATTTCGCCCACGGAAGAAACGTAAGCGTTAATTTCAATATCTTTTAAAAGTTGTTTTGCTAAAGCTCCGGCAACCACCCAGTTGATGGTTTCTCTTGCAGAAGATTTTCCGCCACCGCGATAATCTCTGATGCCAAATTTTTGATCGTACGTGAAATCTGCATGACTCGGGCGATAAGAATTCGCAATATGGTCATAGTCTTTTGACTTCTGATTTTCGTTTTCAATCATAAAACCAATAGGAGTTCCGGTAGTTTTTCCTTCGAAAATACCGGAAAGAAATTTTACAGTGTCGCTTTCTTTTCGTTGGGTAACGATTGCTGACTGACCTGGTTTTCTACGATCCAACTCATATTGAATTTTTTCAAAATCGACTTCCAGACCTGCTGGAAAATTATTGATGATTCCGCCATAAGCAGCGCCGTGACTCTCGCCAAACGTGGTTAGGCTGAGAAGATTACCTAAAGTATTGAACATAGTACAAAATTACCGTTTTTTATTCAGATAATAAAGTCTTTACTAATCGGTTTGTAGATAACTCTTTTTGATGAATTCAATTGATTTGTCGAGCTCTTTTTTTTCTTCGGGATTCAGTTTTTTCCAGATAAATCCTTTTTTTAAATTGTTTTTGTCAATCGGTTGCGGAAATATGCCTAATTTCTGATAATCTAAAACGTAGCTTTCTGAAATGGCAGGAGTGGGAGTGTCAAAACTAAAGGTATATTTTTTTGAAACATTAAACTTAAGATCTCCTATTTTGAAAGAATTATACTGATTGTATTTATAATCGGAAGGTTTTAAAAGTTGTGTTTTTGCAAACGGAGTCAAATTTCTACCCAGCTTAAAACTTGGAATAAATTGCTGAATGATTTTTGGAAATGAAAAAAGACCAATAAAAATGAGAGCTAAACCCGAAGAAATGAAGAGCGCATTTTTCTTATTTATACTGTTGAAAAAGACTACAAAAAAGACTACAAAAAATACATCAATAAAGAATCGGTATTGTGCAGAAAAAGATAAAATTAAAAGACTTTTTATCAATATAGAAATACCAATTAAACTGGTGATTTTATTTCTTTTAATAATAGAAAATACAATAAACCCGATTAAACTTGTTACAAATGAAATGTTGATTGCCGATTTAATTCCATTTAAAAAAAGCCAGTTTTTAACGTAATCAAACCATGAGAATTTTAAAATTTCTGCATAAGAATATTGCTCGTCAAAAGTTTTTACAATCGCAAATTCTGATGATGCTTTTAATAATTCAGGATTGGGTTTCCACGAAATTCCGAAGTCGAAAACTGTTAAAGGGAAAACGGGATAACCAAAGATCCAGATATTTTTTACGATGAATAAAAGAAAAACAAGTGAGCCTAAAATAAGTTTTTTATACTGAAATCCGGAAACGAAAATAGAGTAGAGCAGAATGAAAATCGGTAGCCAAATAACGGTTGGTTTTATCGCAAATATAAAAACAGAAAATGCAAATAAGAAAGCCAGGTTTTTGTTTCCGGATAAAATTTCATTCAGAATAATTAAAGAAAATAAAATCGCGGGCAAATCCGGACTTGGAGATTGAGAAAAAATCAGGAAAACCGGAATAAAAATCAGTTGAATCCAGCTTTTATTTTCAACAATATAGATTCCGTAAATAATAAGTAAAACGGCATTAAGCCTTAAAAAAGGATCTGCGAAATTACTGAATCCTGCTTGGAAAATATGCCAAACCGACATTTGCCCCAAAATAAGATCAAGATTGGAAATCCCTTTAACCAAACCGTATTCTGTAAGCCATTTTATTGTAGGAACATAATACCCGAAATGATCTAAAATAAAAGGATAAAAAGAAGCTGAAAATAAAATGACAGCTGCTAAAATTCCTAAAATGACTGAGTCTTTTTTTGACAATCGGAAATACTCTAAATAAAGTTTGTCTTTAAAAAAGTAGAAAAGTCCGATGAAAATTGTAGGAATTTCAATATATAAATTCAGTGGGACAAAAAATGATACCACTGTAAAAATTAATCCGACAGAGAAAATTCCTGTTAAAATTTTCCCTGAAATTCCGTGTAAGCTTTTCCCAAAAATATTTTCCATCAGTTTTCCCCAACCCATTAAGGTTGTTATGAGAAAAATTGAAGAGCATACAATCAGGAGCATAAAAAAAAGATTGCTTAAAAATAAGCAATCTTTGATGTTTTTAAAAATATTTAATTATTTAGGCTGTACCCGACCACTTTTTCTATCCTGTGATCTACCTAAAGTATATCCTGTTGCACCACCGATGATACCACCTACAACGGCACCACCACCACGGTTTTTCTTATTGACAATAGCTCCCAAAGCAGCACCACTCACAACACCAATTGCAGTGCCTTTTGCAGCTTCACTGATTCCTTTTTTCTTAGCTGTAGTACCTTGAGATGAAGAATTGCTTGCCTGACTTCCGTTGTTAGAAGAAGATGGGGCATCTCTGTATATTGTTTTGGTTTCTCTGATTACCTGAGGTTTTGCTGCAGCTGCGGTTTTAGCTTTTTCAACTTCAGCTATACTGTCGGTTCTTTTTTGTGCTTCGTAAGCAAATCTTTCTCTTTCAATAGCTAGCTTTTGCTTTTCTATATCCAGCTGTCTTGCCTGAAATTCTAATTTCTGCTGTTCTAAAGTTTTTTCGGCCACTTTATTATCATCCTTCTTACAGGCGGTCAATGTAAATATTGAGATTACACCTGCTAAAACTATATTTTTCATAACTCAAATTTTTCTATTTATTAAAACTTTTAAAGTCTATGTGATGATAATTTCAATTATGAAGCCAAGGTTTAGTTAAGGAAGTGTTAAAATCATAAAAATACTTTCATTTTGGATAATAAAAGGAGGTAATATTAATTTTTTTTAATACTTTTTTCTTAGCTTAAATCTCTTGTTGTGGAGAATTTGTTTTTTGTTACCGTCTGTTTTACATATCTTTATAATACTAAAAACTAACCAATGGAAACTTCAGATTATTTTTCACTCCTTGAAAATTTTATATTATTAGGGTTTGCTTTACTGTTTATTTTTTTTATTTCTTCTTTTTTGAAACACCGTAGTAGTAAATCAGGATTTTGGTATTACAGTCAAGGATTCCCTCATTATAAAAAATACTTTTCAAAAAGACAAGCTTATTAATTTGAATATCAATGAGTTGTTTTTTTTTTTTTGTTGAATGGGTGGAATTTTAAGAAATAAAAAATCCCTAAACTAATATAGATTAGGGATTGATTAGAGGTGCCTAGCGGATTCGAACCGCTGTAGATGGTGTTGCAGACCACTGCCTAGCCGCTCGGCCAAAGCACCATTTTTAGGTGGTGCAAATATAGGAAAATTATAATGTTCTCCAAATTTTTTACGCAATTTCTTTTATTCCGATGGCATCAATTTCGTTCTTGGTCTGTCTTTCAGCCTCATAATTTTTAATGTTAATGACTCTGGTATCACTCCAGCTATCGTGCCATCCATTTTCTCCAAAAAAAGATAAGGCGTCAAAAGGAACCAAACGTATAATGTTTCTCATAAAATAATCACTAATAGTAGGTTCTTTACCATCTGTCATGATCACTTTTGTTCCGGTAATGTATTTTCCGAGACTTCTTCCTTTGGTAAAATATTCAATTAAAAAAATATAAAAGAAAAATATAATACTAGTAATGATAATATCTGCAACTCTTCCTAACTCTGCAAGCTTATAAAAGAATTTAGTAAAATAATATATTCCAAAGATTCCGTCTAATATACCGCCTAGAAAACCTAAGGCTAAAAAAATACAATTAAATGCAATTCTGTCAACGAGAATATTGAAGAATCTCATCCATTTTGTAGCTCTGTGTCTGTCGATAATCTGTAAATATTTTCTCATAGTTATGTTAGTTTTTAGTTTAAAATCCTTTTAAAGTAAATCTCAAATTTGCATTCGTATCAATTACAGCTGTAATTCCTGAGTCATTTAAAAGAATTTGATGAGGTTTCAAATTAAAAACTTTACCGCTCATTTTCAGTCCTTTGTAATATTCTTTATTAAATGCTTCTTCGATGCTTTTTTTGGATGATGTTTCAAGTTCACTTGTGGGAATTCCGTATTCATCTTCAATCATCTTTACAATTTTGCCTTTGAAAAGAGAAGTTGCTAATTTCTGAAGAATGTTAGATGTTTTAAGCTTGAATTTTGTGTCCGAAAGCACTATTTTTTTCTTAGTTTCATCATAAATAGGAATCCCTGAAATAAAAGACGTTCCATTCACATAACCTTCTGTATCGGCTTCTATCATAATACGATTGGCTTCTCCATACACTTTGATATCCGTAATTTTAACTTTAGAATTTCTGACATCAAATTCTTTATTTAAAAATGTTTTTTTTGCGATTCCGGTAGCTTCAGAAAAAGGAATATTCGCAGTGGTCTGCAATACAAACTGATCAGCCAAAAGCGGAATAAAATTAAAATTCATCACCGCTTTTACAGGTTGAGACGATTCTGGTTTTGTTCCGGTATAAGTTTCTGAGAAAATATCGATGCCGATATTAGTATCAATTTGATTTCCGTAAAATTTAAGCGGGGTTATATTAACGTTGATAGGAGTTATTTTCAACCAGGTATTGTATTCCTCTGAAATATTGAAAGGTTGAGAAAAAGCGTTCCACGCTAAAACTGCATACTGCTGAAAATTAAGCTGTGCAGCCATTTGCTGATCAATGGTTTTAGAGAATTTGTATTGCTGTTCTTTCAGGCTTTTTTCAACCAAAGAAGTAATTGGGATTTTAATTTTTCCAAAATCTAAAACTGGTTTTTTTACCCATTTAAATCCCATTGGTTGTGTAAAAGTACTTACCGTCCAGTTATTTTTAAAACTTAAAGCTGTTTTAAAATACATTACGGTTTCAAAAGTCGTTTCCTGATACGTGTAAACCCCTAAAGTTCCAATCCCTTTTTCTGCCCAGATTTTTAAAGGAACTTCAATCGCAATATTTTGATTGGCATCTCCAACTAATCGTATTGGTCGGGTTTTCCAGACTTTTACTTTAAACTGATCATTGTCGTTATCGGTATAAGAATCATCCTGAAAGATCATATCTTTTACCGAAGCATTTATCATATTGCTGATTTCCGATAACGGAATAGTCACCGGCATTGTAATGCTAGATTTTATTTTCGGAAAATTGTAAATAGCATCACCTGAAGTATTGTTTTGCCCAAAAATACCGATAGAAAATAATAGAAATAATATTTTAAATACCTTCACTGTGTTTTGATTTTTAAAATTGAAAATTACTCATTTTCTGTAATTCCGCCTAATAAAAAACTTTTTTCAAGCTCAATACTTGCACCTTTCATTTCACCTTTCATTGGCGGACTTGTTTTGGTAATTCTTAATTTGATGTAAGAAATCTGACTGAATTTTTCGTTGATTTTAGTAATAATTCTTCCCGCAACGTGCTCCAACAATTTAGACTGAATTTTCATCTCATCATGAATGATTTCATTAATATCTGCGTAACTGATCGTATCATTTAAATTATCAGAAATCGCAGCATCCCACAAATCTGTGTGAATTTCAGTATTTAAAATATAATAAGTTCCGATAATATTTTCTTCGGGAAGAACGCCGTGGTAAGCGTAAATTTTTACATCTTCTAAAAAGATTTTACTCATGATTTTATATATATAAACAAAAGTATTATATTTAATAACTAAACAAATCAAATAAATATGAAAAATCTAAAAAAATTAAACCGAGGAAATTTAAAAGCTATTAATGGTGGCGCAGTTTGTAATGAAAATTGCCCTCCCGGACCTTATGGACCAGGTCCTGGTTTTCCACGTTCATGTGAAGCGTACAATGCTTTACCAAAATGTTGCCAATCTAAAGTTTTAGTACATATGGATTGTGTAGATGGAGGCCTTTCATAAATTGAAAATACTTTCTCAGTGAAAAAGTAAAAGAGCTGTCTCAAGTGAGGCAGCTCTTTTTATTATTTAATACTTTTCGAAAGATCGAGCATTGCCTCAATCGGTTTCAAAGCTTTCAGTCGAAGTTCTTCTTCAATTAAAATTTCAGGAAGCTCATATTTCATACACAAATATAATTTTTCCATTGTATTTCTCTTCATATAAAAGCATTCTGAACAGTTACAGCTTTCGTCAAAAACCAAAGCAGGAATCAATTCTTTGTGTGGTGCACGTTTTCTCATTTCGTGAAGAATTCCTTCCTCAGTTGCAATAATGAATTTCTGACAATCATCTTTTTCAACAAAATTCAAAAGAGCAGAAGTAGAACCGATGAAGTGAGCCAATTTCAAAACAGCTTCTTCACTTTCAGGGTGTGCAATCATTTTTGCATCTGGATTATCAGCTAACTGCTGTGCAATTCTTTCCATGGAAAATGCTTCGTGCACGATGCAGCTTCCGTCCCAAAGGATCATATCGCGACCGGTTTTTTTAGATAAATATCTTCCTAAATTTTTATCCGGAGCGAAAATAATTGGTCGGTCAGTCGGTAAAGCTTCAATCACGGTTTCTGCATTTGAGCTGGTTACAATGATGTCACTTTCTGCTTTTGTTTCAGCGTTACAGTTGATGTACGTTGCGATCAAAGCATTTGGATGTTGCTCACGCATTTTTCTCAAACCTTCACCTGAACAACCGTCTGCCAAAGAACAACCTGCCATTGTATCAGGAAGGACAACTTTTTTCGTCGGGTTCAAAATTTTTGCGGCTTCAGCCATGAAATGCACTCCGCAGAATACGATCATATCGGCATCTGTATCTTTTGCCTGTCTTGCCAATTGAAGAGAATCTCCTAAGAAATCAGCAATATCCTGAATTTCTCCTGGTTGATAATAATGCGCCAGAATAACGGCATTTTTTTCTTCTTTCAGCTGGAGAATCGCTTTTACCAAGTCTTCTCCTTGAGGAATGTCAATATCTTTCAAATCTAAAAATCCTTTTACAGGAAGGGTAGATTTAGCTTTTTCTAATGTTTCGGTGCTCATTTCAGCCTCAATGTTTTTCTTTTATAGAAGTTAGATTTTAGAAATTAGAAGTTAGTTTTTAGCCCAAATTTACGGGTGTTTTTTACTAACTTCTAATCTCTAACTTCTAGTTTCTCCTATAAAACTTTTTATTAAACTTTCTATTTCTATTTTTGCTTCACTCAAATCGCTGTTGATGACGATTTTGTCAAATTCTATCGCATAGGTAAGCTCTTCTTCAGCTTTTTCTACGCGGGTTTTTATGGTTTCGGCATCATCAGTGTTTCTTGAGATCAATCTTCGTTCCAATTCGGCAATCGAAGGTGGTTCTATGAAGATGGATAATGCTTTTTCTCCAAAATATTTTTTTAATGAAATTCCGCCTTTTACGTCTACATCAAAAATAACAACTTTTCCCTGATTCCAGATCTTTTCAACCTCAGATTTTAAAGTTCCGTAATATTTATCGGTATAAACTTCCTCAAATTCTACAAAAGCATCTTCAGAAATTCTTTGTCTGAATTCTTCTGGCGAAATAAAATGATAATCAACAGCGTGAGTTTCACTTCCTCTCGGCTGTCTTGTTGTACACGATATAGAAAATTCCAATTCAGGAATTACTTCCAGAGAATGTTTTACTAATGTCGTTTTCCCGCTTCCCGATGGCGCTGAAAATATGATAACTTTATTCATATAGTTGTTGGTTGATAGGTTTTAGTTGATAGTAGAAAAAATCCAACAACCATCAACAAAAAACTATCAACTAATTATAATACGTTTAACGTTTGCTCTTTAATTTTTTCCAAATCATCCTTCATCATCACCACCAATTTCTGAATTTCAGCGTGATTGGCTTTTGAACCTAAAGTATTGATTTCTCTCCCAATTTCCTGTGAAATAAAACCAAGTTTTTTTCCATTAAAATCTTCATTTTCCATTACTTCAGAATAATATTTCAAATGCTGAGAAAGTCTTACTTTTTCTTCAGAAATATCTAGTTTCTCTGTGAAATAAGCCATTTCCTGATAAAAACGAGTTTCGTCAACATTTTCAAATTCTTTTAGAGTTTTCATGTAACGTTCTTTCACAGAATTGATTCTCACTTCTTCATAAGGAATAACTTCTGAAAGATATTTGTCTATATTTTTGATATTTCTTTCCAGTTCTTCGTGAAGGATTTTTCCTTCTGTTTTTCTGAATTCCTGGAATTTATCAACCGCATTATTAACGATTTTCGCTAAAGCTTCCCATTCACCTTCAGTTAATTCGTCGGGTCTTGAAGTAATCGCATCCGGAAGTCTTACCGCCATTTTAAGGTATTCAAAATCAGGTCCGTCTGAAGCGATATTTTTAAGCTCATTCATGTAAGAATCAATTAAACCTCTGTTGATTTTCACATCATTGGTTTCTTCAAGATTCTCAATATTAATGTAGCAATCTACCTTTCCACGGATGATTCTATCGTTGAGAATTTTTCTTACTTCAAATTCTTTTTCTTTGTAACGTAAAGGAATTTTGATATTTAAATCAAAGCTCTTGCTGTTCAGTGATTTAATATCGATTGAAATTTTTTTTCCTTCAAAAACACTTTCGGCTCTACCGAAGCCGGTCATTGATAAAATCATAGTTTTTTATTGTTGTACAAAGATAAACATTTAAGTCTATAGTGTGATAAGATGAAATTTTAGCATCATACTTTGTAATTGTACAATTTTAAATTTATTTTGAACCATTAAGATTTTAATTAAGAAGTGAAGAATATTAAGATTAGCATCACTTTAGAATAATACTTTTTAAAAATCTATTTGATTTTTCTTAATTAAACTTAACCACTTAATTATTCTTAATGGTTCAATTGAATCATTCTTTTAAAGTATTTTGTGGTTAAAAATAAAGGCTCATTTTTCGTAAATTTGCAACGTGAAAAATAAAAATTTGATTTCTGTTGTAGGACCTACCGGAATTGGAAAAACAAGATTGGCCATTGATTTGGCGAAACATTTCAGTACAGAAATTGTTTCCTGCGATTCGCGCCAGTTTTTTAAGGAAATGATCATCGGAACGGCTTCTCCATCTGCAGAAGAATTAGCGGAAGCACCTCATCATTTTATTGGAAATCTTTCGGTTGAGGAATATTATTCGATCGGACAATACGAAGAAGATGCCTTAAAAAAACTCAATGAACTTTTTGAAAAATATGATACTGTCATTTTGGTTGGCGGAAGTATGATGTATGAAAAAGCGGTGATCGAAGGTCTGAATGATTTGCCTGAAGCTAATGAGGAGAATCAAGCTAAACTACAGGAAATTTTAGATAACGAAGGAATAGAAAAACTTCAGGAAATGTTGAAAGAACTCGATCCTGAATATTTTTCGGTTGTGGATTTTCACAATCATAGAAGGCTTTTACGTGCCATTGATGTAATTTGGCAGACGAATAAAAAATATTCTGAATTAATTGCTGTTTCGCAAGATTCAAGAGATTTTGAAACGATTCGAATCGGAATTGAAGCTCCGAGAGAAGAATTGTATGACAGAATCAATAGGAGAGTGGATATTATGATGGAGAAAGGTTTGCTGGATGAAGCAATAGGTTTAGAAAAATTTAAACATTTGACCGCTTTGAACACGGTTGGCTATTCTGAATTATTTAAATATTTTGATGAAGAATGGGATTTGGAATTTGCAGTTTCTGAAATTAAGAAAAACAGCCGAAGATATGCAAAACGTCAACTGACCTGGTATCGAAAAGCGGATGATATTCATTATTTGCAATTGGGATATTCTGAAAAAGATTTTAATGGTCTGATTGAATATATTAATGAGCAAACTCAAAAGTAATTTTTTTAACGCAAAGATTTATTTTTATTCTGAATATTTTTAAAGAGCAAAGAATTGAATCAATTTTATTGATTCTGATAAAGCTTGCTTAAGCGACTTTGTTGCTATTCTTTGCTCCTTAAAATTACATATCTTTTAAATAAAACTTTGCATTTAAATTTATACCATTAAGATTTTTATTAAGAAGTTAAGTTGAATTAAGAAAAATCAAATAGATTTGAAAGACAATGAGCCTAAAAGCGAGGCTAAACTTAATATTTCTTAACTCCTTAATTAATCCTTAATGGTTCAAAATGTATTCATATAAAAAATGCGATCCCGAGAGACCGCATTTCATTAACAATATAATTAAATTTACTACTTCCAACCGCCACCTAAAGCTCGGTATAGATCTACAATACTGCTTAATCTCTGTCTTTTTACCGACGCAAGATTCAATTCAGCCTGTAAAGAATTTCCCTGAGCTGTAATCACTTCTAAGTAATTTGCCATTCCGCCTTTGTAAAGCATTTCAGCGCTTTTAATTCCGTTTTTTAAAGTTGTTACCTGTTCGGTTGCTTTTTGTTCCTGAACTTTTAAACTTTCATTAGAGACCAAGGCATCAGAAACTTCACCAACTGCATTTAAAACGGATTGACGGAATGCCAAAACGTTTTTCTCTCTCTGAATTTTAGCAACATTCAAATCTGTTTTCAACTGTCTTTTTTGGAAAATAGGCTGAGTCAAACCGCCCAAAACTGAACCGAACAAAGATGCCGGAATTTGAAACCAGTTGTCAATTTTAAATGAATTGACTCCGCCGTTTGCGGTAATTTTCAGTGCAGGATACATATTTGCCTGCGCAATTCCTACCAAAGAATTTGATTCTAATAAAACCAATTCCTGCTGACGAACATCCGGACGACGACTTACCATCGCTGCTGGAAGTCCTGCAGAAATATCTTGTGGTAAAGAAGTATCAGACATTTCAATGGTTCTGTTGACTTTATTTGGATTTTCACCCACCAAAATACTCAAAGCATTTTCCTGAATCGCAATATTTTGTTCCAATTGAGTAATCAAAAGTTCTGTAGATTGCTTTTGAGCAGTCGCCTGCTGAACTCCTAAAGAAGTCGTATCACCGCTTTGCCACAATTTTTCTGTAAGAGAAAGGGTATTGGTGCTTAAATCTAAGTTTGATTTTGCAATCTGTAATTGTTTATCAAGCATCAATAAATTGTAATATCCCTGAGCAATTGCAGCAACAACCTGTGTCTGAATTGCTTTTGTCGCTTCATAAGTCTGCAGATACTGCATTTTTGAAACTTCTTGTTGGTTTTTAATTTTACCCCAAATGTCTGCTTCCCAAGATAAGTTGAATGCAGCATTGTAATCTTCAACGTGACTTTGACCTAAAAACAGATTTAAGCTTTGTCCGTTCATGCTGTTTTTGGAAGGCTTTGAGATTTGTGCGGAAACTCCGAAACCTACATCAGGATATTGAAGATATTTTGCCTGTTTCAGTTTTTCCTGTGAAGAAGCGACCTGTTTTAAAGCAATTTGTAGATCGTAATTGTTTTTAATTCCTTTTTCAATTAAATCCTGTAAAATGGGATCGTTGAAAAACTGTTTCCATTCTAAGTTTGCGACGCTTGCAGTGTCTGCGGTTACAGTATATTTGAATGTTTCGGGAAGTTCGGGTTTTGTTTCCTGATATGCCAATTTTGGCACACAGGAAACAGCACCTAATGCGATCCCAAAAGCGATGATTATATTTTTTACTCTTTTCATAAGTCTATATATTTAAATTGATCACAAAACTTTGAGTGATAAGCAAAGTTGTCTTTAGTAGGAGATAATATTTTGCTTGTTTTGAACCATTAAGGATATTTAAGAAGTTAAGTTGGATTAAGAAAAATCAATAGATTTTTTAAGAACTGTGCTTCAAGTGAAGCTCATCTTAATATTCTTAACATCTTAATAAAAACCTTAATGGTTTAGAAAATCTTTAAATTAAATTTGAAGAAAAATTTTATAAGATTTTTATTTCTCAAAGTTTTGTTGATCATTTTTTTATTAATGTGCTGTTGCCAAAAGTTCTTCCTCCAATTTTTGTTTTTGAAGTCTTTTTTGTTTTCTGCTTGGCATTTTTTCATGTAAATACTGGAAGATCACATACATCACCGGAATGATGAAAATCCCGAAGACAACTCCTGTAAACATTCCACCAACAGTACTGATTCCGATAGAGTGATTTCCTTTTGCTGCTGCACCTTGAGTCCAAACCAATGGAAGCATACCGATGATGAAAGCAAATGAAGTCATCAAAATGGGTCTTAAACGTAATCTTGAAGCCTGAAGCGCTGATTCAATCAATGTTTTTCCTGCTTTTCTTCGCTGAACGGCAAATTCTACGATCAGGATCGCATTTTTCGCTAACAATCCGACGAGCATGATCAATCCGACCTGAACGTAAATGTTATTGTCAATTCCCGCTAATCCTGTGAATGCAAACACTCCGAAAATCCCTGTTGGAATAGTTAAAATAACGGCAAACGGAAGGATGTAACTTTCGTACTGAGCTGCCAGTAAGAAATACACGAACAAAATACTTAGCATAAATACAAAAGCAGTTTGTCCACCGGTTTTGATCTCTTCACGAGTAATCCCTGTCCATTCGTAACCATAACCTCTTGGAAGTGATTTTTGAGCAACTTCTTCTACGGCTTTAATGGCGTCTCCAGTACTGTAGCCAGGTTTTGGAGTTCCATTAATGGTCACTGCGTTGAATAGGTTGTTTCTTGAAACCGTTTCTGGTCCGAAAGTTCTTTTTAACGTTACCAAAGTTTTTACAGGAACCATTTCGCCCGATTTATTTTTAACATAAATTCCTTCCATAGAATTAGCATCGGTTCTGTAAGGAATATCTGCCTGAGCCATTACTCTATAATATTTACCGAATCTGTTGAAATCTGAAACGAAACTACTTCCGTAATAAATCTGCATGGTCTGCATCAATTCTGTAATAGAAACTCCCAACTGATTGGCTTTATCGGTATCAACATCAATGGTATATTGAGGATTTCCGGCTGCGTAGGTTGTAAAAGCAAAAGCAATTTCCGGGCGTTTCATCAACTCTCCAATGAAAACCTGAGTATTGACTCCCAATTGTTCAAAAGATCCGTTGGTTTTGTCCTGTAACATAAATTCAAATCCTGAAACGTTACCAAAACCTTGTACGGTAGGGAAGTTGAAGAAGAATGCGTTTGCATCTTTTACCTGTGCTACTTTTCCGGTTAAAGCCGCTGCAATCTGATCCGGATCTTTCATTTCACCACGATCTTCGTAATCTTTCAATTTAATAAAACCTGCAGAATACGGTGAAGCATTGGCGTTACTGATAAAGTTCATTCCATCGGCTACCCAAAGGTGATTTTTAGCTTTTTCACCATTGATAATTTTATCAATCTGTTCAGTAGCTCTGTGCGTTCTGTCTAATGAACTTCCGGGAGGAGTATTCACAGCATACAAAACAAATCCCTGATCTTCTGTAGGAATAAATCCTGTTGGTGCTTTATTGATCAAGAAAACACTTGCTGTTGTGATTGCTGCTAAACCTGTAACCGCAACCCATTTATTTTTAATTAAAAACTTAAGGCTGTAAATGTATTTTTTGGTCATGTTATTAAAGTTCTTGTTGAAAGCATTAAAAAACTTTGCTCCAAAACCTTTTTTCTGACCGTGTTCTCCATGTTCTCCTTGAGGATCATTTAATAATAAAGCACATAAAGCAGGACTTAATGTCAATGCATTAATTGCTGAGATCATAATCGCAATCACCAAAGTAAAGGCAAACTGTCTGTAGAAAACCCCTGCAGGACCCTGCATAAAACCAACCGGTATAAATACCGCACACATCACCAATGTTATGGAAATAATCGCTCCCGAAATTTCACTCATTGAGTTTGTCGTTGCTTGCTCAACCGGCATTCCGGTTTGTTCCATTTTAGAATGGACAGCTTCTACAACGACAATCGCATCATCCACAACAATACCAATGGCTAGAACTAATGCGAACAATGTCAACATATTGATGCTGAAACCAAATAGCTGAAGGAAGAAAAATGTACCAACAATTGCTACTGGAACGGCAATCGCAGGAATTAATGTAGATCTGAAATCCTGAAGGAAAATATATACTACAATAAATACCAAAATGAATGCGATAATTAAAGTTTCTACAACCTGATGAATCGACGCATCCAAAAAGTCTTTGGAATTGTACATGATAATTGGCTCAACTCCCTTTGGAAGCGAAGGCTTCATCTGCTCAACCTGCTTTTCAATATCAGTTAAAATTTCGTTCGCATTAGAACCTGCAGTCTGCAAAATAGCAAAACCTGCAACTGGTTTTCCGTCAACTCTGTTCGCTGCCGTGTAGGTATATGAACCGAATTCTACTCTTGCAACATCTTTTAATCTTAAAAATGAACCGTCACTATTCGATTTGATGGCAATATTTTCGTAGTCTTCGTTTTTGTTTAATTTACCTTTATATTTTAAAATATACTCGTAAGTTTCCTTGCTTCCTTGTCCCAAACGTCCTGGAGCGGCTTCAAGATTGTGATCTTTTACAGCATTCAAAACTTCCTGCGGAGAAAGATTATTGGCAGCCAATCTGTCTGGTTTCAGCCAAAGTCTCATCGAGTAATCTCTCGTCCCGAAAACCTGAGCCTGAGCAACTCCCGGAATACGTTGTATTTGTGGAATCACATTGATCTTCAAATAATTTTGTAAGAAAAGTTCGTCATATTGTTTCGGGTCATTACTAGAAAGTCCCATGAACATGATCATACTGTTCTGAACTTTTTGAGTCGAAATTCCCGCCTGTACAACCTCCTGTGGAAGCTGGCTCATTGCTTTTGAAACACGGTTTTGAACATTTACCGCTGCATTATCCGGATCTGAACCTTGCTTGAAAAATACACTCAAGGTCATTGATCCGTCGTTACTTGAGTTTGACGTCATGTACGTCATGTTCTCAACACCGTTTACCGCTTCCTCAATCGGAACAGCAACGGAACGGGCGACAACTTCTGCATTCGCTCCCGGATAAAATGCCGTCACCTGAACACTCGGTGGTGCAATATCGGGAAACAGGGTTATCGGAAGGTTGAAAACCGACATCGCTCCCAATAGCAAAAGTATAATGGAGATAACCGTAGAAAGTACCGGTCTATCTATGAATTTTTTTAACATAAGAAGTTTATTTTTTAATGTTGTTTAAACTATGTTCTTACCACAAATCGAAGATTCGACGAAGTCAAAAGACACAATAGTTTTTAAACACATTAGTCACATTAAGTTTTAAGTATTGCTTTTAAAAAGAACACATTAGTTTTGAAAATCTTTGATCTTCGTTTTTGTGAACTTTATAATTTTAGCATTCTACTTTTTCAAACAGAAAAAAATATTTTGTGACTTTTGTGGTTAAAATTTAAACGGTTTTTACAATGGTCTTGCTTTCAAAAGACTGTCGGAAGAAATTGTTTTTGGTTGAATCATAACGCCATCTTTCAATGCACCAATTCCTGTGTAAACAATTTTTTCACCTGCTGCAAGTCCTTCAGAAATAAAATAATAACTGTCTGTTTTTCCAGAAATTGTTATAGGCTTGCTGGTTACTTTTTTATCCTTTCCAACAATATAAACATAGGTTTTATCCTGTATTTCGAAAGTTGATTCTTGTGGAATAACAAGCGTATTGGCGAATAATTGTGGCATACGAACTCTACCTGTATTTCCTGTTCTCAAAGCCCCGTTTGCATTTGGAAAAACGGCACGAACACTGATTGCACCTGTAGTTTTATCAAACTGTCCGTCAACAATGCTCATTTTACCTTTTTCAGGATATGTAGTGTTGTCGGCAATCACCAAATCTACCATAGGCATATTTTTAAGTTTTTCGTTTAAAGTTGCTCCGGGATATTTTTTCTGAAAACCGATAAAATCAAGTTCACTTAAAGAGAAGTACGCATAAATTTCACTGATGTCTGATAATAAAGTCAACGGATTGGCATCTGTTCTTGAAATTAAACTTCCTTTTTTGTAAGGAATTCTTCCGATGTATCCACTTACTGGTGCGGTAATCGTTGTAAATCCTACATTGATTTTTGCGCCACCAACTGAAGCTCTTGCTTGTGAAGCCGCAGCAACAGCTGCTGCGTAATTTGCTTTTGCAGTTCTCAACTGTACTTCAGAAACTACTTTTGCAGATACAAGAGGTTCAAGTCTGTCAACCTCAACTTTTGCTTTTTGAATATTGGCATTGGCAACCTGTAAATTGGCATTGGCCATATTCATCTGCTCTCCGTAAGCTCTTGAATCTATTTTAAATAAAGCTTGTCCGGCTCTTACATAAGCACCTTCTTCTACATAAATTTTATCTAAATATCCGTCAACCTGAGATCTTATTTCCACATTGTTTTTTCCTTCCAATGCGGTTGGAAATTCCTGATATATTGTTGCTGGAGATGTAGTAACAGTATAAACTGGCAATTCTGGAGCGGGTGGAGCGGCATTGGTACCTTCTGCTGCTTTTGTGCAATTTTGTAAAAGAATGATACTCGATATAAGTACGATTAATTTTGCTTTTGCAGTTGTTTTCATTTTAAGTTTTATTTTTTAATGAAGTGTTAATTTAAGTAATGTTGTTTTTATTTTAAATCATGTTATATTTTCTAACAGTGTTAATTGAGAAGTCAAAAAAATAACCTGATTTTAACTGGTGGTTTAGATTGTCATTTCCATGATTACAATTTTGGAGTTAAGTTTTTGGTTGAGTGGTTTTGCGTGTTATTTTTCTTAACAGTGTTAATGAGAAGGAAAAAAAAATGGCAAGAAATAATGTAAAAAAATCGTATTTCATTTTTAAAGTCTTTTATTTTTAATTTAAATTATGTTAATTGTTTCGTGTTACTTTTCCTAACAGTGTTAATTTTTAGTTCAAAAAAAATTTACAAAGATTTAATAAAAGCCGAAACCGTTTCGTCTAAAGTAGTTTTGTTCATCGTTGAAGGAATATCATCATTTCTCATCATCATAATCGAAATCAATCCATGAACTGCAGAAAATAAAGCGTGAGAAGAGTGACAAGCACTGTCTTCATTTGATCCTTTTTTCTTGATAATTTCATAAGTACAATCGAAAATCATATCCTGAAAAGAAGAAAACTCTTCTTTCATTAAACCTTTTCCGCTACACTGCATTCCCAAACCGAACATCAATTGGTAATATTCTTTATTCTTAAAGGCAAAATTCCAATAAGCGTCTACAATTGCTGTCAATTGATCTTCCGGACTTTCGTGTTTTTTCTGAGCTTTTAGTAATTCTATTTGAAGGCAATGAAATCCGTTGATAGAAATTTCATATAAAATCGCTTCTTTGTTTTCGAAATGATCATAAACAACAGGAGCACTGTACTCAATCGCATCAGCTATTTTACGAATAGAAAGCGATGCCCAACCGTCAGTTTTAGCCAAAGTGAATGCAGCCTGCAAAATATTTGCACGGATAGATTCTTTTTCTCTTTGACGACGTTCATGTAAGCCCATGATTTTATTTACTAACAGTGTTAGCAAAACTACAAACTTTTAAATACATCTTCCAAACAAATTTTAAGATTTAATTTTTTATGGAAGACTTGGTGAACTATTATAATTTACTGAATGCTGAAACAATGGGAGCTTGCAGAGAAAATTTTAATATTATTGTAAAAATAGATAGATTACATAGTCTAACTCGATTGATTGATCTTTTCAAAAAAAACTTATTAAACTTCCATCATCCAACTTCGGGCTTCCCTCTTAGATAAGAAAAGAAATCTTTATCTTTGTGGATAAATAAAAAAGATATGAATACTCCCTCAAATATGTTGGCATTAGGTACAAAAGCTCCGTTTTTTGAACTTCCGAATCCTTCAAAAAGCAATGAAGTTCAGTCATTAGATGATTTGAAAGGTGAAAAAGGTACATTGGTGATTTTTATGTGCAATCACTGTCCGTTTGTACTTCACATTATTGATAAGTTGACAGAACTGTATGAAGATTATAATGAGGCGGGAATTGAATTTATTGCGATCAATTCTAATAACGTAGAAAAATATCCTGCAGATTCTCCGGAAAAAATGATTGAGTTTCAAATCGAAAGAAAATTTGATTTTCCTTATTTATATGACGAAAGCCAGGCAATTGCAAAAGCTTACGATGCAGCTTGCACGCCGGATTTCTTTTTTTTTGATGATAAATTAGACCTTATTTACAGAGGTCAGATGGATGATTCAAGACCTGGAAATCATAAAGAAGTGACTGGAGAAGATTTAATTATTGCTTTTGAAAACCTTTTAATCGGTGAGCCTCAGGAAGAAATTCAGAGACCGAGCATGGGTTGCAATATAAAGTGGAAATAATTTTAAAGTTGATTGTTGCAGGTTAATTTTTCTTGCAAATAATATATAAGCTGTCCTTTTGGGGATAGCTTTTTTTGTTTTATTATTGATAATCAGAATGTTTCTGAGTTATCCACAATTTTATCCACATAGTTTCCACAACTATCTTAGTGTGAAAATTTTCTTTTTTATCAACTTATTGAAAATCTTTAATTTATAAAATTTAATAAAAATTAGAATTAATTATTTTTTTTCTAATTTCAATTGAGAAAAATAATATTATCTAATTGATAGATAGTCTATTATTGATTAGGCTAAATGTTGTCCACAAAGTTATCCACAGACTTATCCACAATTTATTGTTGATAAATATGTTTAAAATTTGGTTTTAATTTTAGGGTCGTTTTCAGCTTTTAAATTGTTGTATGATATATTGTTCCTCAGTTCATAAGACGTCATTTAAATTCACTTTTGCGGATTGTTAAAATATTTAAGTATTTGATATATAGAGTTGTATTGTTAATTCTGAAATACTTTTATCCTTTGTTATCTGCGATATGTTTTGTTGTATCATATCGGTGTACTTGCTGTGTAAATGTAATTTGAACCGCTTAAATAATGTAGGATTGATCAATTGGGTGATAATTTCATTATTGATCTCTTTATTGTAATTGTACTTTCATAAATGGAGGTTGTTTTTAGATAAGTACTATTAATATCTTCATAAGTTACTAACAATATAGAATCTTGTTATTTTTAAAAATAGCCTTCTAGATAGCTTATAGATAGATATTTTATAATGTTTTTGAGTTATCCACAATTTTATCCACATCATTATCCACAATTTAAAAGCTGATTTTATTTTAAGTTTTTTGAATTTTCAAGTCACATTTAACTTTTTATTAAAATAAACTCGTAAGATGTCTTTTGAATATATTTTTACATTTTACTAAAATAGGTGAGGTTTTTAAAACTAAGGCTGTAAATGTATTGAGAAGTACTTTTTCGGATATTATCAATAAAATATACTTTGTAAATATGTGATCTATTTGCAAATTTTGTAACTATAATTTAGTCTGGTTTAAAAAATTGACAGAGAAAAAGAAGCATAAGACTGAATAGTTTTGAGATACTTCCGATGTTAATTTCTTTATCATCGCTGTATTTTTAAATTAAAGGGAAATAAGTTTTTGTGGAAAATTGTTGATATCTTTATAGGTTATCAACAATGAGGAAAATATTATCTTAGCGATTTTTAAACTTATGTTATTTAAAATCAATAACTTGTAATGTAGTAAAGTTATCCACAATTTTATCCACAGAGTTATCCACAATTTAAAATCCAATTTTTATTTTAGGTTCTTCAACCTTCAAATCTACATTCACTTTACTGTGCGAGAAATTCTTCATAAACTCTGAAGGTGTTTTTTCTGTATATTTTTTAAACATTCTGTTGAAATAACTAACATTGTTAAAACCGCAACTGTAGCTACATTCAGAAATACTTTTATCCTGCGCCATTAATAAGCATGCTTTGTTGATACGATATCTATTTACAAACTCTGTAAAGGTGATCTGAGTTGCCTTTTTAAAGAAATTACAGAATGCGGGAAGTGTAAGATTTGCCAATTTAGCGACATCTTCAATATTGATTTCTTTGTCGTAATTGTGTTCTACAAACGTGAAAATATTTTCAAGCCTCGTTTTATTTTTTGAAATGATGGTGTAAGGCATGATTTCGTTATTCAAAAGCTCGTAATCTTTAGATTGTGAAAGTTCAAAAAGGATTTCAAGCAACAGTAAATATCTTTTGTAGCCTTCAGATTCCAGCATCAATCTCAATTTTGGAATCATTGCTTTTTTGATTTTTCGGTGAAATTTTATACCATATTTAGAAAGCTCCAGTAAGTCTTTGATGGATCTTGCTTCAACTTCCTGTTCTGGAAACTGCAAAATTTCCTGTTTGAACTGGAGTACAATTTCTTCATGTGGATCAATTGAATTTAAACCAAATCCGGAATGTGGAATATTTGAACCGATCAAAACCAAATCACCATTGGTATAATTGCTTTTATGATAACCGACGTGACGTGTTCCGCTCCCGGAAAGTACACAGACAAGCTCAATTTCGGGATGATAATGATATTCCCATTTGAATTCTGAAATAGGAGAGTTATTATGGATCGTCCGAAAAGAACTCTTTTCATTGGGGATCACTCGTTCAAATGTAACTTTCATTTAATTAACCTTCTTTTGTTGTCTAAAATAAGAATTATATTAATATAGTTCAAATATTCATTTACCGTGTTAAATTACCGTTAACCGGAATGCTTCTATCTTAGCCACCAAGAAATTAATTAATGAAAAATTTCAACATCAAGGCGGTTCTGTTTTTAAACTATTTCGTTTTTGCAATTCTTTTGAATTCGGTAGGAACGGTTATTTTACAGATGCAGCAAAACTTCGGAATTACAAAATCTTCAGCAAGTGTTTTAGAGGGTTTTAAAGATTTACCGATTGCAATTTGCTCATTTATTTTAGCATCGTTTTTACCGAAAATCGGGATTAAAAAATCAATGTTGATCGCATTGTTTTTGGTGAGCTGTATGTGTTTTGTGATGCCTTTTGCCAATGATTTCTGGTTTTTCAAATTATTGTTTACCATTGTTGGGATTTCTTTTGCGCTAATTAAAATTTCAGTTTTTACTTCAATCGGATTGGTGACCAATACAGATAAAGAACACTCAAGTTTTATGGGATATCTGGAAGGTTTTTTTATGATTGGAGTTTTAGCGGGAAATGTTTTATTTAGTCTTTTTATTGATGATCATGATCCTAGATCTACGCATTGGCTTAATGTTTATTGGGTTTTGGGTGGAGTTTCTACCTTGTCATTTTTGTTTTTATTCTTTACTAAGCTCAATGAAAGCGATGCAAAAAGTGAGAAAACAGATTTGCTTGGAGATTTAAAAAACAGCATTAGCTTATTCAGTTACAAAAAAGTATTGTTCTTTTTGCTGTGCGCTTTCCTTTTTGTTTTGGTGGAGCAAAGTTTCCAGACCTGGACGCCTACTTTTTATAAAGAAATTTTAAAAGTTCCGACCTCGATGTCTATTCAGGCAGGAGCAGTTTTAGCTGGAGCTTTTGCATTAGGAAGATTTTTATCAGGCTTTTTCTCTAAGAAATTCAGTTGGATCTATGTGGTTTCTTTCTGTGTTGTTGGCTTTGCAATAAGCATTCTTTTGGTCTTACCATTAACTCATAACATTCATATTAATACAAATACCAATTGGTTCAACGCTCCGCTCGTTGTGTATTTATTTCCATTAATGGGTGGATTGTTGGCTCCGATCTATCCGAGTATTAATTCTGTGATCTTAGCATCGATCCCAAAATATTTACACAGCGCAATGGCTGGTTTAATTGTCGTTTTTTCTGCAATCGGAGGTACGGTAGGTTCTATCATAACCGGTTTTGTATTTCAGGAATTCAGTGGACAACAGGCGTTTTATCTTTCATTAATTCCGCTTTCGCTACTGATTGTTTCTGCAGTTATCATGAATAAATTAAAAATAAATCCTAAAAAATAAAGATGAATAATCAACTATACATCAACGAAATTCAAACGCTTTTTGATGAGGTTCAAAGGTTTCAGATTTTTGAAGACCAAAAAACAATGACCGATGCGGTTCCATTATTTTCTGTTGCTGAAATTAATTCTAAATATGAAAATGAAAAAAATGCAGAAGGTTTTGATTTAAAACAATTTGTACTTTCTAATTTCGATTTTTTAGGAATTAAAATTTCAATTACAAGAGAAACACAATTACCGATTGATGAGCATATCGAAAAACTTTGGGACGAATTGACCAGAACAGCTTACGAAGAAAAAGGAACTTTATTAAAACTTCCAAAGCCTTATATTGTTCCTGGAGGGCGTTTTAACGAATTTTTTTATTGGGATAGCTATTTCATTATGTTGGGTTTGCAAACTTCCGGAAGAATAGAAATGATGGAAAATATCATTGAGAACTGTTCTTATTTAATTCAGACTGTCGGTTTTGTGCCGAATGCGAGCAGAACTCATTTCTTAAGTCGTTCTCAACCACCTTATTTTTCGTTAATGCTCGATTTGCTTTTTGAAACAACGAAAGATGAAAATATTTACATCAAATATTACGATACTTTAGAGAAGGAATATGCTTTCTGGATGAATGGTGAAAAAGATCTGGAGAACGGTTCAAGCATAAAAAGAATAGTGAAAACAGTTGATGGAGATATTTTAAACAGATATTTCGACGAAGAAAATGAACCGCGTCCCGAAAGTTATTTAATTGATATTGAAGATAGTGAAAATGCAAATGAAGAATTTTTCAGAAATATAAGAAGCGCCTGTGAATCGGGTTGGGATTTTTCAAGCAGATGGTTTGCAGACGGAGATACAATTCAGACGATTGAAACTTTAGATCTTGCTCAGGTTGATCTAAACAGTCTTTTATGGCATTTGGAAAACACTTTAGTAAGATCTTCATCATTTCAAAATTTATCTGAAAAAGAAAATTATTATTCAGAAAGAGCGACAGACAGAAAACAGATGATCGATAAACATTTTTGGGATGAAAACTCCGGAACTTATAAAGATTATCACATGAAAAAAAATATAAAAACTTCGTCTGAGCATATTGCAGCGCTTTATCCTTTATTTCTTGGTTTGGCGAGTGAAGATCAAGCAAAATCGGTTGCTAAAAATATTGAAGAAAAATTTCTTTATCAAGGTGGATTAGTTACCACGACCAAAAATTCCGGACAACAGTGGGATTTTCCAAATGCTTGGGCGCCTTATCAATGGTTGGGTTTTAAATCGATGAAAAATTATGGGTTTGATGATTTGGCTGAAAAAATTAAAAGTAATTGGTCTTCAAATGTTGAAAGAGTTTATAGGAATACCGGAAAATTAATGGAAAAATACAACGCTTTAGATATAGAAACTGTTGCAGGCGGAGGAGAATATCCCAATCAGGACGGCTTCGGATGGACGAACGGTGTTTATCTTAAACTAAAACGGAATTAAACATTAAGGAATTAAGATGATGAATTTCGATAAGAACAATTAAGAGATTTGACTTTGTCGAATAATTAAGCGCTTATGAAACATCTTTGATGTTTTCCTTAATTCAACTTAAAACCTTAAATCTCCTTAATGTTTTAAAAAAAACTAAAACAAAATTAAAAACAAACTATATAAAAACAATTTGGCTATGAAAAACAAATCAATTTTTTTGCTTGCCGGAATTGCTACGCTTTATTTCAATAATACGTATGCTCAGGAAACTCCACAGGATTCTACAAGAACTGCATCTATTGATCAGGTGGTAATAACGGGAAACTCAAATCCTAAAAAGAAAATAGAATCCAGTACTGCAATTTCTACGTTCAGTGCAAAGGAAATTCAGAAGCAAAACCCGATCAGTGCAGCAGCTTTGTTGCAAAGAGTTCCTGGTTTTGCCGTTGAAACTTCGGGTGGTGAAGTAGGAAATAATCTTTTTGCAAGAGGAATTCCGTCAGCTGGAGCATATGAATTTGTGCAGGTTCAGGAAGATGGTCTTCCGGTTTTTGAAGATGGAGCCTTACAGTTTGCAAATGCTGATAATTTTTTCCGTGTAGATAATTCTGTAAGTAGATTGGAAGCTTTGAGAGGAGGTTCAGGATCTATTTTTGCGACCAATTCTCCAGGAGGTTTGATTAACTTTATTACCAAAGAAGGTGGAAATGATTTCAAAGGAACTGCAAAACTGGAAACCAGTACTTACGGATTGATGCGTACGGATGTGAATGTTGGCGGAGCTTTGGTTCAGGATAAATTGTTTTTTAATGTAGGAGGTTTTTACAGAACAGATGACGGAATCAGAAAAACTGGTTTTAAGGCTAATCAGGGCGGACAAATCAGAATGAATCTGAAATATGTTTTCGACAAAGGATATGCAAAAGTGTATTACAAAAAATTAGACGACAGAAATACTTTCTATCTTCCAATTCCTTTGGTGCAAAATGGAAATGATCTGAAAGAATTTGCTGGTTTTGATGCCAATTATGGAACGTACAGCTACAGAAATATCAGTCAGTTAAATATTCCACAAGCGGGTGGAGGATTTTTCAGCAGAAATTTAGAAGACGGAATTCATCCGAAAGTTGATGTTTTGGGAGCTGAATTTAAATATGATCTGGGTGGGAATTTCTCTGTTTTAAATAAGACAAGATACACCAATATCAATATGAATTATACCGGAATTTTCCCTTCAGGAGGACCAACTTCAGCTGCAGATTTTGCAAGAAGTTATGGAATTACGGGAAATAATTTCCAATATTCTTCCGTAAGTTCTGGTGCAGTTATGAGTCCGGCTTTTGTTCAGAAATTAGGTTTCTGGGCGATCGATAAGCAGATGAATAATTTTGTAAACGACTTACAGTTCAGTTATAAATTTGATAAAGGAAATGTAACGGCAGGTTTCTATAAATCTAACTGGAAATCTCATCAAAATTGGAACTGGAGCAATATTTTAGCAACTGCTTCCGATAATCCTGAGTTGTTAAATTTAGTTGATACTTCACTTACGCCGAACAGTACAGGTTATTCTAAAACATACAATGGAGTTACAGAAATGTCTTTCCTGTTGAGGGATTCTCAGGTTCAGGGAAGTTTGAATGATCTATATGCGAACTTAGATTACAATATCACTGATCAATTAAGTTTCAACGGAGGAATTCGTTACAGTCGTGATTTCTACAAAGGTTATGGCGTAAACACCACTTCAGGAAATTTAAATAATTCAGGTTTAACGACAGACGGAACGCATAGTTTCTTAACGACCACTGCAGATGATAACATGTCCGTTTTGGGAAATAAATTCACCTATTGGAATTATGATGTCAACAGAGTTTCTTTTACAACGGCTTTAAATTATAAAATTAATTCAGAAAATGCGGTGTATGCTCGTTTTTCTAATGGTTTCAGATCTCCGAATGAAGAAGCGTATTACAATAATATGACGGATCTTTCAGCGATAAAACCAGTAACGACCAATCAGTTGGAAGTTGGATATAAATATTACTCAAGAACGTTTGATATTGCGGTGATTCCGTTCTATTCTACGTTGAAAAACCTATCATTTACCGATGTTTTCTCTGATGGAACTTCAGAAAATAAATTTGCCAACACCACCAATTTTGGGGTGGAATTAGAAGGTTATGCGAGATTATTTAATAATTTATTGGAAGTAACTTTTAACGGAACCATTCAAAATCCGAAATACAAAGATTTTGTAGGAAACAATGCAGATGGAACAACATTTAATTATGATGACAACACGGTAAGAAGAATGCCTAAGTTTTACTTTAATATTGCTCCGGCTGTGAATATTACAAAGCAATGGAGAGCGTATGCAAGTGTAAATTATTACGGAAAACGTTTCCAGGATGAGAAAAATGCGCAAACATTGCCATCGTTTTCAGAAGTAGGAGCGGGAACTTCTTATCAGCTTGGAAAAATCAGATTTGCGGTTGACGGAACAAATATCTTCAACACTATCGGAATTACAGAAGGTGACCCAAGAGCAGGATCTCCATCGGGAGACGGAACGATTATGGCAAGACCGATTATGGGGGCAGCTGTAAGAGCTTCGATTACTTTAGACTTTTAAATTAGTTTCTTCATAAACAATAAAACCGTCAGAGAGTTTCTGGCGGTTTTATTTTTTTTTAATCTGTTAAAAAAAATCTTGTGATTATCTATTTTCCACTTGGTGAATCAAGAATTGAAGTTTCACTTATAAAGGTTTTTTCTACAGATTTGTAGGGGATTTTGGTTCCGAAATTCTTCTTGTAACTTTCATTCTCGACCGATATTTTGGCATCTTGAATTTTTTTCAGTGTTTCAGCTGCCGTCAATTCTTTCTGTTTTATATATCTATCAACACCAATATAATAGTCTTTACTTTGTTTTGTAAGTGTTAAGGTCACAGGTTGTAAAATAGAATCTATATTTTCGATGATATAGTAATAATTATACTTTTTATCCATTGGAAATGTATAATTTATAGCATCAAAAGGATAGCTGATTTCATATTTTACTTTATTTTTATTGGCGGGAATGCTAAATGTAAGCCAGTTAGACTCATCATTTTTTTTCGTAATTACATATTTATTTTCTCTCAATTTTTCATCAACGTTAAAAACGGGCTGAAATTTTTTCGGAGAAATAGTATCTTTTGAAAAGTTTATGAAAGCATAAGTTTTAAGAGGTCCGTTTAAATAACCAAATAGGTTGATGGTAGTTGTTTCCTTTTTATTTTCATCAGATTTTCCATAAACCTCAATAGGAGGAATTTCAGATTTAATCTCAATTAATTCTATATTTTCCTTATCAATTTCATTCCATTTTCCATTTTTCCAGCTGCCATATTTGAAAAAATAAAATTTGTTGTCAGGTAATATAAATAACGAATAAGTTGGTATGTCTAAACCTTCGTCATCCATTTTGTAATATCCTACAAATTGTGCATTTACTCTTGTTATCAAAAAAACAAAGAGAAAAAGTAAGTAATATATTTTTTTTGATGTCATTTTATCTCAAAAATGGATTATACTGTTTCTCAAAACCAATTGTTGTAGGGTTTCCGTGACCTGAAAAAACCTGCGTTTCATCATCCAAAACAAAAAGTTTGGTTTTAATTCCATCAATTAATTGATCATAATTTCCTTTGTACAGATCTGTTCTTCCGATGCTTCCTTCAAACAAAACATCACCGGAAATCATAAATTTTTGAGTTTCATTATGATAAACCACGCTTCCCGGAGAATGTCCCGGAACATGATAGATTTTAAATTTTTCTCCATCAAAATCCAGTTCATCACCTTCATTGATGTATTCGGTATCAACTTTTACTGCAGGAATCTGAAAGCCAAACCTTGCTCCGCTTGCCTGAAGCATATCTAAAACTTCCTGATCTTCCTGATGCATCGTTACAGGTATTTTAAACGTATCAAAAGCCCATTGGAGACCCAAAACATGGTCAATATGAGCGTGAGTCAATATGATTTTTTCAATCTTCAATCCATTTTCTGTAATGAAACTTTTGATAGCTTTGGTTTCCTGCTCATTCATATTTCCCGGATCGATCAACCAGGCGTTTTTATTTTCATTAAAAAGAACATAAGTATTTTCACTTGCAAAATTGAACACGAAGGCCTGTATTTGAAACATATTCTGAATATTTTTTTATCAAAAATACAATATTCTTTAGAGATTCGTTATCTTCGTCATAATGAAAACGTTGCAGATATTTTTACTCAGTTTAGGTTCGCTGGCTTTCGGGCAGAACATTCAAAGTATTCAGTTGTTTAATCCTCAGACCAATGACGAAACGCCGGTTATCACGATGAATCAGCAATTGGTATTGAGTTTTGACGATTTAACCAATTCAAGTGAATTGTACCGTTACACCATCAAACATTTCGACAGAAACTGGGAAGATGACAATCTTTTTTTTAGTGAAATTGCCAATGGTTCGATGAATGCTTTGCTGGATCAGTTTCAGTATTCTTTTAATACGCTTCAGGCTTATACTCATTATACTTTAAAGTTTCCGAATGAGAAAATGCAGCCAAAAATCTCAGGAAATTTTGAATTGATTGTTTACAAAAGTTCGGTAGATCAGCCGCTTTTCAAAAGGAGGTTTTCTATTGTTGAAGAAAATGTAAATTTAGCACTGAATATTTCAAGAATTGCAGACGCTAAAAATCCAAATATCAACCAAAGGGTAGAAGTACAGGCTGTTTCAAAAGCCGGAGATCTTACTTCGAATGTAAATTCAATGACACTTACCGTGATGCAGAATAACAACCCGAATATGAAGATTACGAATCAGAAACCAAGCGCAACGATGGGAAATCAATTACTTTTTCAACAGTTGGGTCTTGCTTTTCCCGGAAATAACGAGTTTTATTATTTTGATAATAAAAACATGAAACTTGCAGCAGATATGGTTCGTGAAACTGGAATTGTTGACGGAGTTAACCAAACGTATCTTCATCCGGTTTGGGCGTATCCTTTAAATTACCAATATCAACCGGATGTAAACGGAGCTTGGTATTACAGAAGAAATGATTTGGGATTAGAAAGAGATGCGGCTCGTGAAGCTGATTATGCTTGGGTGCATTTTTCTTTAGATTCTGATTTGATGGATAAAGAACTCTATGTTGTGGGAGGGTTTAATGATTTTAAAGCGACCAAAGAATTTCAAATGCATTACGATGAAGCCGCTAAGAAATATGTTGCTAAAATTTATATGAAGCAAGGTTTTTACAATTATATTTTAGCGACAAAAGAAGCGAATGGTTCTTTAAATTTAGGTGAAATTAACGGTAATTTCTGGCAGACGGAAAATCTTTATCAGGCATTTTTATATTACAAACCTTTCGGTAGAAATTATGATGGTTTGGCTGGATACGGAGAATTCAGAACACCGGTAAGGTAATATTGTATGTATTTACTTTCTGAAATTTAGATTATAATTTAAAATACAAAACCTTCCAAACTTGCACATTCGGAAGGTTCTGTTGAAAGTGTTTAATGCCTTAAGAGAAGACATCAACAGAAAAATTAAACTATATAATAATGTCAAAAAAGTTCTATACTAAAGGCATTCTTAATTGCTTTCCTTAAAAACTGCCGTTATAAAAAGACTGTCGTTGTCTTCAAATAAATAATAAATCTGTACAGGGAAATTTTCCGTTTTATAAACCTGAAGTTCTCTGTTTTTTATATCTAATTTTTGGTAATCGCTCAAAATTGTATTGATCGATTCTTTTAAATCATTCAGGAAATCTTTGTCTTTATTTTGCTCTTCCGCATTGAAAACCCGCATCAACATTCTAATGTCATTTTTTGCAATTGATGACAGTAAAACTTTCATTATGCACAGTTTTTTTCTAATTCAGAAATGTTCTCAAAGAAATCAAGTTTTGTTGCTGGGTTCTCTGTGTGAAATTCAATTCTGCTAGAGACCTCATCCAACTGAAATTGTTGAATACTAGATCTTACAGCGGTATCTAAATTATCAACGATCTTAATGAATGCTTCTGCAAGTTCCGGAGTGAAATTTTCAATCTTCTTTTTTAATATTTCTAAACTTGTGTTCATTATTTGTAAAAATTTTAAGTAACCCTATCTTTTGATAGAGTAAAAGTATGAAAAAATATTAAAATACAAAACCAACCCCTGTTAAAATTGTAATTATTTTTAAAAAATATATTTTTATTTTATTTTGATTGTTTTTTTAGGGGGTATTGTTGAAAATAAATAAAAAAAAGACATCTGATTTCTCAAATGTCCTCTATATATTTTAAAAATAAGATTTAAACTAAATAAAACTCATTAAGCTTTTCTTCGCACAGTATTTTTACCACATCGATCCATCGGTCTTCATCATTCAGACAAGGAATGTAATGGAAATTTTCACCACCACCATGCTCAAACTGATGTTTTCCTTCTACAGAAATTTCTTCCAAAGTTTCAAGACAGTCAGAAACGAAAGCCGGACAAACAATAGCAAGGTTTTTAATTCCTTTTTTACCGATTGTTTCTAAAGTTTCATCAGTATAAGGCTCCATCCACTTGTCTTTTCCTAATCTTGACTGGAAAGTAACCATCACTTTTTCTTTCGGTAAACCTAATTTTTTAATCACAGAATTGGTCACATCAAAACATTGATGGCGATAACAAAACTGATGACTTGGATTGTTTTCTCTGGAACAACAGTCGTTCAAATTGCACGTATTGGTAGGGTCGGTCTTATAAATATGTCTTTCCGGAACTCCGTGATAAGAAAACTGTAATGCGTCAAAATTTTCAGGAAGTTTTTCTCTGATGCTTTCTGCAAGACAGTCGATGTAGATCTCTCTATTGTAAAAAGGTTGAATGTAATTGATTTTAATTCCGGGGAATTTCTTTTTTCTTACTTCCTCTGCTTTTTCAATCACCGTTTCTGTTGTACTCATCGCATATTGCGGATACAAAGGGAAAAGGACAATTTCCGAAACTCCCTGATCAACTAATTTTTGAATTCCAGCTTCAATACTTGGTTGTGCATATCGCATCCCGATTTCTACCGGAACATCAACCAGCTTTTGAAGTTTTTTCTGAATTCTCTGAGTGATCACAATCAATGGAGAGCCTTCATCTGTCCAAACCGTTTTGTAGGCTTCTGCAGATTTTGCGGGTCTTGTATTTAAAATAATTCCCTGCACCAAAAGTGCACGGAAAAACCATCGGTAATCAATTACCTTTTCGTCCATCAAAAACTCATCAAGATATTCTCTTACATCGGGTACAGACGTTGATCTTGGTGAACCGAGATTGACTAATAATATTCCTTTCATAAATATAAGTAATGAGTAATTGGTAATGAGTAATGCATTGCTGATTGCACATTACTCACTACTAATATTTTTATCCGTTTACAGCTTCTACGTGTTCAACTAACTCAGGAACGAATTGTTTTAAAATATTTTCAATTCCTCCTTTTAATGTTGCGGTTGAACTTGGGCATCCTGAACAAGCACCTTGTAGCAACATCTTTGCCGTTTTGTTTGCAGCGTCGTATTCCATCAAAGAAATTTTTCCACCGTCGTTTTCTACGGCAGGAGCGACGTATTCATTTAAAATATCTGAAATTTTCTGCTCGTCATCAGTATACTCTCTGTTGATGATCTTTTCTACAGGATTTTCGTGTCTTTGAGATTCAATATTAGAAATTTCACCTCCGCTTTGAAGATATTCTGCAATATAGCCACGAACAGCCATCATTACTTGATGCCATTCCACAGAATTATCTCTGGTAACAGCTACGAAATTGTCTGAAATAAAGACTTCCTGAGCAAAATCAAATTCAGTAAAAATCGCTTGTGCTAAAGGAACTCCTTCAGCTTCTTTTCTTGATTTTACTTCCACAAAACCATCCATCAGCATTTTGCTTGAAACAAATTTCATTGCATTAGGGTTCGGAGTCATCTCAGCATAAATCTGAAACATCTCTTTTTTCTTCTGAAGATAAATTCTCGGGTTGGCCAAAAGCTCGTCTTCAATTACATTTTTCAGACTTTCTGCAACATGTTCCCATTCTACAGTATCTTGTTTTGCAACTGCTACAAAATTAGCAGTGATGAAAACTCTTTCAACAAAAGGATAATTAAAAAGCTCTTGTGCCAAAGGAATTTCTGATATATCTGAATCTCTGTCCAACTCTAAAGACCCCGGAATCAAGTTGTAATCAGCTACAAATTTCATCACTTTTGGGTTTTCGGTAGGTTCTATAAGTATCGTACGCATTTTTTCGTTAAATTTGAGAGTACAAAAATACGGATAAGAACTGGGAAGTTAGAATTTGAGAGTTAGATTTTAGCTATGAGTTTAATTTAAATGTTATGGGATTAAATTATTCTTTGGGAATTACTTTTAATAATGAAAAAGATGCGAATTTTTGCTGTAGCGAATTTCAAAATCAGAAAATTACTTTACCAAACGGAAATTTTGTAAAATTGTTTCCATCTGTTTCTGAGCATGCTGATAATAATAAATTGAAAGAGAAACTTTACGTTTTATGCGTATTAGTAAATGGTTTAGGGAATGTTGATATAGATTTAAGTTTATTCGAAATTTCAAATTATTATACAATCAGAGATTTTTTTTACCAATACATTAAGAATCTAAAAGTTGATTTTGAATTTACTCATTTTGAACTTGAAGCTGCAGATTACTTAATGTGTGCTGAAGATATGACAAATGATATAGCTTTCCTTATAAAGAATTCGTCTGAAGGAGATGAAAATCTTCAAAAAGTTACAGGAATTGATAAGTTTAAATTTCTATCAAAAAGATACATAGACGGGATTGTTATTCATTCTAAAAATTATAATAAACTTACAACAAATACTCAATCAGAATTTCAAAATTTTAAACCTAATTATTATTGGCTTCCAAATAAAGAATTTAAATTTTCAAAATAAAATATGGCACTTATAAAAGAACTTCTAGGAAAGGCACCGCAAATTGGTGAAAATACATTTTTGGCAGAAACAGCAACGGTTATCGGAAATGTAACGATGGGAAAAGATTGTAGCATTTGGTACAATGCAGTGATCAGAGGCGATGTACATTATATTACGATGGGTAATAAAGTGAATGTGCAGGATAATGCGATGTTGCACTGTACTTACGAAAAATTTCCTTTAGAGATTGGAAATAATGTTTCAATCGGTCACAATGCAATTGTTCACGGATGCAGAATTCACGACAATGTATTAATTGGGATGGGCTCTATCGTAATGGACGACTGTACAATTGAAGAAAATTCTATTGTGGGTGCAGGTTCGGTAGTAACTCAGGGAACACATATAAAGTCTGGTGAAGTTTGGGGCGGTGTTCCTGCCAGAAAAATTAAAGATATTTCTGCGGCGCTTCTGGAAGGCGAAGTGAATAGAATTGCAGACAATTATGTGAAATATTCTTCTTGGTATAAGGATTAGTATTCACTTATTCTAAATAATATTTCTTATTAATAGAGAGGGCTTTAGCCAAAACTTTAAAAAGGTCTGAAACAAAATAATTTCAGACCTTTTTTTAACTTCTTTATATATTTTTGAAATTTGAATTTCAAATTTCAATCTGTTAGCTATCAACTATCGACTAATATACCAAAACTGCTTTTTCAGCTTGACATCTCACACCTGTAGGTTCTGCTGCCATCATACAGTCTGATGTTATACCATATTTTTTATTGAAATCAGACATGGTTTGTGTGTAATGCTCAATTTTTCTAAGAACTGAAGTTTCCAATTTTTTGGGATAAGCAATATATGAGATAGGTCCTCCGCAAGCTTTAGCTCCCATTGGTGCGAATGTCCATTCAGAAGCTGCAGTGCATTTTTCTTTTGCGATCTCAGATTCGATGATGCTTTTTAATTTATCCAGATTGGCTTCATCATATTTTTTGCTGCTTTCATCTGCAGGTCTGTCTGCGATATCTATGGGTAAATTTGTGCTGTTGCCAGAATTCGAAGAGGCACATGAACTGATTGTAAATGCGCTGATTAACGCAATGGTTGAATATTTAATGATCGAGTTTTTCATAAATTAATTTTTTTTAAGCAAATCAAAGTTTATGCCTATTCACATTTTCCGTAATTTTGCAAGCGATGAACAATCATTTTTTTGACTTAATTGAATACACCAGCCGAAGTGTTTTTCTTACAGGAAAAGCAGGAACGGGGAAAACTACATTTCTAAACGAATTTGTAAAGAAAACGAAAAAAAAGCATATTGTTGTAGCGCCCACGGGAATTGCTGCAATCAATGCAGGCGGAGTTACCATTCACTCGATGTTTGGTTTGCCTTTGCGTACTTTTTTGCCGACAACAGATCGTATCGACAGTAGTTTGGCCAATAATATTATCGATCTTCAGCAGCATTTCAAATACCGAAAAGATAAGCTTAAATTATTAAGAGAAGTTGAGGTTTTGATTATTGATGAGGTTTCGATGCTTCGTGCCGATGTTTTAGATATGATGGATTTTTCTTTGAGATTTATCCGTAGAAATAATCAGCGTTTTGGTGGCGTTCAGATGTTGTTCATTGGAGATCTGTATCAGCTTCCACCGGTGGTGAGAGATGAACATGTCTTGAAAATGTTTTACAATTCGCCTTTCTTTTTCGATAGTTTGGCGATTAAAGATATTCCTTTATTGACGATTGAATTAACAAAAGTTTACCGTCAAACCGATCAGGAATTTTTAGAAATATTAAATGCAATTCGTGACGGAGATGTTGCCAATATCGATTTTAATCATCTGAACGAAAGATATGATCCGGGCTTTGAGGCGGGAGAAGAACCTTACGTTTATCTCTGTTCGCACAACAAAATGGCAGACGATATCAATCAGGAAAAACTGAAGGATATAAAAGTAAGCCCCAAGTCTTACGAAGCTAAACTTTTTGGTGAGTTTAAAGAAAATCAGTTTCCGAATGAGCAGTTTTTAGAATTAAAAGTTGGAGCTCAAGTCATGTTTATCAGAAATGATATTACGGGTGAAAAGAAATATTTCAACGGTAAATTGGGCGAGATTTCTTCTTTAGATGAAAATGAAGTAAAGGTTATTCTTGAAGGAAGCGAACGTGAGATTACCGTAAAAAGAGAAGTTTGGGAACAGAAAAAATATTCTCTCGATACCGATAAAAATATTAAAGAAGAAGTTTTGGGAAGCTTTGAGCAGTTTCCAATAAAATTAGCTTGGGCAGTGACGATCCACAAAAGTCAAGGTTTAACGTTTGATAAAGTGATTATCGATGCCGGAAAAAGTTTTACAGCGGGTCAGGTTTATGTGGCGTTGTCGCGTTGCCGAACTTTAGAAGGAATTGTTTTAAAATCGCAAATTACACCTGAAGTTATTTTTAAAGACAACCGAATTCTGAAATTTCAGGGCGAAACGCAGGCAAATGATAATGTTGAAAGCATTTTAAATCAGGAAAAATACGATTACAGCATCAGAAAAGTGCTTCGTACAGTAGATTGCCAATGGTTTTTAAAAGAAGTGGAGCAGTGGAATAATCTTTCAATTGTTACCAAAAGTATCGACCGTACAAAATCGAATCAGCTGTATCTTCAGTTGAAACGGGATGTACTGAATTTAGGTAAAATCTTCGAAAAACTGGAGCGTATAATTTTCCAGAAAGTCAATTTATTTATTGAAAAGAAAGAAGATTGGAGCGAGATTGAAAGCAAATCAAAAGGTGCGGTCAATTTCTTTTTTACTGAGATCAGAGACAAGGTTTTTAATCCGCTGAAAGAATTTTATGCAGAAATAAAAGGTGCAAAAGGTTTAAAACAATACAATGAAGAGCTTAAGAATTGGCTAGAAGATATTGAAGAATATCTGAACAGTCTAAAAGAAATTCATTTGCTGGAAACCAAACTTCTGGATGAAAAAAACGATAAGGAAGTCAGCATGAAAATTGCAAAAGTTCCGTCTCAGGTTCTTACTTTCCAATTGTTTGAACAGGGAAAAACAATTTCAGAAATTGCCATGGAAAGAGGTTTGGTAAAAGAAACTGTGATCGGTCATTTGGCAAAATTTGCAGAACAAGGTTTGTTGGATATTGCGAGAGTGATTACTTCCGATAAGATCAAAGCGTTTAAGGAAATATTTCACAGAGACCCTAAAGAAAATCTAACCGATTGGAAAGCTGCTTTACCAAATGATTTTGAATTTAATGAAATAAGGATTTTGATTAATCATTTTACGTATCAGAAGGAGAAAAATAATTAAAATAAAAAAAGAATACTTTCTTAATATAATATTAATACACTAAAAGCTAAAAGATGACCAAAAAACAAATGAAATATATAAGACAAGGAAGCTATATATATCTTGATGGAAATGTTCAAGAAGTTGGATATAATTTATTAAAAGACATTGAATCTATTTTGTATTTTGATAATGATGATAAAAATAATTTATCTAATAGATTAGGATTTATTCATTTGAATGAGAAATGGTTTGAAGATTTTGGTCTGTATCAAAAATCTGGCGGATATACAGATTCTAACTTACTTCAAAAAAGCGATTCAAATATTGTAAATGTAGATGATGTTTATCAATAGGAAGGTTACTCTTTCGAATATGTTCATGAATTACAAAATCTATACAGGTCATTGACTGATCGATCTTTGAATGTTAAATATCCTGAAGAAGTAGAATTTAATATGAAGAAAGGTAATATTGTTTTCGCTGAAATAATGCCCAAAGTTAGAGTGAAATTTAGGATTTCACAAATTGAGGGAGACAATGTAAAAGGATTTACAATTGATCATGATTATGATGCTGAAGAAATAAATATTGAGAAAAAACAACTTTCTCCAATATTAATTGATGAGTCAAACTTAAAATTAATTGAGTTTGTAAAAAAAGATGTTTCTGAGCTTAACATTACAAATAATTCAGGTTTTGTTATTTTTGAAAAAAAAGATTATCTGATTGGTTCTAATTTATCCTCTTTATATGCATTATACCTAATTCCCTATAATGGATATGTCGAACTAAATTGTTATAGTGATCGAATAGTATATTTACATGAACTTCAAAATCATTATGATTCTTACAGAGAGTATAAAGGTTCATATAAATAATTCCCAATAGTTTTTCCCACAACACACCAATCAATTCCATCAATTACAAAAAGTAACTAATGCAATTTATTAGCCTTAACTTTGCTTGGTTAAATTTAATAAATGAAAAATTTTAATATATCCGTGCTTGATTTGGCTCCTGTAAAACAGGGGAAAACCATTCACGATACTTTTCAGGACAGCTTGTCTTTGGCAAATCACACTGAAAATTTAGATTATAAAAGATTCTGGCTTGCCGAACATCACAATATGGAAAGTATTGCCAGTTCCGCAACTTCAGTTCTGATTGGTTTTATCGCCAACGGAACAAAAAAAATAAGAGTCGGTTCAGGTGGAATTATGCTTCCGAATCACAGTTCGCTCGTTATTGCCGAACAATTCGGAACTTTAGAATCTCTTTTTCCGGGAAGAATTGACCTTGGTTTGGGAAGAGCTCCAGGTACTGATGGTTTGACGGCTCAAGCTTTGGGAAGAAACCCGACCATTATCAATGAACAATTTCCGAGACAGATTTTAGAATTACAGAAATATTTTTCAAAAGAAAATTCAAACGCTTTGGTTCGTGCAATTCCCGGTGAAGGTTTAGATATTCCGATGTATATTCTCGGTTCTAGCACAGACAGCGCTTGGTTGGCTGCAGAATTGGGACTTCCGTATGCTTTTGCGGGACATTTCGCTCCCGAACAAATGGATATGGCTTTTAAAATTTACAGAGAGCATTTTGAGCCTTCAAAATATTTAGATAAACCTTTTGTTTTGGCTTGTGTGAACGGAATTGCCGCAAAAACTTCTGAAGAGGCGCATTTTCTTTCTACGACATTGTTTCAGGCTTTCATCAATATTATCAGAAACGACAGGAAACCTTTTCCTGCACCGATTGAAGATATGGATACGGTTTGGTCAGCAATGGAAAAATCAATGGTTTTACAAAAACTGAAATTTAGTTTTATTGGAAATCAGGAAGAAATTGCTGAACAGATTAAAAACTTTCAGGAAAAATATCAGGTGGATGAATTGATGATTAATTCTCATATTTATGACCATCAAAAAAGACTGGAATCGTATGAGATTATTAAGAAAGCTACAGATTCTTTATTCTAATTTTGGTTCCCACGGATTTCACGGATTTACACAGATTATTTGAGAATAAAGAAAAATCAAAGATTTTTAAATCTTTTTTCAAAATTTTAAGCTAAAAACTAATGTGACTCCTATGCTAAAATGCTTTTGTGTCTTTTGTGGTTAAAATTTATGGCTTAAAACAAACCACTCATATTAATTGTTGATGCTTATTTTATTGAGTATCTTTGCGAAAATTTAAAGTAAAAATGTCAGATATTAAACTAAATACTATTCCAGAGGCGATTGAAGACCTTAAAAATGGTAAAATAATCATAGTAGTAGACGATGAAGACAGAGAGAATGAAGGTGATTTTCTTTGCGCTGCCGAATTGACAACACCTGCCTTAATTAATTTTATGGCAGTTCATGGTAGAGGGTTGATTTGTATGCCTCTTCCAGAAAAAAGATGTGATGAATTAGGTTTGGATGTAATGGTAAGCCGAAGCAGCGATCCTAAAGAAACTGCTTTTACCGTTTCTGTTGACCTTTTGGGTGACGGAACTTCTACCGGAATTTCTGCAGGAGACAGAGCGAAAACTATTTTAGCTTTGATGGATGAAAAATCTAAACCGACAGATTTTATGCGTCCCGGTCACATTTTCCCGCTTCGTGCAAGAAAAGGTGGTGTTTTGAAAAGAGCAGGTCACACTGAAGCTGCGATTGATTTAACGAGCTTGGCTGGTTTAAAAGAAGGTGGTGTAATCTGTGAAATTATGAACGAAGATGGTTCTATGTCTCGTTTGCCGGATCTGCATGTTTTTGCTCAGAAGCATGATATGAAAATTGTTTCTATTGAAGATCTGATCCATTATCAGCTTAAAAAAGGAAACTTGATCGAAAGAATTGAGGAAAGAAAAGTACAAACTGCTTATGGCGAATTTGATTTCTGTGCTTTCAGAGAGACTTCAAACGACCAGATTCACTTTGCTTTAACAAAAGGATCTTGGACGGTTGATGAGCCAGTTTTGGTAAGAGTACAATCTTCTGATTCTTATTTTGATGTTTTAACCAGATTGAATAACGGTGAAAAACCATTGTTGGAAAAAGTAACATCAATGGTGAATGAAGCAGGTAAAGGAGCAATTATTTTCATCAATAATGTTTCAAATTCTGAAAATACACTAAGAAAATTACAGCAGTTTTTAAATTATCAGGACGGTCAGCAAAAGCATCCGACTGCAGCATTTAATTACAGAGATTACGGAATCGGAACTCAGATTCTGAAAAATTTAGGAATCAATAAATTTAAAGTAATTACTCAAAATCCTAATATAAAACCTCAGGTTGGAGGTTATGATGTTGAGGTGACAGAGATGGTTCAACTTTAAAATGTGAATGATGAATTGTCAATTTTGCTTCGCAAGTGAATTTTTTATTTTCTTAAATTGACAGCGTAGCTAATTCACTATTGACAATTGACTTAATAATAAAAATGGCTTGAGTAAATCAAGCCATTTTTATTTCGTCAAAACTTCTAAAGCCGTTTAGAAAATCTTTGACATTCATTCTTTTTTTACCTTCCAATTGCAATTCTAAGGGAAAGTAAACTCCGTCTTTGGTATAGATTTTAAAGTCATTTTTAGAAATCTCTAAGCTTCCAACAGGTTTTCCGTGCTCTGAAACTTCGAATTTTCCATTGTATATTTTTAATCCTTTTTCTTCTTCTCCAATTTTTAAAGTGGTGAAAGCAGCAGGATAAGGTGACATTCCTAAGATAAACTGATGAACTTCTTTTGAATTTTTCGTCCAGTCGATCCTTGTGTCTTCTTTGAAGATTTTGTAAGCATTTTTTGGATGTTCAACTTCGGGTTGAGGTTTTTCAATGATTGAATTTTCGGCTAATCCATCCAATGTTTTGACCACTAATTTTGAACCCATTTCCATTAATCTGTCATGAAGACTTCCTGCGTTTTCATTTTCCAAAACCGGAATTTCTTCCTGCAATAAAATATTTCCTTCATCAATTTTTTCATTAATAAAGAACGTCGTTGCGCCTGTTTTTTCTTCGCCATTAATTACTGCATAATTAATTGGAGCAGCACCTCTGTAATCAGGAAGCAACGAAGCATGAAGGTTGAAAGTTCCCATTCTAGGCATTTCAAACAAAACTTTAGGCATCATTCTGAAAGCAACAACAACAAAAACATCGGCATCCAATTTTTTCAATTCCTCTAAAAATTCAGGATTTCTTAATTTTTCAGGTTGAAAAACAGGAATATTATTTTCTACAGCAAAAACTTTTACAGGAGATTGATTGATTTTTTGTCCGCGTCCGCTTGCTTTATCTGCAACGGTTACAACGCCTACAACTTCATGATAAGATTGGTGAATGGCCTCTAATGCAGTCTTTGCAAACTCGGGAGTGCCTAAAAAAACGACTTTCAATGATTTCATGATGCAAAGATAATCTTTGTTGATTTAAATATTTAAAGATTGAATAATTTAAACATTTTAAAACTGAATGTTACTAACGGTGTCATGCTGAGCGAAGTCGAAGCATCTCTCATAAAGCAGATTTCTCCCTTCGTCGAAATCACAAAGATGCGTTTACACTAAACTATAGGTTCTAAAATTCAGCATTTTTACTTTTCCGGAATCTAATAAGAAAATAAGATTTTCTAAAATATTTTCTTTAGAATGAAACTGTAGCTGTATAGAAATTTCTTCAACGGTTGCGGGCTTTTTATTTAAAACTTTAATGATTTCCAAAGAAACATTTTTGCCAAAAATAGATTGCTTATTTTTTTCACAAACGGTACATTGTCCGCAGTTTTTAGTGTTTTTTTCGCCAAAATAGGAGAGTATCAATTTCATTTTGCAGTATTGATTGTCTTCGATGAAAAATTTCATCTCTTCCCATTTCTGGATTTTATTTTTTTGAATGTGTTCAAAAAGATTCCAGTATAATCCGTTGATGGCTCTTTCGTCTCGTGGTTTTAGAAATTTTACACTCGCCAAAGCTCCATCAATATATTCCAAATAATTTTTCTGCTGTAATTCTTTCAGGCGTTCTTTAATCAGATGAACGCTTACTCCTATTTTATTGCTTACATTCTGCTCGCTAAACATTACTTTGTGTGTAGTAATTCCTGAAATAGAACGTAGAAGAAGTTCAATAAAATAAGCATCTTTCTGTGGAAGCTGATCAATTTCATCAGGTTTAATTAAAAGCTCAAGTGACGACAAACTTTTATTACTGTTGTGAAAAATGATTTCCTGAGTGTGAAGGAAATTCAGAACATTTTTAATCTTAGCTGTTGAAAGTTTAGTAAAACTCTGGATTCCTGAAGTATTTAATTGAAAAACCTTTTCGGGAAGCTCAAATTCAGCCACCTGAAATTTAGAATACAGATAAGAAATAATTTTTAAAAACTCTGCTTTATTGGGAATTTGATTTCTTAAAATCTGATCAAAATTTGAAATTTCCTGCTTATTCCAAAGCATAAATGCATAACTTTTTTTGCCATCTCTTCCTGCACGACCGATTTCCTGATAATAATTTTCAATCGACTGAGAAGGGGAGAAGTGAATGACGAAACGTACATTGTCTTTGTCGATTCCCATTCCAAAAGCGTTGGTTGAAATAAGTACATTTTGATCACTGCTGTTCCAGAAATTTTGTCTTTCGTTTTTCTCTTTTGTTGATAAACCTGCATGGAAATAATCCACATTCTGAATTTTATGTCGGTGAAGAAATTCGGTAAGTAATTCTGCGTCTTTTCGGGTTCTCACATAGATAATTCCCGATTCTTTAGCATATTTAAGGATGTTAAAAACTTTTTGATACTTGTCTGAAATTTCTTCAGAAAATAGTTTAATATTGTCTCTTTTAAAACTTTTTTGAAAAATCTTAGGATCTTTAAGCTCAAGCTTAGTTTTAATTTCCTCTAAAACTTTTGAAGTCGCTGTTGCTGTTAATGCAAGACATGTAATTTCAGGATTGTTTTTCCTAAAATCTTTGATATTCTGATAACTTGGTCTGAAATCTTGTCCCCATTCTGAAATACAGTGCGCTTCATCCACCGCAATAAATGATAGCTGAATTTCTTCAATTTGCTGAAGAAAAAGTTTATTGGTGAGTCTTTCAGGTGAAACGTATAATAGTTTTGTTAAACCGTCTTTGCATCTGTTGTAAATAACTTCGGCATCAAACTCATCCAGTTCCGAACTTAGATACTCTGCTTCAATTCCTCGGAATTTTAATTGGTTAACCTGATCTTTCATCAACGCCAATAAAGGTGAAATGACAAGACAAGTTCCTTCTTGTAATAAAGCGGGAAGCTGATAACATAATGATTTTCCGGCGCCAGTGGGAAGAAGAACTAAGGTGTCTTTTCTGTTGAGAACAGAATCAATAACCGGCTCTTGAGAATCTCTGAATTGATCATAACCCCAAAAATGCTTAAGGGTTTTATTTTTAAGTTCATTAAAATCTTTAGCGGAAATCATAAGGTAAATGTAAGGAAAGTATTGAAACAAAAAAAGCCACGCAATGCATGGCTTTCATTTTATAATAAGAAGTTTTTATTATTTAGCTTCGAAATAAACTCTTCTGTTTGCTCTGTTTTTCCATTCAGGACATTTAGTAGCAGGATCACACTCTGGGTATTTAAGGTCTTTTTCACCTCTACCTACAGCGTTTAGTTTAGAAGAATCTACACCATTTTTGATTAGATAATTTTTTACACTGTTTGCTCTTCTTTCAGACAATTTTTGGTTGTATTCGTCAGAAGCTCTGGTATCAGTTGCTCCAATTACAGTATAAGTACCGTTTGAAGAATTGATATAGTTTACAGCGTTGTTAAGAATTGGTGTGTTGTTTGGTAAAATTCTGTCAGAATTTAAATCAAACTCAATTCCTTCCATGTTGGTTACCGTTTCATCGATTGGTCCTACCGGAGTAGTTGGCGTCAATGGACAACCTTGATTTTCTACAGGTCCCGGAACTGTTACACATTTATCGTGAAGATCGATTACTCCATCTAAATCTGCATCAAGAGCTACACCAGCACCGTCAACTCTTGCTCCTGCAGGAGTATCAAGCTGTCTGTCCCAATCGTCGCAAACTCCGTCATTATCGGCATCTCCTTTTTTACAAACTTCAATATCCTGGTTTTTATTAGCCAAAACATCTAATTTGTAATAAATCTCCTGCAATGGATCATGCCACATTAGGTGAGATTCGTGTTTTCCTAATTTTAAAGATAGACCAATGGTAGCGTTAAAGAAGTTGTCAGAAACCTGTTCTTCTCTTTGATTAATAGCGCTGTATTGAGCTCCACCACCGTCAAATTCATCATCACCTGTGTAAACATACATTAGTCTTCCTTCAAGATCTAATCTTCTGTTTACTTTAAATTTAAGACCGGCTCCAGCTTGTCCAAAGAAAGAACCAAATTTAAATGGTTTAATCTCTGTCATTAATCTTTGTCCGTTTGCATCTTTTTGATATGCTCTATAGGCAATTGTACCAATACCTGCATAACCATGTAATGCCCATCTGTAAGTAGATTTGTTATCAACTCTTCTTAAAAGATTTGAAAAGTTAATATCACCTAATAACGAGATTGCATCATATTGTGTTCTTGCACCTACTTCATTTAAATTAGCAGAAGGGGCAGGATCTTTTGTATTAAACCAACCTTGTCTGGTTTCTCCTCTGTCGTATTGTAAGTTAATTCCGAAAGCATGGGTAATTGCTTTGTCAACACTTACATAAGCAGAATAACCAAAAAGGTTTTTACCGTTACCGTTTTTAATAGACGTTAAATCTCCTGATTGCAGTAAGGGAACCCCTGCACCAAATGAAACAGCCCAATCATTAAATCTTTTAGATTTTTGAGTGAAAGGTGAGACATTGGCAGAACCTGAAGAAAATGTATTTGGATACTCGTCGGTAGAAACTACGGCTATTGAATCTTGTGCATAGCTCACTGTAGGAACAGCTAATGCTAAGGCAACAATTGCTAAACTTAATTTCATAGTATGTATTTTTATTTATTTAGTTAATTAAATGAATTTTTATTGAATGCTTAGTTCACAGGACAACCATTGTTATCAGGAGATCCTGGAACGGTAACACATTTGTCGTATAAATCGATGACCCCATCAAGATCCATATCCAATGCTACACCCGCACCGTCAACTCTTGCTCCTGCAGGAGTATTCAGCTCTCTGTCCCAGTCATCACAAACGCCATCATTATCATTGTCTCCTTTTTCGCATACAACTAATTCGTTGGCTGTATTTTCAAGTACATTAGTTCTGTAATAAACTTCCTGCAAAGGATCATGCCAAGCTAGATGAGACATATGTTTTCCTAATTTAAATGATACACCTAAATTAACCGTTAACATATTATCTGATCTTTTATCGTTGATCATATTATACTTAGAGTTGGCGCTGCTTGCAACATAATCTGCAGGCTCTGCCCAACCGCCACCATCGAACTCATCATCACCACTGATAATATACATCGCTCTGGCTTCGATATCAATAAGTTTTGAAACTTTATATTTCAAACCTGCACCAAATTGATAATAAAATGAACTGATGTCAAGCTTTTGATCAATAAATAATGGTACTCTTCTAGGTGAATTACTCCATCTAAATTCATCATTATCATGTAAAGATGTTTTGAAGTTCATTAAACCAACTCCTCCATAACCATGAAAAGCCCATCTGTAAGGCGAGTGGTTATCAACTCTTCTCAAAAGATTTGAAAAGTTAACATCTCCTAATAAAGCAATTTGATTGTATTTTGTTTTTGCAACTCCTACACCGGCTAGTTGTCCACGTGCGCCATCCTGCATTCCTTTTTGGTTTGTTTCACCTCTTTGATAGGCTATACTTATTCCAAAAGTGTGCGAGATTTGTTTGTCTATACTCACATAGCTGTTGTATCCCCAGTTTACCTTTTTGTCATAAAAAGAAGTAAGATCTGAGTTCATCATAAATGCTGCACCTCCACCCACAGAAATAGACCAATCGTTGAATCTTCTTGCTTTGTTGTCAAATTTTTGAACATTTGCAGAACCAGAAGAAAATGTATTGGGATATTCGTTTGTAGAGTTAACGGAAATACTGTCCTGTGCATAGGTTGCCATAGGCAAAATGGACAATAATAATAAACCTAATTTCATACAATTGTTTTATGTGTTTGTTTTTTTAAATAAATTCTTTTAATAATATCTTAGAAAATTCCCTTTCAAAAAGATGTTTGTTATGAGGGATTTCTAACCTTTCTGATATAAATTTTAACTCATCATACTTCACAATATCAATGTCGATTATTCTGTCTGTGTAAACTTTCGAAACTGAAGAATCAGTAAGCCGACCCATTTCAATTTCTATTTTTTTCACGTAATCAAGCAGTTGAATAGGTGATAGGTGAGTAGATATTATTGTTGCAATATTACAAAAAATATTACAACTGGCAAATTCTACGGGTTCTGAAGTCAAATATTCACTCTTTTTTAATATTGTACAAGCTTCACTTATTTTGGTTAAAGCGAGGTCAATATTATTTTTTTGATTGCCAATGTTACTTCCGAGTAACAAAACCACCTTATGTTGCGACATATAGAAAAATGATTGTTTATGAAGAGTTTCTTTAAAAATGTATTAGCAAATATAGTGGCTATTGTTATATTATGCTTCGTGTTTTTCTTCTTTTTTATTATCATGATTGCTGTCAGTTCAATGAGTGGAGAGAAATCGGTGGATGTAAAAAAGAATTCAGTTTTAACTATTAATCTGAAGACTTCTATTATTGATAGTCCTACAGAAGAGCAGCAAAGTATTTTTAATATTAAAGATAAGAATCAGAATATTTTGATTTATGATGCTGTGGAAGCTATTCATAAAGCGAAAGATGATGATAATATTAAAGGTATCAGTATTGAAACCGACCATATTAGCGCAGGAACTACTCAGATTGATGATTTGAGAAATGCTATTGAAGATTTCAAGAAAAGCGGAAAATTTGTTTATGCTTACGGAAATGCGGTTTCACAGGCTTCCTATTATTTAGGTTCTGTTGCTGATCAGTATTATTTAAATCCATCAGGTGGAATTGAGCTTAAAGGTTTGGCTACAGAAGTAACTTTCTTTAAAGATTTTGCTGAAAAATATGGAATCGGGATTGAAGTAATCCGTCACGGGAAATTTAAATCTGCTGTAGAACCTTTCTTAAGAAATGATATTTCGCCGGAAAATCAGGAGCAGTTGAGTACCTTATTAAATGATATTTGGGGAAATACTTCATCTAAAATGGCAGCCTCAAGAAAAATGAATGCTGAAGAGTTCAAAACTGTTGTAGACAGCTTATACGGAATGATTCCAGATTTAACGGTAAAATATAAACTGGCTGATAAACTTATTCAGAAAACTGAGTACGATCAGTTAATCAAAACAAAACTGAGTATTGCTGAAAAAGATAAACTAAACAAAGTTTCGCTACAAAAATATATCGATTCTTTTAAAGATAAAGATAGCTCAGGTGAAAAAGTAGCAGTTTTATACGCGTCAGGTTCTATCAATAGCGGTGATGAATACAATGAAATTTATTCTGAAAAGTATATCAAGTATATTAAAGAACTTCAGGAAGACAAAAAAGTAAAAGCGGTAGTTTTAAGAATTAATTCTCCGGGAGGAAGTGCAAATGCCTCTGATGAGATTTTATTTGAACTTCAACGGTTGAAAAAAACAAAACCTCTGGTTGTTTCTTTCGGTGATTATGCTGCTTCAGGTGGATATTATATTGCAATGGGAGCGGATAAAATTTATTCTGAACCAAATACTTTAACAGGGTCTATCGGAGTTTTCGGAGTATTGCCTTACTTTAAAGATATTGCCAATAAAAACGGAGTGCGTTCTGATATTGTTGCTACCAATGCCAACTCGGCTTATTATTCTTCATTGCACGGTCTTACGCCTTATGGAGTGAATTTAATGACGAGAAGTGTTGAAGGAACTTATAAAAGATTTGTACATTTTGTGACTCAAAACAGAAAACAGACTTTTGAGCAGATTGATAACATCGGAGGTGGAAGAGTTTGGAGCGGAGTTCGTGCAAAACAAATCGGCTTGGTAGACGAATTGGGAACTTTAAATGATGCAGTGAAATTTGCTGCACAAAAAGCAAATTTGAAATCTTATAACGTTGCGTCTTATCCTAAAAAGATGACTGCATTTGAGCAGATTTTTGAAGATCTGAATGAAGACGATATCTCTGCAAGAGTCATCAAGAATAAAATTGGTAAAGCAAACTATGAGATTTTAGAACAGCTTACCAGTGAGAAATTAAAATCTGAGGTAAAAATGGAAATGCCTTACAGAATCAAAATAGACTAAATTATATTGTTCATAAAAATCCCGATTTGAAATTTTCAAATCGGGATTTTGTTTTTTTAAAAGAATTTATTTATTTCCTAGTTGCCATTCCGTAAAGCCAGAGTACAAGGATTGCACCACCAATGGCAAGGAACCAGCTTCTGAAATTCCAGAAAGAATCTACATCGCCCCAGTGAAGAATATATACTCCTATCAAGCCGCCGACGAAAGCACCAACGATACCTAAGATAATCGTAATCAGCCATCCGCCGCCTTGTTTTCCGGGCATAATCACTTTAGCAAGTGCTCCTGCCAATAGACCAAAGATAATCCATGTTATAAATCCCATAATTTTAATTTTTTTAATGTTAATAAATTTGTTTGATTTGTTTTCAAAAAGAATTTATCTCTTCTTGAAGAACGAATCTACAAACTCTGTACCATTAAAAAGTTGAAGATCTTGCATTTTTTCTCCAACACCAATATATTTTACCGGAATCTGAAATTGATCTGAAATACCAATTACCACACCGCCTTTTGCAGTTCCGTCTAATTTTGTTACTGCTAAAGCATTCACTTCAGTAGCTGCTGTAAACTGTTTTGCCTGTTCAAAGGCATTCTGACCTGTAGAACCATCAAGAACCAATAAAATCTCGTGTGGAGCATCAGGAATAACCTTTTGCATCACTCTCTTGATTTTAGAAAGTTCATTCATCAAATTAATTTTATTGTGAAGTCTTCCAGCGGTGTCAATAATAACAACATCGGCATCCTGAGCAACGGCACTTTGTACCGTGTCAAAAGCAACAGAAGCAGGATCAGAACCCATTTCCTGTTTTACGATAGGAACGCCAACTCTTTCACTCCAGATAACCAATTGATCAACTGCAGCAGCTCTAAAAGTATCTGCAGCTCCTAAAACTACTTTTTTACCTTCAGATTTAAACTGATGAGCCAGTTTTCCGATAGTGGTGGTTTTTCCAACACCGTTTACACCGACAACCATAATAACGTATGGTTTTTTACTTGTGTCAATGTTTCCGCTTCCTGCGTGTGGATTTTCTAAAAGAAGTCCGGAGATTTCTTCGCGTAGAATTTGGTCTAATTCATTTACGCCGACATACTTGTCTCTGGCAACACGTTCTTCAATTCTCTCAATGATTTTGATGGTTGTAGAAGCTCCAACGTCTGAAGCAATCAGTATTTCTTCCAGATTATCCAGAACTTCGTCATCTACTTTGCTTTTGCCGACTACGGCTTTAGTCATTTTTTCAAAGAAACCCTGATTCGATTTTTCCAAACCTTTATCTAAAGTTTCTTTTTCTTCTTTTTTGAAAATATTTTTAAACCAACTCATTGTATGAATTTCGGAATTTTAATTAATGTTGGAAGTTGGGAGCAGGAAGCTGGATGTTTACAATTATAATGTTTTATTTTGTAAACATCCAGCTTCCAACATCTTGCTTCCTGCTTAGAAAAGCAAAGATAACAAAAAAACTACCCAAAATATGAGTAGTTTTTGTATTGTAAATAAAGTTCTGGATTATTTTTTCAAAAAACCTTCAACTTCGTCTGCATTCATTACTTTTTCTTCGAAAACGTAAGCTCCTGATTTAGAAGACTTCACCATTTTCACGACTTTAGTCATTTTTTTAGACTGTCCGCTTTGTAGGGTTGCTACTACTTTCTTTGCCATGGTAAATTATATTTATAAATTACTTGATTTCTTTGTGAAGGGTAGATCTCTTAAGAACCGGATTGTATTTTTTCAATTCCAATCTTTCTGTAGTGTTCTTTTTATTTTTTGTAGAAATGTATCTAGACATTCCTGGCATACCGCTTTCTTTGTGCTCTGTACATTCAAGTATTACTTGAACTCTATTTCCTTTTTTTGCCATGATTTTAGTTCTTTTTAATCAATCCTTCTCTGATGCCTCTTTCGATAGCCTCTTCGATTCCAATCTTGTTAATGATTCTCAATCCATGAGCTGAAACTTTAAGCGTAACGTGCTTGTCTTGCTCTGGAAGGTAAAATTTCTTTTCCAATAAGTTAATTTCAAAACGACGCTTCGTTTTGTTATTAGCGTGGGAAACGTTGTTACCAACCATTGCACGCTTTCCTGTTATCTGGCAAATTCTTGACATATCTCGATGTTCTTATTTGTATAATATTTGAGGTTGCAAAATAACGAAGATTTTTTTAGATAGACAAGTCTTTGTATAAATTTTATAATAAATATTTATCATTTTTAATGACTTACCCATTCATTTGCATTCTTTAAAGTCTCTCGGATGTGGGCATGTGATAAATATCAGTCTCAATTTGAACGCTGAAATAATATTTGATATTATCTTTGTTTTTAATTAATCTAAATAAAAATAAAATGAAAAAGTTGTATGTTTTTGCTTTTTTTATTCCTATGATGTTTCAGGCTCAAACTTTTTCTGAAGTTTCCAGCAGTATAAAAAATTTCTTTTACGGATCCAGCGATATTGGTGATTTTAATAATGACGGAAAACCGGATGTTGTATATAATGGCGCTATAGATGTAGATGCAGACGGAGGTGCAGATGTTACCTTTAATGAAGCTTATATTAATAATAATGGCGTTTTTTCTGCTTATGGAGATTTAGGAACTGATGTTACGCATTTAGGAGATATTAAATTTATAGATTATAATAATGACGGATTATTAGATATTGTTTCTACTGGTTTGAGTTATCAGGATGTTGTTAATTACAAACACTATCGTTTTCTAAATAATGGAACTGGTTTTTCAAAAGTAGAAGATACTGCCGGAAAAGTGTACGGCTCTATTGAAGTTTTTGATTTTAATCATGATGGAAAACAGGATTATGCAATCAACGGACCTCAATATGTTCAAGGAACCGGTTTTGTGTATGATTTAAGTTTTTATAAAAACGCAGGTAATGGTTTTCAACTAACTCAGTCGTGGCTTCCCGGAACTCAGAATGGAAGTTTTAAAGTATTAGATCTGAATAATGATCAGCTTCTGGATGTAGTCATTTTCGGTTATGATAAAGATACCAATCCTGTTTTTAAAGTATATCTAAATTCGAATGGTACACTTCAGGAATCTCAAACTTTACTGCCTTTAGCGAGCGGGAAATTAGCGTATGCAGACTTTAATGCAGATGGTTTTTTAGATTTGGTAGCGATTGGTCAGGATGGAAATTATGACGAATATCTTGGTGTCTTTATGAATGACGGAACAGGTCAGTTTACAACTCAGGGGATTTCCGGAGAAGGGCTTTCTGCTTCAAGTGTAGATGTTGGAGATCTTAATAATGATGGATATTACGATTTTATAGTCATTGGTGATGATAAAAATAATGACGGAGCGGTGAATGTTTTTCTTTACAATCCGGCTTCCCAATCTTTTACAAAAGCAACCAATACTTCTTTGTATAATCTTGGCGGAACAGGAAATGTAAGGCTTTTTGATTACGACGGAAACAATCATCTGGATGTTTTAATGACGGGCTTCGATTGGGCTGATCCAGATTTAAATTCATTCACCAAACTTTATAAAAATACTTCTACGGCAGCCAATTTAAAACCAACTGCTCCAACCAGTTTACATTTAAACAAAAACGGAAATACATTCAATTTTACATGGAGTGGCGCAACGGATGATAAAACTCCGGTCAATGCTTTACAATATGAAATTAAAGTCGGAACAAGTCCGGGAGCGCAAGATGTGGCAAAGTATATTGTAACTACGCCATCTTGGTTTTTAACGCTTGATTCTTCTATTCAGCAAGTATATTGGAGTGTAAGATCAATTGATGCATCAAAAGTTTACTCTGATCCGTCAGTAGAAAATACATTAGGTGTAAATGATTTTTCAGCAAAAACACAACTGTCGATCTATCCAAATCCGGCTTCTGAAAAAGTTTTCATTAAAGGTGAAAAAGCAACTGCGGTGGAAATGTATTCAATGGATGGGAAAAAACTAAATGTACAGCTCAACAGCGATCAGTCGGTAACCGTTTCTGATCTTCCAAAAGGAATGTATATTCTGAAAATTAAAATTAACAACAACTGGGTGGTCCAAAAACTAATGATCAGGTAAATAGTAGTTTGAATTTGATTTTTTAAACTTAAATTAAACAGAGAAAACCAGCCAATTGGCTGGTTTTTTATTTATATGAAACTTTCCAATATTTAAAAGTTTACTTTTTGTTTTCCTTTTTCATTCTATTCTGAAACCTTTTAATCAGAAAATAAAACAGCAAAAACCCTAAAGCAAAAATAGAAACTCGGGAAAGAAAATCTCCTGTTCTTACATAAAACGTTTCGCCCTCATAAAGATTAACTTTAGCGAATAAGGTTGTCTGATCGCCATAAAAAGTGTCTTCTAAGATTTCACCTTTAGCATTAATATGCGCAGAAATTCCGCTGTTTGCAGCTCGTACAATTTCTCTTCTGGTTTCAATAGCTCTCATTCTTGCATAAGAAAGGAGCTGTTTGTGACCTTCTGTTACTCCCCACCAAGAATCATTGGTCATAATTCCGAGGAAGTTGGCGCCTTTTTTTACATAGTCGGTTACAAATTCACCATAAATACTTTCATAACAAATAATCGGTGCGATCTTTCCTTTATTATAAGGATTTGAAAATGCAACACGCTCTTTATCTGTTCCCAATGAAGCAACAGTTCCTCCCAAATTAATCATCGCATTACCTAAAAGTGGTTTTAAAACACTCATGTAAGGGAAAATTTCAACGCCCGGAACAAGCTTTCCTTTGTGGTAAACTTCAACTTTTTGATTCGGGATGATTTGTACTGCAGAATTATAACTTTCTACCCAAACTCGGTCATTAATTTGATAAGCATTTGTTGGAACAGTATTTTTATCTAAAAAATATTTGTGTGAAGAAATTCCCGTTGTAAAAACAGAACCGGGATGTTTCGCAAGAAAACCTTTTACATTACTTAAAAGTTCACTTTTTTCAAAAGCGGTCTCAGAAATAGAACCTCTTCCGGGAAGTGCTGTTTCGGGCGCAATGTAATAATCAATTTTTCCTTTGGTATTGTTTTCGGCTAAAGCTAAAAGATCATTCTGAATCGTGATGCTGTCTTTAGAATATTTTTCACCATAAGGATCAAGATCTGGTTGCAACATTAAAACACTGACTTCACCAATCGGTTTTTCATTAAAACTATTGAATTTTATTAATGAAATAATCATCGGAAGACCGATTAAAAGTACCGTTGCAGAAATATTAATAATTAAATCTTTCCTTTTTCTTCCGGCTTCCCAAATTCTGATAGTGTAAAATATGAGTAAATTGACCAATAAAATCCAAAAGCTTCCTCCGGTTGATCCTAAAGTATCGTACCACTGAATCAGTTTCGGGTAATCTGAAAAAGCATTTCCAAGATTCAGCCAAGGCCAAGTTAATTCCCAATTGAGATGAAATTTTTCAAAACTCATCCAGATTGCTACTAAAAAAGCCATTCCCCAATACGTTCCCTGTGCATTTTTATACCAATGATAACATTGAAAAACGAGTGAATATAAAAAAGAATTGACCAAAACCGGAAATAGGACCGCCATCATCGAATGACTTCCATCCGGATTTTTTGATCCGTACAGCCAGCCTGTGGTAACTACATTCCAAATCACAAAACACAGATAAGAAAGACCGAAAACAACCCAGCTTTTTCTGTTGTAATTTGAAAATTTAGAAACACCATGTTCCATCATCAAAAGCGGAACGAGGGCAAAGAATATAAAAAATGGAACTCCGTAAGTCGGCCAAGAAACCGATAGCAACATCGCTGAAATGAGCGTAAGTAAGACGTATTTCATTAAATTAGTTTAACACGCCAAATTTAGTGCTTTGAAATGAATAACTTTGCAAATGATGTTAAAGAAATTTTATAAATTCATCATTTTACCGTACACCATTTTTCTGCTCTATCTGATGTTTTTCGGGATGGGAAGATTGCAGTATGAAGATAATATTGTGAGAATTAAACCGATTGTTTCAACAATTTGGTTTATTCATGAAACAATAAGCTGGCTTGATATTATTAGAATTGTTTTGGGAAATGTGGTGATGTTTATTCCTTTTGGTTTTTTAGGATGGATTTTTCCACAGTTAAAAAATTTAAAAAGCCTCATCATCACTTTTGTTTCTGCCATTGTGATTGTAGAAGCACTGCAGTATTTTTCAAGATTGGGAGTATTTGATGTGGATGATGTTTTGCTGAATACTTTTGGAGTGTTTCTGGGATTTTTGATTCGGAATTTTTTAGAAAGAAGATTTGAAAGCTATGTTAAATAAATTGAGATGCTTCGACTCCGCTCAGCATGACATTTCCTAATACTAACTTTTATATTTCAGCAATAAATTTTTAGCGATGTCATGCTGAGCGAAGTCGAAGCATTTTTCATTACCCATTCAATTCCTTCGCTCGTTTTTCAGCATTTAAAATTCCTTGCTGCAAAATTCCCTTAAAATTATTTTCTTCAAAGGTTTTCAGTGCCGCTTCGGTTGTACCACCTTTTGAAGCAACATCTTTGATAAGATCTTCCAGGTTTTTATCAGAGTTATTGATTAAATGATAAGCGCCCAACATCGTTTGTTTTACGAAAAGTTTAGACAAATTTTCATCGATTCCCATTTCTGTTCCGGCTTTAATCATCGCGTCTACGATGTAATAAAAATACGCTGGTCCGCTTCCTGAAAGGGCAGTAACTCCGTCTAATAAATCTTCGTTTTCCAAATAAACAGATCTTCCGGTGCTGTTCAGAAGCCTTTCGATATTCATTAACTGATTAAATGAAATTCCTTCTGCAGAAGTGTAACCTGTGATTCCCATTCCCAAAAGAGTAGGAGAGTTGGGCATTGCTCTTACGACAGGTTTGTGATTTAATGAGTTCTGAATTTTTTCAATTTTAATTCCTGCCATAATCGACAAAATCATCTGATTTTCATTTAATGAAAACTGAAAACTTTCCGCTACTTTTTGGAAATCCTGTGGTTTTACGGCAATGATTATAAGATCTGCATCCAAATTTTTCACTTCTTCAAATACAGAAATTTCAGATTTGGGAAATTCTTCTTTTATTTTCGGAATTTTAGATTGGCTTCTTGTAATCAGGTGAAGGTTTTCAGGTTTAATGAGTTCATATTTCAAAAATGATTTTGAAAAAGATAAACCCATATTTCCGGCTCCGATGATGGCGATTTTCATATTTGTGTTTTTTATTTATTCGGTTAAATATTTTCTGAACGTTAGTGAATATCGGTCATTAAAAGTAATAAAATGGATATTTTTAAATAGAATTTTGTCAGATTTTTTTTCAATTTTTCCGGTAGCGTCATAGTTTTTAATCACTACATATTTTTCATTTATTTCTAAAATTTCGCCGATAGAAAATATGTTTTTCTTTTTTGTAGAACTTTCTACGATGCAGTGAAAATTTTGCTTTTTTAAAGATTTAAATAAGGATTCAAAACTCTTTAACGAAGTATTGCTAATGATTTTTTGATTAAAATTGATCAGACCTTCTTCTGAAAATATTTTCTCAGAAGTTTTTTCAAATTTCTTGTGACGGGTTCTTATTATCTTATTGTAAGGAACAATTTTTATTCCGTCTAAAGTAAAATTGTGAGACTCCTGAACCATTAAAAATTTTTCAGATACATTCAGAATAAAGCCTGAAGTAAACTCTTCCGGGCATTCTTCGGAAAAGAAAACTTTTACGTAATGCGTTTTATTGAGGTGATCCTGAATCGTTTTTTTTAATTCTTTATCAGAATGCATTTTATCTGCCATAGCTATTTAGAAATATTTGAACTAAAATAAGCTATTCTGTTAAAACGAACGAAGATTTGGTTTTAAAAAGAAATTAATTTATTCCACAGGAAACTCCGGTCTTCTCATTTTGTATTTTGTTCCTGAAAGAGATTCAAGAAAAGAAACTAAAGCTTTTACTTCTTCTTTATTTAAATTTAGTTTTTGCAACAAAGGGTCTGTTGAAGGATGAAGTGGATCTGCCAACTTTTTTTCTGCGTTAGGATCGAGTTGATGCATTCCGCTGTTGTACATGTTGACAACTCCTTCCAAATCATCGAAAAGCCCATTGTGCATCCAAGGTTGAGTGAGTGCTAAATCTCTTAATTGTGGTGTTTTGAATTTTCCAACATCTTCAGCTTTTTTGGTTATGTTGTATAAGCCTAGATCTTCGTATTTTCTTTTATAGTAAGTTAAACCAATATTGTGGAAAGATTCATCAGTTAAATATTTTCCGCTGTGACAGTTCATACAACGAGCTTTAGTACGGAAAATATGCATTCCGTAGATTTCTTCATCTGTTAAAGAGTTGTATTTTCCTTCAAGAAATTTATCAAAACGGCTTGGCTGACTTTTGATGGTTTTCTGGAAATCAGCAATGGCTTTTACGATTTTATCGTACGTTACTTTTTCGGTTCCGTAAGCATTTTTGAAAAGCGAATTGTATCCTTTTATATTCTGAATTTTTGCGGGAAGTGTTTTCACATCCATTGCCATCTCGTGATGTGCTCCAAGAGGTCCTGAAGCCTGCTCTTCAAGAGTTTTAGCTCTTCCGTCCCAGAAAAAAGAAGTTCTTTCGGCGATGTTGTAAAGAGAAATAGTGTTTCTGTTTCCTAAAAGGTGGTCGTTTCCAAGTGCAACACGTCTTCGGTCTTGCCATCCCATTTCGGGGTCGTGACAAGTACTGCAGGAAATCTGGTTGGACTTTGATAATTTAGGATCAAAAAAAAGCATTTTTCCTAAAATAACATTTGGCTTGTCCTGCTCTGTGAAATAAGCAGAATCTGTTTTGATGGCTGCAAATTCCTCCCATTTTACACCGTGGTCAATATTGGGTTTTGGCCATTCTGTAATTGCTTTTTTGTAGCTTTTTACTATGTCTTCAATAGATGGCTCCTGAATATTTGATAACTCATTTCCAACTTTTGAAGTGAAACTCCAAAGAATAAATAAAATCAATCCTAAACTCCAATAAATTCCTCTTTTCATTTTAAATTAAATATTCTTTTGATACTTTTCTATTATAAATTTATTTTAATTCTCTTACTATTTTAATTTTTAAACTATTAAGGTTCATTAAAAAGTTGAGACAAATTAAGTTGAGTTTCGCTTTAAGGACTACTTCTCATAAAATCTTTAATCTCTTAATCTTTCAATTTCTAAAATGTAATTCCTAAACTTGCGCCGACAAAATTATTGTTTTTTTTCTGAATTTTCTGTGATTGATATTCTACACTTACAAAGAATGCCGGAAGTTTCTCCAATTTAATGTCGTATCTTAAAGATGCTCCAAAAGTGCTGATGTCGCTTGCCTGAAATTGGTAATCCTGAAGAATCCAATCATTGATGGCAGTATTTCCAACTGATGTAATTGCCGAGATTGATTTATTTACAACTCGTTTTGTGAAATAAGGACTAAAACTCAATACTTGGTTTTTGTTTAATTTTTGCTGAAAATCTGCATTGATTCCAAAATAATTGTAAACAAATTTTTGTCCCGAAACCGGATATAATCTTCTTTCTTTAATTTCCTGCTGACTGAAAAATGGCGTTGCATTCAATGTGAAATTATCTTTTGATAATTGATACATCAGTTTGAATAAAGAAGCATAAGTCTCATTACGATAAGCTTTTCTCTGGAAGATCTGCTCTGTACGCTGAGTATTGATAGAATAACCAAACTCAGTTCCAGTTTTTACAGAAGCAGAGTAATTGGCAAAAATCCCGAATCTGTGATGGTTGTTTAGATTGAAAAATTTTGCACCTTCGAAAATAAACTGCTCGTTCTGTAAAGCTGAAGCTTTAAAAAATTGATTATTTATTTGGATGTTTTTGGTGTTTTTAGAATTTCCAGCAACTGCTTGAATGTAAAAATCTTTTCCTGCTTTATTAGTGATCTGAGCTCCGACTTGGTAACCTAATTCTTCAAATGCAATAGCATTTTTTCCTCCGTTAAAAAAGTTGTTAGAGTACCCTAATCCTACCATTTGGTAGAGGTAAGGATTTCCTAAAAGACTCACGAATGAGATGCTGCTGTTCTGTGTATATTTATTTAATCTTGTGAAAATTCCAACTTCATATTCTCTGAAAATATTGTAATTTAAACCTAGATTTACATAAAGATCTGAGGTTGTATTGTTAATTCTCGGGTCTCTTGAGCGGTAACCCAATTGTGCGGTATAGTTGGCTTCAAGTCCTAAAGTAAAACGGTTGAATTTCTCAGAATAACCTCCTGCAAAAGAATATCTTTCCAGTTTTAAATCTCCGCCTACAGAATCTGCCAAAACATAAGGTGCAACACGGTCAAAATCCAGATTTTCGTTCCATTTAATTTTTAATTGTTTCTGACTTTCGTAGCTTGCCTTTCCCCAAACCGCTCTTTTATCATTAAGCTTTTGAAAAGAATTGACGTAAATTTTCAAACCTTTATCTCCAGAACCAAGCTGTTCTCTGTAAATATCTTTTTTTTCTGAATGATAACCAATTCCGAATTCTGAGAAAGAAGTAGAACTATAATCCGACATGGAAGCCGGATTATAGTAAAACTGAGATTTTAAATTTCTTTCCGCACAGTATTGATTGCGATATTTATTAAAAAAATCAATACTGTCCTGAGCTTTCAACAAAGAAAAACAAATTACAAATAGTGCTGCGAAAGAAGTTTTAATATTGAACATAAATATGTTTTAAATAAATTTTAAACCGAGATTAATGTACAATCCCGTTTTTTAAACTCGGTTGAGAGTCTTTTACAAAATCTAAAGATGAGTTGTTGGTGTCTTTATATACGTTTTTGTTTTCTGAAGTTTTCCCAATTACTTTACGTCTTACTGATTTTCCGTAACGTGTTGCATCATTATTCATAGAACCAACTGACGTCCAACCAGCATCTATACTTGCGGAAGTAAGGGTCTGAACAAAATCTGTAGGAATACTGTTGTTTACTCCATCAATAATCCATGAGTTTGGAATTTTATATACACTTTTTGAAGTAACACTTCCAGCACTGTTTACAAAAGAATAATCGTATTTCTGATTTTGAAGGAAGGTGTTTTTATTTTCACCCGCAGGGAAACGAGCTATTACATAACTTTCAAAACCTCTGTTGTGAAGGAAAAACATATTGTATGTCATCTGAGTATAGATTACCTCTGCATTTGGTACATTTGGGTTATCAACCTGTCCTAAAGTAGGATTGGTAGAAGGGAATTCCCAGTCTGCATTCTGTAAATTATAGGCTGTTGAAGTGTTTTGTGAATGATCTACTGCGTTATCTGCTACAACGATAAAATCTCCTGGATGAATAATCTTAGGGGTTGCACTTGTAAGTACCATAACACCTTTTACAGGGAAATAGTCATTTGCATTGTACGGAGTAGGATTATCGTTTGATGTTGTGTAGAAATTAGATTGCCCAATAATTAGATTTGCGGCATCTAAATCTTCGTCTGTGTTATTTGTGATTTTAAAATATCTGCTTGAGTTGTAGTTTTTATTATCCGGAGTTCTCACTCCTGTAAAGAATACTTCTTCGATGATAAAATCATTACCAAATCTTTTTGCTAAAAGCGGAATGGTAATATTGGTAGCATTTACTTTAATATCTGTAACTGCAGTTGCACCTACATTAATCTGTTCCGAATCTGTTTTTACAACAATTCCGTTTACGGTAATGTTGTAAGATCCGAAAGGCAATTCAAGAGAATGTGCATTGGTATTTTGAATGGTAAATTCTGTTACAGCTCCAGTGTTGATTTCTTTAATTGAAATATCTAAAGTTTTGTAAATAGCAATTTCTTCTCCTGTGAAATTCATTGTTAAAACTCCTGTCTGAGAAACTGATTTCCCGAAATCATCATCGCTTGAACAAGATGTTACTGTAAATCCTGTTACCAAAGCTACTGCTAAACCTAGTAATAAAACTCTTCTTTTCATGTTGTTTTCTATTTGTTTAAATTATATTAAAAATTGTAGGTTAACTCCATCCCGAAATAAGGTCTGTTTGTTCCTATTCTTTCAATCTTAAGATTGTTGAAATAATAAGGTGCACTGTAATTAAAGATTCGGGTAACAAACATCGAAGTTCTGATGTCTTTATAAATACTTTTGGTCACTTTTAAATTGGCACCGAAAGTAAAAGTATATTCTCTGGCTAAATTATCTGATGTTGAAACATTTCTTACCAACCATTGTTTGTAAGTATCGGTTTTATCGACTTCGGTAAAAGTATGTATAATGCCATCAATTCCGTAATAAGATATTGGTTCAGCAATTCTTTGATCATTTCTATTATTGTCAAAGAAACTTCCCTGAAACGATGCTGAAATCGTTAAATCCAGTTTAGGGATATAGGTATCAACGAAAAGATTGTAATTCATATTTGAATTAACGTATCCATCGTCATTTTGGTAAATTCCGTAGTACGGAAATCCATCAGGTCCGATAGATGCGGTTGGTTGCTCAATAACAGGGATTGAATTTCTGTACTGTGTTTTAAAATAGGCACCGCTTAAAGTAAATCTTGTATTAATAGCTTTGATACGTGGAGAAGTGTAACCGAATTCAATTCCGTTTTTAATTGTTGCACTTCCGTTTTCAGTTAAAGAATAGTTGGCGTTGGTTTTTCTTTCAACATATGGCGTGGTGGCTAAATTCGGTCCGTTGTTCCATTGTGAAAGGTCGACTTGTGAAGCATTATATTGCTTGTAAGTATGTAATGTCGTATGAAGCATTTGACGAAAACCATTTGTCATATCTTCCTTGAAATAAGTTAAAAATATATTATGATTTCTGTACGAAAGATCTAGTCTGATTTCTTTTTTAATACTTTTAGCAGCTTCTAACGCTTTATTTTCGAGATTCTGAACATACGTCATGAAATTTACATAACGATATTGTGCATCATTGTGATAATAATTAAGCTGTGTATAATCCCAGAATTTTCTGTTAGGGTAGAGCATTAAAAGTGTAGGTTGCTTGTAAAACTGTCCATACCCTAATGTGATATCTGTTTTTAAAGGGAAATTATTAATCATTAAATGAGGAAGATTATATTGTAGATTTACTCTTGGTTCCACAAAAACTTTTTTACTGATGGTGTAAGATTTATCTATTCCCAATTGTTTTGAGAATCTTAATCCTGTATATAATGTAAATTTATGTTCATCAATGGCATAACTCATTTGGTCTCCTAAAAATGCAGCCATCAAATTAGATGCAGGAATATCATTAAATGGTCTTGGTCTGGAATTGCTAAATTCTGCAGCATAAGGAGAATTCATATCGTAAATCAACCCCCTGCCATTATTCTTAGAATACCTCCAGTCTAAACCTGCTTCATATTGATGATTGATTCCAAAAGTGCTTCTTGTTCCGGTCGTTTGAAACATTGCAGTAATGTCTAACGGTTTTCCTTCTGTAGCGTAGTCGCTCACATAACGAAGAACCGGGAAAACTCCAACATTTTCTCCTTGTTCTGTGGCTAAAGAAAAAGATCTTGGCCCTGATAATTGTATCAGTTTAGTTTGATCAATTTTTTCAAATCCCTGTCTAATTGCTGTGTTTAAAATAACTTTATCAAAAAAAGATGTTTTATTTAAACTATAAATGAAGTTATTACTAAAACTAATTTTTGTTCGGGTCTGTTTATATTTATCAATTTCAGGAGCTCCGTTATCAGGATCGTTTTTCTTCGAATCGATATTGCTTGAAAAATCAATATTTGAACGCCATTCTAAAGGATTAGACCAAAGATTTCCTTTCTTTTTTGAACGGATTGATGCGGTCATTCTCTGGTAATTTTCAAAATCATCGGTCGGATTAGATTTAGAATCTAAAAAGTCTGCACCTGCACTGATTTGCCAATTGTTATTAACTTTAAAACCTTTACCAACATAATATTGCTTGCTGAAACCGTCTGCTTTAAATCTTGCCTGTAAAGGAGATTCGCCAATTTTTCTTTCGATTTTTATCACTCCGGATGTTAAATCTCCATAAGATGCAGAAGGAATTCCTCGGATGATTTCAACTTTTTCAATGTCGTTCGTGGAAATTGTTCTCATATCTACCCCGGTTGTGGCAGTTTCTCTTGCTTCAGGTGAGTATCCAAATTGTCTGTTGTCTAACGAAACCTGCATGTCTGCATTAGAATTGATGACATTTCCGTCTATCATGAATTGGGTTCCCAATGCAGTTGTATTGTATTCTGATGTTCTATATGTAAATTGACCTCTGTTTTCACGAAGCATGGGTCTGTTATTTACACTCAGATTGGGTGTTTTTGCCAATCCACCCGGTAAAAGCTCCATCAAATCTGTAAAACTTGAGGGTTGCAAATGTTCCATTGCTTTTCTGTCGATAATGGTTTTAGTCGTTAAACCTTTTCCTTCTTTAGAGAAAATCACGATCTCTTCAAGTTTATCTACGGGTTGAAGCTGGAAATTAAGTGTTTTTGAATTGTTTAAAGTAACATCAAGCTCTTTTTCCTGATAATTGGAGTGGATGATTTTTAGATGATGTTTGCCTTCACTTAAAACTAATGTTGCAACTCCATTTTCATCCGTAACTGCAGAGTTTTGAGAACTTTTTACAGTAACGCCTTTCAGTTTCTGCTGACTTTCACCTGAAATACTAATGCTTAATTGTAATTTCTCGTTTTGAGCCAATAAAAGTTGAGAGCCGAAGAAAAAAAGTAATATAAATGTTAAGAGCCTGATCATCATTATTTTAGTTTGTCGAATGCAAAATCGACCGCAAAAGTAGGAATTAAATTTGCGGATATGAAATTTATTTAGAATAAATTAAAATAACTGACAAATGTCAGACAAGATATAAGGGAACTTTTTAGACTATAAAATATTAACCTCTCTTTCCAATTCAATCCCGAATTTTTCTTTAACGGAATCAATAATTAAACCTGAAAAATCAAAAATTTCTTTCCCAGAAGCATTTCCCGTTGCGTTAATAATCACTAAAGACTGTAATTGATGAGAAGCCACATTTCCGATTTGTTTTCCTTTCCAGCCACATTGTTCGATGAGCCAGCCTGCAGGAACTTTTACGAAATTTCCGTTCGGATAACCCTGAATGTTGTCGAATTTTAATTTTAAACCTTCAAACTGTGTTAAAGGAATAGTGGGGTTTTTAAAAAAACTTCCAGCGTTACCAATTTTTTTAGGATCGGGAAGTTTGCTTTGTCTGATGTTAATAACGGCTTTTGAAACATCCTGAATTGTTGGATTTTTTATTCCTAAATTTTCCAGTTCAGATTGTATAGCACCATATTCGGTTTTAATGGAGTGGTTTTGAGTGGTTAATTTAAAACTCACTTCCAAAATCACATATTTATTTTTTCCTTCTTGTTTGAAAATAGAATCTCTGTACCCGAATCTGCATTTTTCCAGATCAAAATTTTCAACTTCTAATGTCTGTAAATTCAAAACTTTACAGCTTAAAAAATGATCTTTTATTTCGGTTCCGTAAGCTCCGATATTCTGCATCGGTGAGGTTCCTACATTTCCTGGAATTAAAGAAAGATTTTCAAGTCCACCGTAATTTTTATTCAGGCAAAACATAACGAATTCATGCCAGTTTTCTCCGGCTTTTGCTGTTACTAAAACTTCATTTTCATTTAAAAATTTTTCAGAAATTCCTTTTAAATTTAATTGTATTGCTAAACCGTCAAAATCTTTTGTAAACAAGATATTGCTTCCGCCACCCAAGAATAGGAGTGGGAGAGTTTGAGTGTGGGAGAGTTTTAGAGTTTCAGTTAATTCTTCTACAGTATTTACTTCAACAAAATATTTTGCTTTTGCTTCTACTCCAAAAGTATTGAAAGGTTTTAGTGAAAAATTTTCCTGCATTGGATTTAGTAAATGTTTAGAATTAATTTGAAAATGAAATTTTATTGATATTCCTGAGGAATAATTTTTAAAAGCTCTTGCTTGAAACGGGCAAACTGATTGTAATGAATATCGTTTTGTGCGTTGACGTAAACGTGAGATTTTTTATTGGTTTTAATCTGAAAACTCTCATCAATACCATCAATCGGTTGAATACTTGGTGAACTTTCGATGCCGTCCAAATTTCTAATTTTAAAAGAAGAGGTCATGCTTTTCCAGGTCTCCGGTTTAATGGCGGAATGCCATTCTTTGTGCTTCTTTGTTGAGGTTGCCCCGGTCTCAAAATGAATGGAGTCTTTCGTAACTTTTATCACTCTGTAAAAACCTAATTGACCACCAATTTCCGATAAACCAATAAATGTGATTTCTTCGGTTTTAGAATCTGGTTTTTTATCAGCAGTTTTTTCACTGCATGAAAAAAAAATCAGCAGTAAAAACATTGAAACGAAAATTTTCAAATCACTTATTTTTACTGCCGACATATTTGTACTATTAAAGATTGAACTCTAATTTATATTTTTCAAGTGCATGTTTTAAGATTTCTGCACTTTTTCTTAAATCTTCTTCTTTCAGAACGTAAGCAATTCTCACCTGTTTTTTTCCTAATTCAGGATCGCTGTAAAATCCTCCTGCAGGTGCAACCATGATGGTTTCGTTGTTCAAAGTGTATTTTTCAAGAAGCCATTGCGCGAATTTTTCAGTATCATCTACCGGAAGTTCGGCAACACAGTAGAATGCTCCTTTTGGTTTAGGGCAAATAACTCCCGGAATTGCATTCAGCAAATCAACTAAAACATTTCTTCTGTGAGTATATTCTTCTCTTACGGCTCTGATGTATGCTCCATCATTCTGGTGAGCGGCAGTTGCAGCAATTTGTCCCAAAAGTACCGGGCTTAATCTTGCCTGCGCAAATAGCATTGCAGCATCGTGAATTTTTTTTGAACGGGTAATTAAACATCCGATTCTTACACCACACATAGAATAACGCTTAGATTCAGAATCGATAATGATGCAGTTTTCGCTTAATTCAGGAAAAGCAAGCATTGAAACTTGTTGTTTTCCGTCATAAACATATTCTCTGTAAACCTCGTCAGAAATAACAACGATGTCATATTTTAAAGCAATTTCTGCTAACTTCTGAAGTTCTTCACGGGTGTAAAGATATCCCGTAGGATTTCCAGGGTTACAAATAACGATTGCTCTTGTTTTTGCAGTGATTTTTTTCTCAAATTCTTCAATCGGAGGAAGTGCAAAACCAGTGTCAATAGAAGAAGGAATTGCAACTACATTCACATTGAATGTGCTTGTAAATCCGTTATAATTTGCATAATATGGTTCTGGAATAATTACTTCATCGCCGTCATCACAAAGAGTAGAAATGGCGAAATTTAAAGCTTCAGATCCACCGTTTGTTACAATGAAATTATCTGGAGTAAGATCTGTAAAATCTAAAGAATGATAATATTCTGTAAGCGCTTTTCTGTATTCAATATTTCCTTCTGAAAGAGCATATTCCAAAACTTTTAAATCAATGTTTTTTAAAGCATTCAAAGCGGTTTCAGGAGTTTCGATATCCGGTTGTCCGATGTTAAGGTGATATACTTTTGTACCTCTCTGTTTAGCCTGTAAGGCAAAAGGAACCAGTTTTCTTACCGGTGAAGGCGGCATCTGTTGTGCTCTGTTTGAAATGTTTGGCATTGTCTAAAATTTGTATGCACAAAAATAACAAAATATTTCGGCTCATAAGAATATATCTGAACTGATATTGGTAATATTATGTGGTAGATATTAATTATGTTATTAATGTTAATAATTCAAAAAAACGCAATTTAAAGTTATATAAATATTTATGTTTTGATTATAATATGTTAATATTTTAATTGTGTTGAAAATAATTTAAAATTAATATTGTGTTTTTAGATTTAATTCATAGTTTTACGCCGAACTAAATGAAACTAATATTCTATGAAAGGAAAAAGACTCTTTGGATTGGTTAATCTATGCGCGCTTTTCTATGCGCCAATGGCATTTGCCCAATATTATCACCCTGTTGCTGTAAGTGGGTTTACACAAGATGTAATTGCTAATGGAGTAGGAAATGCTTCTTCTAGTACAACGGCTTCTGTAGACGCAGTTGATTACGCTTATGTCTCAAAAGATTTTCAGGCTACTGCAACAAGTCCTGCGCTTACTTACGGACTTCCTGTTTCGGGTCAATTTATGAGTGTTGTTGGTACAACTCCGGGATTGACGTATCAATTAGCATCTTACAACAGCAGTAATGCTTTAAAGTTAAATGCTGTTTCTGATTCCGGAACCTTAACTTTTACTACACCAACCGCAGCATTTAATTTGTATTTCTTAGCAACCGGCGGAAGTGGATCAGGTGTTGTAAGTGCTGTTGTGAATTTTACTGACGGAACCAACCAGACGTTTACAAGTTTATCTGTCGGTGACTGGTATGATCAAACAAATTTTGCAATACAGGGAATTGGAAGAATCAAAATTACCACTAATGCATTGGAAGATGGAGGAGGTACAAATCCTAGAATTTATCAGATTCCTTTAGCAATATCGGCAACGAATCAATCTAAAACTGTACAGAACATTACTTTTAGTAAGACTTCAGGAACTGGTTTTATCAATATCTTTGGTGTTTCAGCAAACAGATTTACAACTTGTCTGGCGCCAACTGCAGTTACAGCTTCAGCGGTTACGGTAAGTTCTGCGACTCTTACATGGACTGCTCCAGCTACAGTACCTACTAATTACGATATTTATTATACTTCTTCTACAGTTGCGCCAAATAGCAATACAGCACCTACAGCATCTGGTGTTACCGGACTTACTGCAAATATCACTAGCGGAATTGCGCCTATGACCAAGTATCATGTTTGGATAAGATCAAACTGTGGTGGATCTGTGGGAGAATGGGCTTATGGAACAACTTTTACAACACCTTGTTCAACTTTTACAGTACCTTATTCTGAAAATTTTGATACCACATCAATTGGATCTTCTTCGAATACTAATGCACCAATGTGCTGGTCGTATTTAGAAACAAGTGGATTTGCAGGATACGGATATGTTACCAATAGCAACTCAAACTCACCAACAAATAGTTATTATTTATCTAATACTTCGGCAAGTACAGGTAATCAAATGTTAGTGTCGCCTCAAACAGTTGCTTTGTCTGATGGAACCAAGAGAGTGAAATTTTATGCAAAAGGTAGCGCAAACTATACTTTACAAGTAGGAACTTTGACTAATCCTTCAGATCCGTCAACCTTCGTTTCATTTAATACAACAACTATCACGGCAAATCATGCTCAGTATACTGTTAATATTCCATCGGGAGGAGGTTCTTATTTAGCTTTCAGACATAATTTGGGAGGAACTTACAGAACAATTTATCTTGATGACATTACGGTGGAGGCTATTCCTTCTTGTTTAGAGCCAGTTTCGCTTGCGGTTACAGGTCAAACGATGAATTCGGTAGGCTTATCTTGGACTGATACAGCAACCGTTCCTGTGAATAATTATGATATCTATTATAGTACAACTAATGCAGCTCCTACTACAAGTACTGTTTTAAATGCTACCAACTCTGTAACTTCTTCTACAACTACAGTTACGGTTCCGGGATTAGCTTCTGAAACAATTTATTATTTCTGGGTTAGATCTCGTTGTTCAGCTACGAATCAAAGTATTTGGGTAGGATCGGTTAATGCTTTTACTGGATATTGTTTACCATCTTCTTCTAACCAAAATTCTTGGATATCTGCATTTACTTCGACGGGAGCAGTTACAAATATGGCCTATTCTTCTGCAACCGCTGTTGCTGCAACTAATGGCTACCAAAATCTATCTTCAACAACAAATACCATTTCAAATGCTGCGGGAAGTACAACTTCAATTTCTATGACGGCAGGTGGACCAACTTGTGGAATGGCAGTTTGGGTTGATTGGAATAACGACTTAGTATTCAGTTCTACAGAAAGAATGTATGTAACAAGTACTTATGAAACAACCACACCTTCTACTGCATCAATTACTATTCCTGCGGGAACACCTCTAGGAAATTACAGAATGAGAGTAATGTGTGATTACAATTCAACAGCACCTTCCAATGCTTGTGCATCTGTTACAAGAGGAGAGTTTCTTGATTTCAAACTTCAGGTGGTAAATACATTAGGAACTTCAGATCTTACTACAAAGAATAAGGAGGTTAAAGTTTATCCAAATCCATTCAGTGATATAATTAATATCTCAGAATTTAAAGATGTTAAAACAGTTAAAGTTACTGATGTAGCTGGAAGAACATTAAAAACTATTGAAAATCCTTCTAAGGAAATCAATTTAAGTTCATTACATTCTGGACTTTATTTAATTACCATGTCTTATAAAGACGGTTCTCAAAATACGGTGAAAGCCATTAAAAAGTAAATTATTTTTGAATTATTTTTTTTAGCAGCCTTGCATTTATGTAAGGCTGTTTTTATTTTTCTAAAGATTTCGATTTAATTAAAACCTTTATTTTAAATTTGTTAAAAATTGAAACAATGCAAATTCCATCAACATCAGTAGAAGGTTATATCTCAAAAATTCCTGAAGAAAGACAGGCGGTTTTCAAAAAAATGTTTGATACAGTTAATGATAATCTACCTCAAGGATTTAGCCAAGGTGTCAGTTATGGAATGGTAGGATGGAATGTTCCTTTAGAAACTTTTCCTGCGGGTTATCATTGCACACCTGGTTCGGCGCTTCCTTTTATGGGAATGGCTTCGCAGAAAAATTTTATCGCCTTATATCATATGGGAATGTATGCAAAACCTGAACTTTTAGACTGGTTTGTGGCAGAGTTTCCTAAACATTCAAAAAGAAAACTGGATATGGGGAAATCATGTATCCGTTTCAAAAAAATGGATGAAATTCCTTTTGAATTAATTGCCGAACTGAGTAAAAAAATGACTGTAGATGAATGGATCAATATTTATGAAAGCAATCTTAAAAAATAGATTTCTATTAAACTTAGTTCTCTTAATTTCAATTTTACTTTTTGTTGTAAACTGTAAAAATTCTCAGACTTTAGGTTTGAAAAATGGAGACCTGTTGTTTGTTACGGCAAAAGAAAGTGGCTTGTCGGGTGCAATCAATAATGTGACGCAAAAACAGAAAAATGCTTCCTTCGATCATATCGGAATTTTGCAAAAAGATAAAACAGGTGTTTTTGTTCTTCACGCAGCACCAAAAGGTGGTTCTCAAAAACAGAATTTAAACGAATTTCTAAAAGATCAGGCGAATGACGGACAAAAAGTTGTTGCCTACAGATTAAAACCTCAATATCAGAAAAATATTCCTGATGCCATCGAAAAGGCAAATTCTATGTTGGGAAAGCCTTATAATTTCAACTATATTTTAGATGAAAATTCCTATTACTGTTCAGATTACATCGAAAGAGCATTTAGAAAAGATAAAATATTCACATTAGAACCGATGACTTTCGTTGATCCTAAAACAGGAAAAACAAATGTGTTTTGGGAAGAGTTTTATGCTAAAAAAAATCTTAAAGTTCCGGAAGGAGAGCTGGGCTGTAACCCGAACGGTTTGGCGGGTTCAGATAAAATCCAGCGTATTAAAGAATTATAATGATCTTTTTTGCCACGAATACACGAATTTAGTTTTTGCTATTTTATTTCATATAAATAGAATTCGTGCATTCGTGGCTTTTTATAAACATTTGTAAGTTGTAAAATTTGGGGAAACTGAAAGGCTTCTCTTTTTTTATGTTAAAATTAAAAAATATTAGTCCACTAATTTGGTGGACTAATATTTTTTTATACTTTTGTGAAAGAATTAATGAGAAAATATTTAAAAATATGTAATTCAGAAAGTATTATTTAATCAAAAATGTTTTAGTTATGATTACAACCAATGTGCAGGCTTTGCCAAAAAATGTAAACCTTATCCGAAAAGAACTGATCCTTGAAGTAGAACTGAATGGGAAAATGAAATTCGACCATCTTTTAAATGCTATTTATCAGCAGATGGGAATTTGTTACAAAGTATTAAGCGCAAATGTGGAGTATATGAACGGAAACAATTTTGGCTCATTTCAATTATACATCAATGCAACAGATGAAGAATCTCAGGAATTAGAATTTTTCCTTAATCATAATAAACTCTTGAATACCACTGTCGAATATACCTGCAGAAAGTATTCATAAAGCTGTACGTCCATATAGTTTGAGGAGCGTTCAATTTATTGAGCGCTTTTTTTATTTTTTTAATCTAATTTATGTTAGGATTATTCTGGATTACCGTCAGTTCGAGTAAAATTCTGCAAGAATTTGTATCGAGAACTTTTGTTATGAACTTCTCGATACAATTTTTTCAAAATCTACTCGAAGTGACGGAATTAATATTCATTATAGATTTTATTCAATTCTCCGAGAAAAAGATTATTTTTAATCTAAATTAAATTACAAAATTATGATTGCACTTATTATTGGTGGTGTTTTGGTTATTGCCTTACTTTACGGAGTATCTATCTACAATCGCCTCGTAAAATTGAGAAATCTCGTTCAGGAAGCTTGGAGTAGTATTGATGTAATGCTTAAAAAACGTCACGATCTGATCCCAAATTTGGTTGAAACGGTAAAAGGTTACGCTACTCACGAACGTGAAACTCTTGAAAATGTTACCAAAGCAAGAAATTTGGCGGTGGGAGCAGATTCTGTGGAAGCTAAAGAGGCAGCAGAAAAAAATCTGAACCAGGCAATGATGAATTTATTTGCTGTCGCAGAGCAATATCCCGATTTAAAGGCCAATGCAAACTTCCAGCAACTACAGGCTGAGCTAAGTTCAATTGAAAACGATATAGAAAAATCCAGAAGATATTACAATGGAACAGTAAGAGAAAACAATACTTTGGTAGAGTCTTTCCCGAGCAATATTATCGCCAATATGTACAAATTTGAAAAGTCTAAATTCTTCGAGCTTGAAAATATTGCCGAAAGAGAAGTTCCTAATGTAAAATTTTAAGGAATGAAAAAGCTTATAGCATTTCTTTTTCTTATTTTCTTTTCTCTGGGTTTTGCGCAGAATGCTGAAGGAGCTGTAGCTGTTGGTGAAGAGCAGACCGGTTTTGTAAGTGGTCCTGAAAAGATTCTGTCTTTTCATGCAGACATTGATGTCGATAAAAATTCTGGACTGAGCATTACTGAAAAAATAAAAGTTCACAGTGAAGGTAATGAAATTAAACGTGGGATTTTCCGCTCACTGCCTTTGGTAAGAAATCTGAATGACAGAACTCAAAAAGTAAAATACAACATCGTTTCGGTAAAGAAAGACGGTGTTGATGAAGATTTTCACGAAGAAATTGAGGATGGTTATCTTAAAGTGTATGTGGGAAATAAGGATGTCATTTTGTCTCCGGGAGATTACAATTACGAAATAAAATATACCACCGAAAAGCAGATTGGTTTTTTTGAAAAGTATGATGAATTATACTGGAATGTAAATGGTAACGAATGGAATTTTCCTGTTGACAGTATTTCAGCAACAGTAAATCTTCCGCAAGGTGCGGGAATTATTCAGAATTCTTGTTATAAAGGTGCTTACGGAAGTGCTTCTCAGGATTGTCTAGCAAAAGTTCTTTCTGAGCATTCAATTGAATGGAGTGCAAAAGATTTGGGATCTGGTGAAGGTCTCACAATTGCGGTTGGTTTCAAAAAAGGAATTATGGTTCCGCCACCGCCGCCAACTTTTCTTGAAAAATTTGGAATTCTGATTGCCGGAATTATCATTTTTTTAGGATTGCTGTTGTATTATTATTCAACCTGGAAAAAATATGGAGTCGATCCTGAAAAGCCTACTATTTATCCACAATTCAATTCACCGGATGATTTGTCACCGGCTTCTTTAGGCTATATTCATAATGAAAGTTTTAAAAATAAATACCTCACCGCCGCTTTGGTCAATTTGGCCATAAAAGGTTATGTTCAGATTGTTGAAGATGAAGATCCCGGAATTTTTGGTTTGTTTAAAACGAAAAAGTTTACGGTAAAAAAACTGAAGAACCCAGATCAGAATCTACCAAAAGAGGAAATTAATTTGATGAACAATCTATTTTCTAATATTTCAGACAGTATGAAATTTGACGGAAAATATGATTCTAAAATAGAACAGGCTGTTCGAAGTTTTCAATCAACGCTTAAATTTCAGCATGATAAAATGTTGAACGAAGGGAATAATTCTAAAAAGCTCATTTTACCGATCTTAGTGATCTTAGGAGTTTATTTTCTCGGGCTTTTCATAAGCTTCACCATTTTCCCGGAATTTGAAAAAGTGTTTTTAGGAATTTTCCTTCTTGCTGTTTTAACGGTGGCTTTTGTGGTTGCAATTATTTTGTTCAAATTTTTTCCTGGTTTATTTAAGATTTTCTTAGTTTTTCCAGTCATTGCCTTTGTCCTTTTAGGAATGCTTATTTATAAAGGAAGCGATTTTACGATCGACAATAATTTTAATATTTGTTATATTTTTATTGTCTTAGGGTTTATGTCTTTGGTGATTTATCAGTTTTTAATTAAACGTCCTTCAGAAGAGAAGTTGAGAAAAAAATCTTTGATTGATGGTTTCAAAATGTACATGGGAGCTGCCGAAAATCAACAGCGTAAATTTCATAATCCTCCGGAAATGACGCCACAGTCTTTCGAAAAACTATTGCCTTTTGCAATGGTTTTGGGTGTTGATGAAATTTGGGGCAAAAAATTCGATGATCTGCTCAAAAAAATGTCTTATGAATATCAAAGCAATTGGTACGTTGGTTTATCGATGAATCATTTTGCAATGGCAAGTGTGCTCAATTCCAGTTTAACCAATTCTATACAGTCTTCAGCGACACAACCTTCAAGTTCAGGAAGCAGTTCTGGTTCCGGATCTGGTGGCGGCGGTTTTTCCGGTGGCGGTGGCGGTGGCGGCGGTGGCGGTGGCTGGTAAAATTTTAGATATGAAAAATTGTATACAAATCATTGCTTTATTTTTCTGTTTTCTTGTTTTTGCACAGAATGAAGTCCCTACACTGGCTGTCGTTCCGGAAGAATCTGTGGATTTTGATCAAAATAATATTCAGAGGGAGAGAATTATTTCTTTTCGTTCTGATATTCATATTGCCGAAAACGCTGATGTTACCGTAACGGAAACCATCAAAGTTTTTGCGAATGGAAATGAAATTAAAAGAGGAATTTTTCGTGCTTTACCAACCGTAAGAAACATTAACGGCAGAAAAGAAAGTGTTTTTTACAAAGTCGTTGCTATTGAAAGAAATGGTGTAAAAGAATCTTACCATACCAAAAAGGAGGGTGGTATTTTTACGATTTATATCGGGAATAAAGATGAGCAACTTGCCTCAGGTTTTTATACCTACAAAATTATTTATCAAACGCAGGATCAGATTGGTAAATTCAAAGGATATGATGAATTTTATTGGAATGTAAACGGAACCGATTGGAGTTTTCCTGTTGAAAACATTCAGGCAATAGTTCATTTGCCTAAAAATGCAGATATTATTCAGAATTCTTGTTATACAGGCGGAGAAGAAAGTAAAGATCAGAATTGCACCAGAAAAAAAATATCATCTACACAGATTGAATTTAATGCTAAGAATTTAAATCCACACGAAAACCTTACCATAGCTGTAGGTTTTAAAGCCGGTGTTTTAAAAGAGCCTTCAGGTTTTTCTAAATGGATCAATAGAAATTGGCCAAGCCTTTCATTAGTTATCGTTGGTTTTTATCTGTTGTTTTTCTACTATAAAAACTGGAAGAAATACGGGAGAGATCCTGAAAAACCTGTAGTGATTCCACAGTTTAATGCACCAAATAATCTTTCACCTGCATCTTTAGGATACATCGATAAAGGTGAATTTGATGCCAATCTGGTGACAGCAAATCTTGTAGATCTTTCTATTAAAGGTTTTGTAGATATTGATGAGGTAAAAGACATTAAAGAAACTTTTCTCTCAAAAATGTTCACTTTAAAAAAGCTGGGATCAGAAAACAGCAGTTTGCAGAGCGATCAAAAGAGGCTTTTAAAAAAGCTATTTGGAAAAGAAAAGGAAGTTTCGGTAAACGGTACTTATAATTCTAAAATTAAAAAAGCGGTTGATGATTTTAAAGAATTTATTACTGAAGAAAATAAAATTTTTGTAGAAAAAGTTTCTAACAAAAAGATTGTTTACAAAGCCTTGAAGATTATTCTAATAACTTTTTTTCTTGCTTTAATTATAAGTTCTTTAATAACATGGAGTTTTCAAACATTACTTATAGCTTCTGTTATAATTATTTTTGCAAGTCTCTTTGCTACGATATTGGTATTGACTTGGCAGGAAGGAAATAAGCTTATCTTTTTGGTTGTACTTATGTTTTCTATGACGTTTATAGTGCCGATGTTTTTCATGGCATTTGCAGATTCTGATGATATTACAGCCATTGAATCGAACTGTTTTAAATTTTTAATATTCGGAATTATTTCGATTTTAATATTTCGTTATTTAATAAATAAACCGAGCGAAGAAAAAGTGAAAATGGAATCTGAGATTGATGGTTTCAAAATGTACCTGAGTGCAGCTGAAGAAAATCAGCTTCAATTTCATAACCCTCCGGAAATGACTTCAGATGTATATGAGAAATTTCTTCCGTATGCTATTGTTTTTGGAGTTGAAGGAATCTGGGGCAAAAGGTTTAGAGATAAACTGCAGGAAACCATTGATTCTGCTCAACCTTATGAAAATGTTCAGTATAATTTTGGATACAGCTTTGCTGGTGCTTTTACAAGTACTCTTAACGAAACAACAGTAGTTCCGGTGAGTAGCGGTTCTTCATCTTCTTCATCGAGTTCTTCAGGAAGTTCATCATCTTATTCTGGTGGATCAAGTTCCAGCGGTTCTTCTGGTGGTGGATCTTCCGGCGGCGGCGGTGGAGGTGGTGGTGGAGGCGGTTGGTAGCCGATCTTCATTAAAAGCATTAAAAAAAGATTTTGATTTAATAAATTAATTTTCTTTTAAATAAAGAGCCTTGACAAGGCTCAAAGATTAAGCATTTACATTCCTAATAAAAAAGCGTTCAGAAAAATAATTCTGAACGCTTTTTATATTTTAAATTGAATAGTAAAAATTAATTTATGCTAATAACTAATAACTAATAACTAATAACTAATAACTAATAACTAATAACTAAATCAAATTCTCTCAATATCCGCTCCAATCGCTTTCAATCTTCCATCGATATTTTCATAACCACGGTCGATTTGTTCGATATTATGAATGATTGATTTTCCTTCTGCTGAAAGTGCTGCAATTAAAAGTGCGTTTCCTGCTCTGATATCCGGAGAAACCATGGTTGTTCCACGAAGTGGAGATTCCTGATTTAAACCGATAACGGTAGCTCTGTGCGGATCGCATAAAATAATTTGTGCACCCATATCGATTAATTTATCAACGAAAAATAATCTCGATTCAAACATTTTCTGATGTACCAAAAGACTTCCTTTTGCCTGAGTTGCCACAACCAAAATAATAGAAAGTAAATCTGGCGTAAATCCTGGCCAAGGCGCATCTGAAACCGTAAGAATAGATCCGTCGATAAATTTCTGAATTTTATAATGTTCCTGAGACGGAATGTAAATATCATCACCACTTTGTTCAAGCTGAATTCCCAATTTTCTGAATGTATTTGGAATAACTCCTAATTGGTTCCAGTTGACATTTTTAATGGTGATTTCAGATTTTGTCATTGCTGCAAGACCAATCCAAGAACCGATTTCTACCATATCCGGAAGCATCGTATGTTCTGTTCCGTTTAGATGAGTTACTCCTTCAATCGTCAATAAATTTGAACCGATTCCGGAAATATTCGCACCCATTCTGTTCAGCATCTTACAAAGTTGCTGTAGATACGGTTCGCAAGCTGCGTTGTAGATTCTTGTTTTTCCTTTCGCTAAAGCTGCAGCCATTACAATGTTTGCAGTTCCTGTAACAGAAGCTTCTTCCAAAAGGATAAATTTTCCGTTAAGCTCTTTTGCTTTTAAAGAATAGAAATACTCTTCCTCATCATAATGAAATTCTGCACCAAGTTCTACTAAACCTTGAAAGTGAGTGTCTAATCTTCTTCTTCCTATTTTGTCACCTCCCGGAGTTGGCATATAAGCTTCACCATAACGAGCCAACATGGGTCCCATCAACATAATTGAACCTCTCAGTTTAGCACCGTCTTTTTTAAATTCGTTAGACTTTATATAATCAAAATTGACATTATCTGCCTTGAAAGTGTAATCTCCATGAGCATTTTTGGTCACTTTTACACCAAAGTCCCCCAAAATTTCAATGAGTCTGTTGACATCGTGGATGTCTGGAATATTTTTAATTCTTACCTCTTCATCAGTTAGCAAAACTGCACACAAAATTTGAAGAGCTTCATTTTTCGCTCCCTGTGGAGTGATTTCACCTTGCAGTCTTTTTCCTCCTCTTATTTGAAATGTTCCACTCATTACCTTCTGTTCTTATGATTATTGTTGTTATTGTTAAATCTTCTTTTTGCGGGTTGGTTTTTGTTGTTTGTGTTTTTATTGTTGTTATTCCTGTTGTTATTGGTAGCATAGTAGATTTTGCTCTTCTCTAAGCTTTCAATACCTGTAAGGTCTAATCTGTTTTGCGAAAGTTCTTTCAAATGACGGAAAATCACATCATCTGTTACATGTTCTTTGTTGTAAACATTGTAAGACTTTTTCATATTATTGGCAATCACTTCGATTAAGGCTTCTTTTTCGTCGCCTGCTTCAAGCTCGATTGCTTTTTCAATTAACTGAAGAATACTTTTTCCATAAAATTTGAAATCTCCCTGAAGTTTAGGGTATTCCATTCTTTTTGGCTTTTCTGCAAGTTCTTCTTTTGTAGGGAAAGGATATGGGGAATCTACATCTAAATCATGATTAGCAAGAATATAGAGGTGATCCCAAAGTTTATGTTTGTAATTTTCTTCGTCGCGGAGCTGTGGGTTTCTCTGACCCATAAAATCAATGATTGCCATTGCCATTTCGTTTCTTTCGTCTTTGTCTGAAACTTCTTTGCAACGCTCAACCAACTGTTGTATAATTCTGCCATATTCTGGCATATTGAGATGAGTTTTTTGGGTATTGTATTCCATAGTCTGCAAATATATGGATTAATAAAAATAATGCTTCGAAAAACTTAAATGTTTATAAAAATTTAATAAAAATATTTAAGATTTTCTTATAGTAATCTGATACCAAATTCTGAACCAAATCAGACTTCAATAAATTTCTTTTTCTGATGTTGATCGGGTAGGAAGCACTTTTGAGCCGAAAGCTTCATTCTGTTTTCAGAAATTTTGTTGTAAATTTTATCACTTATAAATGTAGGAATCAATTTTCCGATCACTGATAAATTATAAATTCCGCCTAAAAGATTGGCGATTTTTAGAACAGCTTTAGATTTAATAAGATAATATTGATGAGGTTTCCAAAGATAAAGTGTGTTGAACTGTTTTGTTTCCAGACCTCTTTCCGATAAAAATTTCTGCCCGAAATCTGATTGCAGGGAAGCAAACATAAACTGATCTTTTTGATCTTTTTCAAGAATCCACTGCACCCAAAAATTGCATACACCGCATTCACCGTCAAAAAATACAATATGTTTTTGTTCCCAAATTTCCGGCATGATTTCTATTATTCTGTTTTAAATTTTGTTTCCCGAATCTCTCTTTTAAAATAAGTAATCAGTTCTTTTCTTTGAGCTTCGGTTAGTTTCGCGTCTTGATGTCCCAAATAATAAGATTCCAAAGGCATTTCATGTTTCTCGAGCATTTCTACACATTCCTCCATTTTATGGATCTGTCTCTTCGGCTCGTAAGTAGCAAATGTAGAGAAATTAAGATGTTTTCTTCCTTCATCGATGTGATTTTTTATCCACCAGGAAGCCGGAGCAAGATTGGTGTACCATGGATATTTAGTTTCGTCAGAATGACAGTCGTAACACGAGTTGGTAATCAGTTTTGCTATTTCCGGAGAAGTATGGGTTTTAATTTTTAAAAAATCCATTCCCGGATTCAACGGCTTGTTGGTTTTATCAATCGGAAAAAACTGGATGATTATAAAAGCGACAAGAAGAATGATCATTACTTTTTTCATACGCTGAGATTTGAGTTTCTAAACTAATAAAGATATTAAATTTTTAGCAATGTATTAATATGATAAATTTTGAAACAGAGGTTTTAAATTGAATAATTCTAAATACGGGTACTTATTCTTGGTTTTTATCTAAAGTAATGCCAAATTTTATTAACTTAATTGCATTGTTATGTATTTTTTAGACTGTGCAAATTGGAATCGATAGTTAATTTGTTGTTATAGTTTTTAACTATTGTAAAAATTTTATTGATAGATTGTGTTTATTGATTAAGCATTGTAAGTTTGCATAGTTGTAAAGCAGATAAAATTATTAAAACGTTAAACCAACATAAAAAATTAAACTAAAATGGAAAATGATTTAAACGACATTAGTAAATGCCCGTTTCATAACGGAACTATGAAAAAAGAAAACGTTGCAGGAGGCGGAACCAACAATAAAGATTGGTGGCCGGATCAGTTAAGGGTTGATATTCTAAGACAGCATTCGTCTTTATCAAATCCTATGGAAAAAGATTTTGATTATGCTGAAGCTTTTCAAAGTCTCGATCTAGAAAGTGTAAAAAAAGATCTTCATGCATTAATGACCGATTCGCAGGATTGGTGGCCTGCAGATTTTGGACATTACGGACCTTTGTTCATTCGTATGGCTTGGCACAGCGCAGGAACGTATCGTGTAGGTGACGGAAGAGGTGGAGCGGGAGCGGGACAACAGCGTTTTGCGCCACTAAACAGCTGGCCGGATAATGTAAGTTTAGATAAAGCAAGAAGGTTACTTTGGCCAATCAAACAAAAATATGGCAAAAAAATATCATGGGCAGATCTTTTAATTCTTACAGGAAATGTTGCTCTTGAATCAATGGGTTTCAAAACTTTTGGGTTTGCAGGAGGTCGTGAAGATGTTTGGGAACCAGATCAGGATGTATATTGGGGAACGGAAAAAACTTGGTTAGGCGGAGATCTTCGTTATGCACACGGTTCTCCGGGTGTTGAAGGTCATGGTGTTCTTCCCGCAGAAGATGATTCTGAAGTTAATCATTCCAGAAATCTTGAAAAGCCTTTGGCGGCAGTGCAAATGGGACTTATCTATGTAAATCCTGAAGGTCCGGACGGAAATCCTGACCCGATTTTAGCAGCAAAAGATATTCGTGATACTTTCGGAAGAATGGCAATGAATGATGAGGAAACAGTTGCGTTAATTGCAGGTGGACATACATTTGGTAAAACTCACGGTGCAGGCCCCGCAGATCATGTAGGCAAAGAACCTGAAGCAGCCGGAATTGAAGCGCAAGGATTTGGATGGAACAGTTCTTATAAATCTGGAAAAGGTCCTGATGCAATCTCAAGTGGATTAGAAGTAACTTGGACTGAAAAACCAACGGAATGGAGTAATCTTTTCTTTAAAAATTTATTTGAAAACGAATGGGAATTGACTAAAAGTCCAGCTGGAGCTCATCAATGGGTGGCGAAAAACGGAGCCAACATTATTCCTGATGCCTTTGATCCCAATAAAAAACACAGAGCAACCATGCTTACAACGGATCTTTCGTTAAGATTTGATCCTGTTTATGAAAAAATATCAAGAAACTTTTTTGAAAATCCTGATGCTTTTGCAGATGCCTTTTCTCGTGCCTGGTTTAAATTGACACATAGAGATATGGGGCCGAAAGTTCGTTATTTAGGTTCTGAAGTTCCTTCTGAGGAATTAATCTGGCAAGATCCGATTCCTGAAGTGAATCATGAATTGGTAGATAATTCTGATGTTGATTCTTTAAAATCAAAAATTTTAAATTCTGGATTAAGTATTTCTGAATTGGTTTCTACAGCTTGGGCTTCAGCTTCAACTTTCAGAGGGAGTGACAAACGAGGAGGAGCAAACGGAGCAAGAATTCGTTTGGCTCCGCAAAAAGATTGGGCAGTGAACAATCCTGTTCAGTTGCAGAAAGTTTTATCTGTTTTGGAAAATATTCAGAATGATTTTAATAATTCTCAATCTGGAAATAAAAGAGTCTCATTAGCAGATTTAATTGTTTTGGCAGGAAGTACAGCGGTTGAAAAAGCAGCAAGAGATGCCGGACAAAATGTTTCTGTTCCTTTTGCTCCGGGTCGTATGGATTCTTCACAAGAGCAGACAGATGTAGAGTCAATGGGATATTTGGAGCCTGCAGCAGATGGTTTTAGAAATTATTTAAAGAAAAAATTCTCAGTTTCTACAGAATCTTTATTAATTGATAAAGCGCAATTGTTAACGCTTACTGCGCCGGAATTAACGGTGTTGATTGGTGGAATGCGTGCTTTAGATACCAATTTTGATGGTTCTAAAAACGGAATATTTACTCAGCGTCCCGGAATTCTAACAAATGATTTCTTTGTAAATCTTTTGGATATAAAAACGCAATGGAAAGCTATTTCAGAAGATAACGAATTGTATATGGGGACTGATCGATCAAGCGGACAACCAAAATGGACAGCAAGTCGTGCAGATTTAGTCTTCGGTTCAAATTCTGAATTGAGAGCATTAGCTGAAGTATATGCAAGTTCGGATGCTCAGGAGAAATTTGTAAAAGATTTTGTGGCAGCTTGGACGAAAGTAATGAACTTAGACCGATTTGATTTAAAATAGCTTATAAATCATATTTTTATAAAGACAGTCGTTTGACTGTCTTTTTTTGCTTTAGTTATTATGGTGATTAAGTATAAGTTCATTAAAAATTAGAATGATAAAAAACAACTATTTAAAAATATCAAATTCACAATCAGAGAGATTTTTATTGCTTAAATAATAAAAGCTTATCTTTGCAAAAAATTGAGCTCCAAAAGTTGGAGTAACTCATTGATAATCTTGTCCTATCGCTTTGTCGAAGGATTATTAAACATTTTTTATGTCAAATATTGTTGCTATTGTTGGGCGTCCCAACGTAGGAAAATCCACGTTATTTAATCGTTTATTAGAAAGAAGAGAGGCTATTGTAGACTCTACTGCTGGTGTAACGAGAGACCGTCATTACGGAAAATCTGACTGGAATGGTGTAGATTTTACTGTAATTGATACCGGAGGTTATGATGTTAATAACGATGATGTTTTCCAGGGAGAAATTTCTAAGCAGGTGCAATTGGCGATTGACGAAGCTACATCAATTATTTTTATGTTGAATGTAGAAGAAGGTCTTACCGATACGGATCACGAGATCCACGAAATGCTGAGAAGATCAAATAAACCTACTTACATCGTAATCAATAAAGTAGATTCAGCGAAAGAAGAGGTTGATGCTACGGAATTTTACCAGTTAGGAATCGAAAAATATTATACTATTTCTTCTGCAACAGGTTCTGGAACAGGTGAGATTTTGGATGATATTGTAAGAGATTTCCCAACTACAGATTATAAAGATCCTTTTGAAGGATTGCCAAAAATCACCATTGCAGGTCGTCCAAACGTAGGAAAATCTACAATGACGAATGCATTGCTTGATGCTGAAAGAAATATTGTAACGGACGTTGCAGGTACTACAAGAGATAGTATTCAGACATTGTATAATAAATTCGGACACGAGTTTGTGTTGGTAGATACAGCCGGAATGCGCCGTAAATCTAAAGTAAATGAAGATTTAGAATTCTACTCTGTAATGAGGTCTATTCGTTCTATTGAATATTCTGACGTGGTGATCATCATGGTTGATGCTACTTTAGGATGGGAATCTCAGGATATGAATATCTTTGGTCTTGCTCAGAAAAACAGAAAAGGCATCGTAATCGTTGTCAACAAATGGGATTTAATTGAAGACAAACAAACAAATACCATCAGAGATTTCGAAAAATCAATCAGAGATAAAATCGGTCAGTTCAGTGATATTCCAATTTTGTTTGTTTCGGCTTTAACGAAGCAGAGAATTTTGAAAGCTGTAGAAATGGCTATGACTGTTTACGAAGATCGTAAGAAGAAAATTAAAACTTCTAAGCTAAACGAAATTATGCTTCCGATTTTTGAAGCAACTCCACCACCTGCAAACAAAGGGAAATACATTAAAATCAAATATTGCGTACAGCTTCCAACGCCGTCACCGCAGTTTGTATTCTTCTGTAACTTACCACAATATGTAAAAGAACCATACAAGAGATTTACTGAAAACCAATTGAGAAAAGAGTTCGGGTTTACCGGAGTTCCTATCGAAGTGTATTTCAGACAAAAATAATTTTACCAATCCCTTTTAGATTTTCTAAGAGGGATTTTATTCTTAATTAAATTTTATATTAAAGCTTTTCAAAATAATGAATACAGTCTTATTATCAGAACAGTTTTCTTTGGTTAATACTTGGATTAATGAACTTAGAAACGTAGAAATTCAGCACGACCGAATGAGATTCCGTAGAAATATGGAAAGAATCGGTGAAATTGCAGCATTTGAAATAAGTAAAAGTTTAGAACAGAAAGAAGTTGAAATTCAAACTCCTTTAGATACGATTAAAGTAAAAGAAATTGCTGTTCAACCTGTAATTACCACAATTTTAAGAGCGGGAGTTCCTTTGTTTGAAGGGATTTTAAATTATTTGGATAGAGCAGATTGCGGTTTTGTAGCTGCGTATAGAAAACACGATGCCAACGATTATTTTTCAATCAAACAGGATTATCTTACCTGTCCGAATATTGACGGAAGACCTTTAATTGTTGCAGATCCTATGTTGGCAACCGGAGCTTCTTTAATTGAAGCGATTAAAGATTTGCTAACCAACGGAACGCCTACTCAGCTTCATATTGTAGCAGCAATTGCTTCAAAGGAAGGTGTTGAAACCATCGAAAAAGCCTATCCTGATGCAAAAATTTGGGTTGGAGCAATTGATGAAAATTTAACTTCAAAAGGATATATTACACCAGGTTTAGGTGATGCCGGAGATTTAAGCTACGGAGAAAAACTTCAGAGATAGTTTTAAAAAAACATTAGTTTTTAATCAAAATATATAAACCTTAGAAAAATCTAAGGTTTTTTTGTAATAAATTTTCTGTAATATTTCTTTAAGTTAATATTAATTTTATATTGTTTTGGGTTTTATGTTGAATTATATTTAAAAATTTCATATATTTAATTAATCGTTATTGAGTGTAGAAATTTAATGATGATTAAAAAACTAATAACCAAAAACTAATTCAATGAAAACATTTTTTTTAAGCCTTACTTTAGGCTCACTTGCGCTATGCTCCTGTAGCGAAGAGAAAAAGAATTCCAAATCAGATTTACCACCGGATGAACTGGTGAGAAAAGAAGCATTTAAGAATCATTCCGATTCTATCCCGAAAGACAGAACAGAATTTTTTAAATTAAATGCAGATTATCCTCGAACACAACCAGATGTAGGATTTAAACTCATTAATGATTTTAATGAAAAAATTACTGTACAAAATGCAGAAAAGTATGTTTCTGGACTGAAAGATTATGCATCACCGTTAATTACCAAAATGATTAATGAGAAAGATAAATTCAGTGCAAAAGATGTCGGCTGGTTTCACGAGCCTTGGATGGGAAGCAAAAGAGATCCTATTATGGGAACCTATCCCGGAAATCCAAATTCTGCAGGAACTTTTAAAGGCGTAAACAAAAACCAGGAAGGTTTTGTACTGGTATTGTACGATCCATTGGCGGCATTTACGATCGGTGAAGTTTTTGATAAGAACGGAAATGTTCCTTTAGAAATAGATTCGGCTTATTTTAAAAGCTCAAAACCGATTAATAGTTTTATCAGTGTTGATCTGAATAAAGATAAAGGTCAGTTCAAAGAAGGTTCGGTAATTGTGAAGTTTGCTTTTTCAGAGTTGAATGGCGATGAATGGTCAGATATGCAAGATGCGCCACTTTTTACCATTTATAATCAGTTGGATGCTCAATCTACGGATCCTTACAGAAACAGATTTGACTATAAAAAGGTGAGTTTGTTTCAGATAGATGTTGTGGTTAAAGATTCTAAAGCTGCTCCGGAAACAGGTTGGGTTTTTACAACTTTTGTGTATGATAAAAATATTAAATCCAATAATATCTTAGATAAATTTGTTCCGTTGGGTGCAATGTGGGGGATGGATCCGGAAGTTGATACCGATTTTGCAACTGTAGAAGTACAAAACCAAAAATTAACGCAAACATGGATTAATGATAATGCTCCTTACTATAGCAGAGAAACTCTAGGATGGGGAGGAAGATTAAGCGGTCCGAATGACGGAGCTGTTGCATTGCAAGGTGTGGTAGATGTTACCAATAAAGGTGTAACAAAAACAGATACAATTGCGAGATTGCCAATGACCTCTTGTATGAGTTGTCATGCACCGTCACAACAGCAAATCTCATCGTTTCTCTTGCCGTCGTCAAATAAGGGTGCGACTTTTTTTAATTATAACACTCCTGAATTTTTACGATACAATAGGAATTTGAAAGGAGAAAGTTTTGATCCTGGTCAATTCTCATTTGATTATAATATGGCGATGAATTTTAAATCGATGAATGCATATCTTGCCTTTCTGAATAAATATTATAAGTCTAAAAATAGTGGAATGATGAAGTCGAGTAGAGGATCTGAAGAATATGAAGATAGTTTCGAAGAATTTAGAAGAAAAAAAATAGATTAATAAAAATTTTTAAAGTCTCAATTGTAATGATTGGGGCTTTTTTAATGAAAAAAAGCCTTTAAAAAATCTTTGATTTTTATTCTTTTGAGAACTTTGATTATCTAATAATAGCTTTATGATTGTCTTTTGTTGCTTTTGCGGTTAAATCTAAAGCTATTTTAAACTGACTTAAAAATCATTCATCCATTGCCATTACCAAAACACTCACTTTGTTGTTTCCTGCTTTCAAAATTTCCCAGGCAATCGAAGCAATTGTATTTCCGGTGGTAAAAACATCATCAATCAATAAAATATGTTTTCCCGAAATATTTTCTGTGATGGAAAAGATATTTTGAGTTTCAAGACGATGTTGTCTGTCTTTCAAAGCCTGTGCTTTTGAATAATGATTTCTTTTAATTAAATCATGCCTAAAAGGAATCTCATAAAACTTAGATAATGTTTCTGTAAACAAATGCAGTTGATTATAGCCTCTCTCTTTTAATTTCTTTGGATGCAATGGAACAGAAACCAACAAATCAGGTTTTTTATTTTTGAAATCTAAACGTTCTGTCGTCCATTCAGCTAAAATCTTTCCTGCTTTTTCTCGATTTTTATATTTTAATTCGTGGATGATTTTTCGGCTTAAATTTTCCTTTTCAAATTGCATTAATGCAAAAGCATTTTCAATGGGAAAAAGAAGTTTACATTTCTCCAGAATATAATTATCCTCAAAAAAGTTAAAATGCGTAATGTGAATTTGCTCAAAACAAACATTGCAGACAAGCAAGTCGCCGTCAATAATCCGGTTGCAGTGAATGCAACGATTCGGGAAGAAAATATCTAAAATCATTTGTGTGTTGTGTAGAACTAAGATAGTGAATTTAGCTGGAAGATGGATGCTTGACGCTGGAAGTATTAAAAATTTCGTTTTAATTTTCTATTAATTAATTGAAACACTTTGAAATTAAAATTTGTGAGTTAGAAATATTTTCAATGCGTTAAACTTCCATCATCTAACTTCCAACTCCCATCCTAAAAATCCTTCCGAATCTTTTCAATCGCATTTTTCATACTTGAATTAAAATATTCCTTCTCAAGACGAATTGGTGGCGATTGTCTCACTTCGCAATCCGCAATGCTACACGATTCACAAGTCACACCAACATTGATGGTTTTTAAGGTTTCAGATTTAATAAAATTAATTTTTTTAATGGTCTGCGAGTTCAATAAGATTCCCAAACAATAACTTCTGTTACTTCCATCCGAAAACGGATTTTTTTGCGAGGTGGAAATCACCAGATAACTTACACCCTGGTCTTTGTAATGCGAAATTTGGGCATCCGTCAATGTTTTATTTTCAGTTAATTCATGCAGGTTTTTGATCGCGATCCATCTTCTGCAGTAGTGTTCATTCGTTGCATTCGCATGTGGAGCTTGTTGATGATTAAGATGTAATTCCTTTAAGATCTGAATTTTATCTGAATTTTTCTTTTTAACCAGACATAAATAAAACAAATCCTTAATTCCTAATTCTGAAGAAAGAATATTGGTTAAACGATAATAAAATGTTTCAGGTGAATGAGTAAACTTTTTAATTAGATCTTCAAAATTGGTTGGTTTCCAATCGTTTTGCAAGAAAAAATCAGATGTTTCTTCAATTGTTTTTTCTTTTGAGATCAGTAAAGCCCCTGCGAAATAAGAAGCATAAAAGTTGTTCAGAATTTCTTCAAAACTTCCAAAATCTAGCCATGAATAAGTGTTCGGACGATTCTTTAATTCCAAAACATTAAACCCTATTTCTTTCGCAAAAATAAAGGTCTTTTGATCTTGTTCTAATTTTTTATTTAAAAGCAATAATTTTTTCTCAGGAATAAATAACGACCGAAGATTATCCAATGTTCCATATTGTTCAAAATCTTCTGATTGAATCGTGTAATTGAATCTTTCAGTCAGAATTTTTTCTAAAATATCAGTTTGTAAATTTTTGTTGATTTTTAATTGATTTTCCTGTGCAAACTGCAAAACTTTATCTTCAATTTCTGGGAAATAATTGTCGTTTAATTCCTGAAACGAACGCAAGACAGCAAAGTAAAACCGCTCTTTTCCTAAATTGTAGTTCTGTGAAATTTCTATCAAAGCATTAATAAAAGCGGTCACTTTTTTTGGCGCGTCGCTGATAATACTGATGAGGTTATTTTTATTGATTCCGAAAAGATTAAGTGGAATTTCTTTGAAAAAATCTGATTGTAAAATTTCATTGAAAGGCGCTAAACTTTTATCAAGTTTTGTTGAAACTAAATCATCAAAAGTGCAGTTTAAAGATTCTGAAAGCTGAATAATTTTATCATGTTTCGGATATTTTTTACCGTTTTCAATTTCATTAAGGTAAGATTTTGATAATCCTGTCTTTAAGGCTAGATCCTGTAAAGACCAATTTTTCTTTTGTCTCTGCTGTTTTAGTTTGAGTCCGAAAACCGTTTTGATAAAGTTGCTGTCAGAATTCATAGTTCAAATATAATATTTAGAAGCGATTTTTCGCATAATAATTTTTAAAATAAATTTAGCGAACGTTCGCTGTATGTGAAAATTTTTATTTAGGTTTGTAATGTCGAATCACAAAATCAAGACGTTATGGAAACTAAAACACAATTAAATATAAACACTCAACCGCAGTTTGAAGAAGTGTTTACCAATGATCTGATCGATTTTTTGGTTGAACTTCATCAAAATTTTAATGCTAAAAGATTAGAACTTTTAGAAGAAAGAAAAAAAATGCAGCAGGAATTTGATAAAGGAAATCTTCCGAAATTTTTATCTGAAACAGAAGAAATCAGAAATGGAAATTGGATTTGCGCTCTGCTTCCTGAAGATTTGCTCGACAGAAGAGTGGAAATTACCGGACCGGTTGATCGGAAAATGATTATCAATGCTTTGAATTCTGGTGCTTCAACGTTTATGGCAGATTTTGAAGACAGTAATTCGCCAACCTGGAAAAACTGTATGGAAGGACAAATCAATCTTTCTGATGCCATCAATCGAAAAATTGATTTTACGAATGAGCAGGGGAAATCTTATCAGTTGAATGAAAAAACGGCTGTTTTATTGGTTCGTCCGAGAGGTTTGCATTTAAATGAAAAGCATGTTGAAATTAATGGTGAGCCAACTTCTGCTTCGTTAATCGATTTTGGAATTTACTTTTTCAGAAATATAAAAAGGTTGCGGGAAAATGGAAGTGGAGCTTATTTTTATCTTCCAAAATTAGAGCATTACAAAGAAGCTCGTTGGTGGAATGATGTTTTTGTTTTTGCTCAAAATTATATTGGGATTCCGCAAGGTTCTATTAAAGCAACAGTTTTAGTTGAGACAATCACGGCTTCTTTTCAGATCGACGAAATTTTATTTGAATTAAAAGAGCACAGCTCAGGTTTAAATTGCGGACGATGGGATTATATTTTTTCATTCATTAAAAAATTCAGAAATCTTCCTGAATTTATCGTTCCAGATAGAGATCAGGTGACCATGACTTCGCCTTTTATGAGTGCTTATTCTAAAAGAGTGATTGAAGTTTGTCACAAAAGAAACGTTCATGCAATTGGCGGAATGGCGGCACAAATTCCTATTAAAAATGATTATGAAGCGAATAGTCAGGCTTTCGGAAAAGTGAGAAATGATAAAGAACGAGAAGTTAAAAATGGTCATGACGGAACTTGGGTAGCGCATCCGGCTTTGGTTTCTGTAGCGAAAGATATTTTTGATCAGTTTATGCCTTCACAAAATCAAATTGATAAAAAGTTTGATTACAAAATCACAGAAAATAATTTGCTGGAAATTCCGAAAGGTGAAATCACTGAGAAAGGAGTAAGAAAAAATATCAACGTCGGAATTCTTTATATCGAATCTTGGTTAATGGGAATTGGAGCTGCAGCCATTTATAATCTGATGGAAGATGCAGCCACGGCTGAAATTTCAAGAACCCAAATCTGGCAATGGCTAAAAAATGAAGCGGTATTAAATGATGATCGAACATTGACGAGAGGAATGATTTTGCAGTGGGAATTTGAAGAATTGGAACGCATCGAAAAATATGTAGGTGAAGAACGTTTCAAAAACGGAAAATTCAATCTGGCAAAAGAACTTTTCAACGAATTGATCTTCTGCGAAAACTTCGAAGAATTTTTAACCTTAAAAACATATCCATTTATTTGAGTGGGAGAGTTGGAGGGTTTTAGTGTCTAAGAATTATAAGCTGTCAACTAAAAACCAACAACCATCAACTAACATCAAGCAATAATTAACTAAACAAAAAATATTATGAAAACAAAACAAGATCAAATTCAGGAAATAGAAAAAGACTGGTTAGAAAACCCACGTTGGAATGGTGTAAAAAGACCTTACACAGCTGAAGAGGTATTAAAACTTCGAGGTTCTTATAAATTAGATTATACGATTGCAACAGAAATGTCAAAGAAATTTTGGGATAAACTGAATTCTCAGGATTTTGTTGCGGGTTTAGGAGCTTTGACGGGAAATCAAGCGGTACAGGAAGTTGACGCAGGATTGGAAGCGATTTATCTTTCAGGATGGCAGGTTGCAGCAGATGCGAATTTATCTGGTGAAATGTATCCTGATCAATCTTTGTATCCTGCGAACTCAGTGCCTTCTGTTGTGAAAAAAATTAATAATGCTTTGTTGAGGGCAGATCAGATTCAATCGGTAAACGGAGGTGGAGAAAAAGAATATTTAGTTCCTATTATTGCTGATGCAGAAGCTGGTTTTGGTGGAAATCTGAATGCGTATGAATTGATGAAGCAAATGATTGAAGCGGGAGCTGCAGCGGTACATTTTGAAGATCAGTTATCTTCTGCGAAAAAATGTGGTCATTTGGGCGGAAAAGTTTTGGTTCCGACTCAGGAAGCGATTAATAAATTAATTTCGGCTCGTTTGGCGGCGGATGTTTTGGGCGTTCCAAGTTTAATTATTGCAAGAACGGATGCGGATGCAGCAGATTTGTTGACTTCAGATATTGATGACAGAGATAAAAAATTTGTAACTGGTGAAAGAACCTCCGAAGGTTTTTATGTGGTGAAAAATGGAGTGGAACAGGGAATTGACAGAGGTTTATCTTATGCTCCTTACGCAGATCTAATATGGATGGAAACTTCAAATCCTGATCTGGAACAGGCAAGAAAGTTTGCAGAAGGAATTCATGCTAAATATCCGGGAAAAATGTTGGCTTATAATTGTTCGCCTTCTTTCAACTGGGCAGCAAGACTAAGCGTTGAAGAAATGTTGAATTTCAGAGAAGAATTGGCAAAATTGGGTTACAAATTCCAGTTTATTACGCTGGCTGGTTTCCATGCATTGAATACGGCGATGTTTGAATTGGCTTTAGCTTATAAAGAAAAAGGAATGGCAGGTTATTCTGAACTACAGGAAAGAGAATTTGCTTTGCAGCAAAAAGGTTTCAGAGCAGTGAAACACCAGACTTTTGTGGGAACAGGATATTTTGATGAGGTTCAGAATATTGTTACAGGAGGTTCTTCGGCGACTGTTGCAATGAAAGATTCTACAGAAACTGCACAGTTTCATTAAAAGAGTTGATTAAAAATTATTTGTTAAAAAAACGCAGAGACGCAAAGCTTAATTAAATTTATAATGTTTCTAAGGCGCAAGAAAATCAAAGATTTTTAATATTAAAAGTTGTCAATTTTATCGAAGATAAAATCCTTGCGTCTTAAAACATGTAATTTGTAAGTTTCCTCGCGCCTTTGCATTTTCCAACAGGAAAAAATATTAAAAAGCTCATTTTAACTAAATTTAATTGTTAAGAACCTTCTCAATTTTTGGGAAGGTTCTGTTTGATATCTTATTTTTGAATAAATATTTGAAGAAGATGAGTTTGATTTTTGAAAAACAAATAAAAATTACGGAGCAACATATCGATTTAAATAATCACGTCAATAATGTGCAATATGTAAAATGGGTAGAAGAAATTGCAGGTGAACATTGGGATTCTGTAAAAAATAAACTGGGTTTTTCAGATGATATCTGGATGCTTCTCGATCATCATATTCAATACAAAAAGCAGGTTTATTTAGGAGATATAATTACTATAAAAACTTATCCAAAATCACCGGAAGGAATTCGACAGCCAAGAAAAGTAGAATTCTATTGCAATGATGCTTTGGTTGTAGATTCTCTCACGCTTTGGGTTTTTATTGATAAAGAAACGCAGAAAATTAAAAGATTGGATGAGAATTGGCTAAGCTTACTTTGATTTTTAATAAATATGTTTATTTTCGTGATCCTATAAAAACTACATGGAAACAAAATATACAGAAGATCAATTTGAGGAGTTTGAAAAATATGATGCACTTTCTGATCAGGATATTTTTACAAAAATCTGGACAGAGCCAAGAAGGGTTTTCAAATTTATAAACGATACCCGATACGAGAAATACTTATACATCCTGCTCATTTTTGCAGGTATTGTAAGAGCTTTTGATCGAGCCTCTTCAAAAGATATGGGTGATCATTCTTCTTTGCTTTTTATTGTTTTTGGTTGTATTGTTGGAGGAGGAATGTTGGGATGGATCTCTTATTACATTTATTCGGCATTATTAAGCTGGACAGGAAAATGGCTAAACGGAGTAGGAAATACTTCTTCTATTTACAGAGTTATGGCGTATGCAATGATTCCTTCGATTTTAGGATTGGTGTTTTTATTTTTACAAATTGCAGTGTTTGGAAATGATTATTTCAAGAGTAACACAGATTATCTTGAGTCTAGTATTGAAGGAAGCATTGTTTTCTGGATCTCATTTACAATGGAAATGCTTTTGTCTTTTGCATCACTTGTTCTCATGGTGATCGGGCTTTCTGAGGTGCAAAAATTTTCGATAGGCAAAGCAATTATTAATCTGATTTTACCCGTTGCCTTCATTGTTGTGCCAATTGTACTGATTGTATTTATAGCGACGATATTTTAATTAGATTAAAATTAAAGTCAGGGTAAGGTGATTCTTTTGCATATCGAATTTTCTTATCTTTGCACTATGATACGTATTACAAAAATTTTTACATTCGAAACTGCTCATGTTTTATACAATTATGACGGGAAATGTAAAAATATGCACGGACATTCCTATAAACTTTTCGTTACAGTAAAAGGAAAACCGATAAATGATCTTGAAAATCCTAAAAACGGAATGGTGGTAGATTTTGGCGATATTAAAGATATTGTAAAATCTGAAATTGTTGATGTTTGGGATCATGCTGTTTTGATTAACGGAGTTTCTCCGCATAGAGAATTGGGAGAAGGTTTGGAAAATCAGGGTCATAAAGTGATCTACTGTACTTTTCAGCCGACTTGCGAAAATATGTTGTACGCCATTGCTGCAAAAGTAAAATCAAAACTTCCGGAAGGAATTTCTTTAGCTTATCTTAAACTTCACGAAACCGAAAACTCTTACGGAGAATGGTTTGCAGAGGATAATTAATATTTTTTTTACTGAATTTAAAATATAAAAGGTGATTAAAACAACCATTAATTTAGAGCCGGGAAAAAAAGTGTATTTTGCTTCGGATCAGCATTTTGGAGCTCCTAATCCTAAGGAGAGTAAAGTGCGTGAAGAAAAATTTATCCGATGGATGAATGAGATCAAAGAAGATGCTCAGGTTTTATTTTTGATGGGTGACTTATTTGATTTTTGGCACGAATGGAATCATGTAATTCCAAAAGGTTATGTACGTGTTCTAGGAAAAATTGCCGAATTAAAAGACCACGGTATTCAGGTTTATTTTTTTGTAGGAAACCACGATTTGTGGATGAAAGATTATCTTGAAGAAGAGATTGGCTGTACCGTTTTTTATAAAAAACAATATTTTGAAATTGCAGGAAAACAGTTTCTCTTAGCTCATGGGGACGGATTAGGACCAGGAGACAAAGGGTATAAAAGAATGAAAAAAGTCTTTACAAATCCTATTGCACAATGGTTTTTCAAATGGCTGCATCCCGACATTGCAATGAAGATTGCTTTGTATATGTCACAGAAAAATAAAATGATTTCTGGAGATGAAGACAAAGCCTTTTTAGGAGAAGATAAAGAGTTTTTGATTATTTATTCTAAAAAGAAGCTTGAAACAGAGAATATTGATTACTTTATTTACGGTCACCGACATTTGCCGATGGTTTTAGATTTAGGAAAAAATTCAAAATATATCAATCTGGGAGACTGGATTTCCTATTTCACCTATGGAGTTTTCGAGCACGATTTTCAACTGAAAACTTTTGAAAAACAGGAATAAAAAAAATTACCCCATAAATGAGGTAATCCTTGTAAAAAGATTTTAAAATCTTTATTACTAATCCATATTCCGAGGATGAAGTTACAAAAACCCGACCAATTTTTTAATCTTTAACATTAAAAAATAATTAAAAGTTATGCTTAATATAGCAAATGCTTCATTTTGAGCTAATAACAGGTTTAAAAATATTTATATCATTGGAAAATATATTTAACATAAAGACGGAGCATGACTTTTTGGCTGCGTCACTCAAGACATTTCGTTATCAATATGATAATATAGAAGTGTATAGAAAGTTTGTTGACTATTTGAAAATCAATCCTGAAGAAGTTAAAAGTTTAGATAAAATTCCGTTTTTGCCGATTGAGATGTTTAAAAATCATCAGATTTTAGACAAGAATGTATCTACAGAATTATATTTTCAGAGTTCGGGAACAACTCAGATGAATTTGTCTAAGCATTTCATTGCTGATGAAAATATTTATCAGGAAAGTATTTATAAAAGTTTTGAACAGTTTATCGGAAAGCCGGAAGATTTTATTTTTCTTGGATTGTTGCCAAGTTATCTTGAAAAACAAAATTCTTCTTTAATCTATATGGTTGATTATTTAATGAAAAAATCCGATAAACCTGAAAACGGATATTTTCTTTACAATCATGAAGATTTATTTAAACTTTTAAATGAGTTAAAAGATAAAAATGTTATTCTCTTCGGTGTTTCATTTGCACTTTTAGATTTTTTGGATTTCTGCAAGTCAAACACTCAAACACTCAAATACTCAAACACTCTTACTGTGATCGAAACAGGCGGAATGAAGGGGCGAAAAGAGGAAATGACTAAAGATGAATTGCTGAAGATTTTGCAGGACGGTTTTAAAACCGATAAAATTTATTCGGAATATTCTATGACCGAGCTTCTTTCGCAAGCTTATTCTTTGGGACAAAATGAATATCAATGTCCAAACTGGATGCGTGTTTTAATGAGAAATGTAGAAGACCCATTCAGTTATGAAAAGGAAGGAAAAACCGGTGCCATTAATATTATTGATTTAGCTAATATTCATTCTTGCTCATTTATTGCTACTCAGGATTTAGGAAAAATTGTTGGCGATAAATTTCAGGTTTTGGGAAGAATTGACCATTCTGATATTCGTGGTTGCAGCTTGCTGGTAAGCTAATTGGATTGGAGAGTTTTAGAATGTGAGAATTTTAGTGTTTAATAATTGTTTCTTAAAAGTAATTAATGTTAAAAATAGAAGAGCTTGTTCATGCATACATTCATTCACAATGTGATTTTGAGAAAGAAATTGTGTTGACCAACCATTTTCAGGCAGATTGGGAAGCTGATATTTTAATTATAAATGCAGAAGGTTTTAGCCATGAAATTGAAATTAAATTGTCTAAAAGCGATTTTAAAAATGATTTTAAAAAATCTTACGTCAATACTTCTACAGGAGAGAAATTTCTAAAGCACGATAAGATTTGCTGTGGAGATTACATCTGCAATTCTTTCAGTTTTCTTTTGCCAATGGGAATGATTGAACATTCTGTTATTCCTGAACATTGTGGAATTATTGAGTTTTATCATAATGTAGATTCTTGGGAAACTGAATTTTATTTAATCCGAAAACCAGCAAAAGTTCATGAAGATTCTTATTGGAATCTTACTGATAAAGATCTTTTTATAAGAAAAATGGCGCTCAATTTATTATCAAAAAAAATGGAGGTGAAAGGAAAGCATGAAGAACTCATCTTTAAAAATCCTTTTGAAATTAAGAAAATAAAATAGAAAATCCTGTCTGAAAAGACAGGATTTATTTATATGAAAATGTGTTTTACTATTTTGCCGCTTCAGGCTTTTCAATCAATAAATTGTAAGTGAATGCTGCGAAAACCCCACCTAAAACGGGAGCTAAAATAAATAACCATAATTGAGAAAGCGCTTCTCCACCCGCAAAAATTGCGGGACCAATACTTCTTGCCGGGTTTACAGAAACTCCGGTTATTTTAATTCCAACAATATGAATTAGAACCAAAGAAAAACCAATTGCTAAACCTGCAAATCCACCATTGATGTTTTTTGTAGAAGTTGATCCTAAAATCACCATCAAAAAGATAAAAGTGAAAACGAATTCAGCAACAAAAGCTGCAATTGTATTATACTGATCAAGATATCCGGTTCCCCAACCATTAGATCCTAAAGCCCACGGTTTCATTTCTGCACCGGGATGGTTGGTAAAAATCAGGTAAAGAATTCCGGCTCCAATGATGGCTCCGATAATCTGAGCAATAACATAGCTAATTGCTTCGCCCATTTTCATTCTTCCTGCTGCAACCATCGCAATTGAAATTGCAGGATTAATGTGGCATCCCGAAATGTGACCAATTGCATAAGCCATGGCAACAACACTAAGGCCAAATGCGAAAGAAATTCCTAGAAGCCCTACTCCTGTGGTTCCATCTGCTCCTGCAATTACAGCGCTTCCGCAACCCATTAAAACTAAGACCATGGTGCCGAACATTTCAGCAACAAATTTTGAGGTTTTTGAAATCATCTCCTATTGTATTTTTTAATTAGTAAGCTAATTTACAAAAATTAATAATTCAATGATTTTTTATTTTAAATATTTATTTTATTATAATTGTGGTTTTATTTTTAGTGATAATTGTGTTAATTAACTTTTTTTAAGTTAATATTTTTAAATGTAAAATGTTATGCCATTTCTTGAAATTAATATCTTTGAATGTAAGAAAACCAATATTTATTTGTTTTACATTTTAAATGATATTTAATGAGGAAGTATCTTTTTATAATCCCTTTACTTTTCCATCATACTTTTTCTAGTCAGCAATCCAAAAAAACGCTGCCTTGTTATGATCTTACGGAAGTTTTAAAAGTTGAGCCGACTCCGCTTTATAAACCCCATTTAGATGCTTCGAAAAGTTTTAATGTGAAACTTCTGAAAACCACAGCAACCGTTCAGAAATATATCAATAACGGGAAATTTCATTCCATCAAAAAATCAGGAAAAGGCTTTAAGGTTCAAAAATTAGATTACAGTAGAGCCTGGATGGTTTCTAAAGGAAAGGCAACTTTAGAAAAAATCGGCGCAAGATTCAGTAAAGAAACAAAAGGTCATACTTTCATGGTTTCATCGATTACCAGAACACTTGAAGATCAATGCAGGTTGAGAAGAGTAAATTCTAACGCAAGTTTAGGGATTAGTTCGCATAATTACGGTAATTCATTCGATATTTCTTATGTAAGATTTAATGGTGTTTTAAAGAATAACCCAAAAATGGAAGCTGCATTAGAAAAGGTGTTAAAATACTATGCGGATGCAGGGCGCATTTATTACATTAAAGAAAAACAACAGAGCTGTTTTCATGTGACGGTGAGAAACTATTAAATAATTATTATTTATTCATGGGATGTTTGCGTAGTTTAGGCAGATTCAATAATTTTATGCACAGAAATTAAAAACCATCTTTATGAATAATTTAAACAGAGAAGAATATTCCATGGCTTTGGAAGGCTGGATTATGGCAAAGCAGGACATTAAAAGAATTGCAGAGCTTTTTCCCGAAAATTATGTATTCAATTTATCACCTGAGCAAGTGCAATGGCTTAAGAAAAATAACTCTAATAAAGAATTTTGTGTAGAAATAGGAGTTGTGAAAGATCAATTGACGATGATTTTATGTCCATTGGATGAAAAAGGAACTAAAGTAGCCGTTGGTGAATTTCCGTATTGCACTTTTGAAGCTTTAGAAAATGATCTGAAATTAACTGAAGTTCAGACTTATACTATTGTTAAGAATGCGTTATTATCAAAAGATATGCGTAAGATTGATAACGATTCTGATATGTTTTTTCCAATTACAAGCCAACCAATCATGGAGCAGGATAAAGCGGTAAATTCTATCGAATCTTGGCAAAGTAACGGTCAAGACTGGTTTTATGCTCAATATAAAGAAGATAAAGCAAAAACTATTTTTAATAAATTCTATGTTCCTTCAGAAAAAATTTGTCATGCAGATGCAGATCTTAGCTTTGTTTGTTCATTTGGGTTAAAATATTCAGAGATTTATCAAAAACAGTTACCGGCATTAATATTTATTGCTTTTCATAAAAATTTAGGAAATGGAGGAAGTGTAGAAACGATCTCAAATACTTATGATTATGCGAAGCCGTGTCCTCCGATTTGTAGAATACCTGGTGAAGAGTATTAACACTTATCAAGGAAATGGTAGACTTTTATAAAACATTTTTATTTATCAATTACGGATTACTTTTGGTTATCATTTTCCTGATATTCTGGAAATACATCATTCTCAATAAAAAAGAAAAACAATATGCATGGTATATTGTTTTTCTTTTTATAATTGAACTTTGTAGCTTGGTATTGCCCTATATACTGAAATCATACGATACCTCATTTATATACCATTTCTTTATTGCAGGAGAATTTTACCTTTTAACGGGACTTTTTATAAGGAAACTTAATCTAAATAAACTCTTTTTGATTATTTCAGGACTTCTTTCTCTCGGTTTTTTATTTGTGATTTATGGTTTAAAGATTAGTTTTAATTATGATTTGGCAAAAATTATTTCCAATCTGGTCATCATCTGTCTTGTTGCGACATTTCTTATTCAGCAGATTAAAAACGGAAAAAATATAGACCGCTTTATTTTGGTTGACGCAAGTATCTTCTTTTATTATTCGGTTTCTGTTCTTATTTTTGTCGTATTATCGCAATTTGTTAATTTATCTACAGAAAGTGTTTATTTAATCATGGGTGTTAATAATGTTCTGTCAACTTTTCTTTATTGTTCAATCGTATATACCTTTTTAAAATTAAAGAAGTAACCTTAAATATCAATCTGCTTATTCTGATAATTGTAACACTTGCAGTTATCGTATTTTTTATATTGTTGGCTTACAAAACTTTTGTAGATCGTATTTTAAAAGAAAAAGAAGCGCAGAATTTAGCTGAAATTCAGCATCAGAAACAGTTGGTTTTAGAAAACACCAAAGTACAGGAAGAAGAACGTAAAAGAATTGCGGTTTCGGTTCATGATGACATTGGCAACAGATTAAATATTCTTTCTTTATGGCTGAATAATCTAGATATTGAAGATGACTCAACATCAGAAGTTATTTCAGGCCAGATTTCAGAGTTAATTGATAGTACGAGAAATATTTCACATTCTCTTTATCCTGTAAACCTCGAAAGATTAGGTTTGATTTTATATATCGAAGAATTAATTACCAATTTATCGGCAAGAATTAATATTTCACTCCATGTTTCTTCAGAATATGATAAAAAAGATGTATTTGTAGAAGTTCAGATATATCGAATAATACAGGAGTTTACAACGAATGTGATTAAGCATTCAAGTGCAGACAAAATTGATATTCTCATCAAAGATTTTAACGATTTTACAGGAATTGTTATCTTTGATAACGGGCAGGGTTTTGATTATGAAAAGGTCAAAAAAGGAATGGGAATCAAAAATATAGAATCCAGAATGCAGTCGATGGATGCTAAATTCAAATGGAAAAGTATCATAAATAAAGGAAGCAGATTAATCTTTAAAATTCAGAAAAATAATGAGTGACCAAATAAAAATTGCCTTGGTTGATGATGAACAGCTAATTCTCGAAGGAGTAAAAATGCTTTTGTCAAAAGAAAAAAACTTTTCGGTAACGATGATGGCAAATAATGGAAACCTTTTTCTCGAAAATCTTGAGACGTGTGCTGAAGAAGATTTCCCAGATATTGCCTTAGTTGATGTTCAGATGCAACCGATGAACGGTTTCGAATTGGTTGAAATTTTAAAAGATAAATATCCTGATTTAAAAATTATTATCCTTTCATCTCATTACAAAACATCGGTTTTAGGTTACATGGTCAAGTTGGGAGTTTCTGCTTTTCTTCCAAAAAATTCCGACAAAAAATTGTTTATAGAAGCCATATCAAGAGTTTTTGAAAATGGTATTTTCTTTACGAATGAAGACCATGAGATGCTTCTTTCTTACATGAATAATACTTCTAAGAAAAAATCATTGTTTAGTATGGATCATGATCTTTCCGAAAGAGAAAAAGATGTTGTGAAGCTGATTTGCCAGGAATTTACCAATCATGAAATCGCCGAAAAGCTTTTTATCAGTCCACGAACTGTAGAAAGTCACCGACAAAGAGCCATCGAAAAAATAGGCGCAAAAAATACGGTAGGAATTGTAATTTACGCTATCGTCAATAATATTTATTCTCCAGCTTAAAAACAGATTCCGTACTTGTACGGAATTTTTTATTTGGTTATTTCTACGCTAATATTTGTTCTTTTATTCTCGTTACTTTGAATTGTGTTTTTTAGTAAAGCTTTACAAAATATTTTTCAAAACAACCAAAAAACAAATAGTAATCATGGAATACAGAAATAATGAAGTTGTCTTTGCTTCTGGTACAGGCAGCTTGGTAAAAGGAAGTTTTACTGTAAAAGACTTCTCAGTTACAGATGGGCAAGATCCCGATCATCATATTCGTCAAGGATTTTCTTCGTATTGCGGAAGCGATGGAAAGTTTAATTTTTCTATCGGTAGAAAAGGTTCGAAAAAAGTTGCAGAATGGTTTTCAAGACAGGTCAATAAAAACAATACCACATTCAATCACAATCCTGATGATTTGAATTTCGCAATGTTGGGAACTTTGGTTTTAGAGTTTCAGAACAATAAAATTTTTACTTTTAATAATATCGTTTTAGCTCAAGGTCACAGCGCAGGAAGCAACAACTGGTGGTTTGGCGGTACAGATTGTCATAATATTGGCGGAAATAAAGTAAATACGATCGTAAAAAGCAATAAGGGTTCTCTGAATGAATTTATTTTTCTAAGAGGTGGAAATTCTGTAAATGAAATCAGTTTTTCGTTCGGAATAATGCTGAATAGATGGATGGAAAGTATTTCTTCTGACAAAACGCTGAAGCAGATTACCATTCCCGGAAGTCACGATGCTGGAATGTCTGAACTTAGAAACTGCGCTCCTTTGAATTTTGCAAATCACTTGGTGAAAACCCAATATGACTCAATCGGTAAGCAACTCGAAAACGGCTCAAGATATTTTGATGTAAGAATAGATTTCGACAAAGATAAACTTGTAACATATCACAGAACCGATGGCAATGGCTGTAGCGGCGAATATTTTATTGATATTTTGAATGATGTAAGAAATTTTCTCAAAAATTCTCCGTTTGAAATCGCAATTCTGAAAATTTCTCATATCCGGGATTATAAAGATCATAAGCCAAGCGAAATTATCCCTAAAATAAATGACGTTATCAATAATTACACCGATATTTTATATAAATCTAATAATCCTGAAATTAATATTACTCAGGTGAAATTGGGCGACTTAAGAGGTAAAATGATTGTTGTGTTTGATTATGATGATTTTATCAATCCGGCTCAGGGAAAATGTAGATATCGTGATTTTGGTGATGGAAGTTATAATCTGGAAGTTTTTGACCAATATTCAGATACTAATAATTATGATAAAATGAAGAGTAACCAACTGGCTAAATGGGACGAATTTTCTAAAAATAATGAAAGTAAAAACAGCTTATTCTTATTATCATGGACATTAACTCCACAAGGATTTACCGACTTTTTTGATTCTATAGAAAACATGGCTAAAGAAGCCAACGGAAAATTACCTGCAGTTTTAAAGGATGAATTTGTAGTAAAAAGACATGCTTTGCCCAATATTGTTTACATCGATTTTCTGACCAACAAAATTTCTCAAAGCATTGTAGAATTTAATTTTTAAAAATGTAAAATACATTGTAAATAAAATAATTGTAGCGCAAAATATAGAATGTGAACAATTATTAAAAGAAAATATGATGCCTGCCGAAGCAAAGCTAGGACGGTAAATATTCTTGTTAAAATTTAGGATAGGGTCGTCTCACAAAGACGGCTCTTTTTTATTTTACTGTCATTCATTTCTTTTCCGTATTTTTGCACCCGAAAAAGATTCACATTCATTATTCACTTTAATATTCATTTCAAATGCTTTCGGTTCAGGGTTTAGGATTACATCATTCAGGTAATTATTTATTTCAAAACGTAAATTTCACCATCAAAAAGGATGATAAAATTGGTTTGGTTGGTAAAAACGGAGCGGGAAAATCTACGCTTCTGAAAATGCTTTCCGGCGAAATCACTTTCTATGAAGGAAACGTAGTTCCTGAAGGAAATATTACCATCGGATTTCTAAAACAGGATCTTGATTTTGTAAAAGGAAGAACCGTTTGGAATGAAACCATGCAGGCTTTTGAGCAAATTAATGCTTGGAAAGAAGAATTGGAAGAAATTAATCATCAATTGACGGTAAGAACCGATTACGAAAGCGATTCTTATACAGATCTGATTAACAGAATGACCGATCTGAATGACCTTTTGATGCACCATGATGCCTATAATTTGGAAGGTGATATCGAAAAAGTTTTATTCGGTTTAGGTTTTAAAGCAGATGATTTTCAAAAAATAACTGACGAGTTTTCCGGAGGTTGGAGAATGAGAATTGAATTGGCAAAATTGCTTCTTCAGAAAAACGATTTGATGCTTCTCGATGAGCCTACCAATCACTTGGATATGGAATCGATTATTTGGCTGGAAAATTTCTTGAAAGATTATCCGGGAGGAATTCTTCTGGTAAGTCACGATAAACAGTTTATGACTGCTGTTTGTAACCGTACTTTTGATGTAAACAACAGAAAAGTAGACGATTATAAAGCCAATTATTCTAAATATTTGATCATGCGTGAAGACCGTCGTGAAAAACTGATTCAGGCTAAAAAGAATCAGGATGCGGAAATCAAGCAGATGGAAGATAACATCAATAAATTCCGTGCAAGTGCGACTAAAGCGTCTTTTGCGCAGTCATTGATTAAAAAATTAGATAAAATAGAGCGTATTGAAGTTGATAACGAAGACGTTTCTAAATTCAATATCCGTTTCGTACAGTCGCAAGTTCCTGGAAAAGTTATTTTCGAAGCCGAAAATCTTGGGAAATCTTACGGTGAAAAACAGATTTTCGATGATGTAGATTTCATCGTTCAGCGAGGTGACAGAATTGCCCTTCTTGGACAAAACGGACAGGGAAAAACAACTTTAGCTAAAATTCTTTCAGGAGATATAAAAGATTATTCAGGAAACTGGAACTTAGGTCACAACGTAAATATTGGATATTTCGCTCAGAATCAGGAAGAAGTTTTAACTCCAAATAAAACCGTGCAGGAAGAAGCTGAAGATGCAGCAACTGAAGAAACAAGGCCTAGAGTAAGAGATTTACTTGGATCTTTCCTTTTCCAGGGTGAAGCGGTAAACAAAAAAACAAAAGTTCTTTCCGGAGGTGAAAGAAACCGTTTGGCGCTTTGTAAATTGCTTCTTCGTCCGTTCAACACGTTAATTATGGATGAGCCTACCAATCACTTGGATATTCAGTCTAAAGAGATTATCAAATTGGCTTTACAGAAGTTTGAAGGTACTTTAATTGTGATTTCTCACGATAGAGAATTTTTACAAGGTCTTTGTGATAAAATCTATGAATTCCGTGATGGTAAAATGAAAGAATTCTTAGGTGATATCAATGAATATCTTGAATTCAGACAGAAAGAATCAATCAGAGAAATTTCTGCCGAAAAAGCAAAGCTTCATGGTGATGAACCTAAAGTTGAAGTAAAAAAAGTTGAAGAAAAGCCATCAACTAATAATCAACAACAATCAACCATTATCAGCAAAGAACAGAAAAGTATTCAGAATAAATTAAAGAAAGTAGAAGAAAAAATTTCTGAACTGGAAACAGCAATCGAAACTTTTGAAGCTACGTTTACTAAAGAAAATCCTTCTGAAGAAACTTTAGAAAAATACAATAAAACCAAAGAAGAGCTCGATCTTGCATTACAGGAATGGGAACATTTGGGAACGCAATTGGATTAAATCTCTTTAGAAAAATAAATAGAAAGGATGGGTTGTTAAACTCATCCTTTTTTGTGAAATGTAATTTGCTCCGTAGGAGCAAAACCTTTGTAGCAAAGAATATTTTCAAAAACAGTAAGCTCCATAGGAGCGACACCTCTATAGCATAATCAATGTTAACAATTGAAATTTCTGAAACTAATAGTAGAATCTGCTCCATCGGAGCAATATCTGTGTAGAAAATAATATTGCAGCCAAATAATGCATTCCGTAGGAATGCTATCTTCCACAAATAATGCTCTATTATTCAAAAATTAATGTTTATTGAAAAGCCTTTCATTTATTTTTTATAATTTTGCCCAATGGTTTTTAAGGAAAGTAGACAATTAAAGAGTTTTATCTCAAAGCTGATGCTTGGGATTTACTTTTTTGCGCTCTTTTCTTCAAGCTTTCACAGTCACGAGTCTGGAGATTTTAAGCATTTTAATCTTAAAAAAACAGAAAATGCTATTTCAAAAACTGATGCAAAAGAAAAAGCTGGCGATTGTTTGGCTTGTCACTTTTTAGCAACAGCAAATACACTTTTACCAGATGAATTTAGTTTCACTTTGATCAAACATACTCATGAGGTAGAGCAGGTTTTTGCTGTACAGGAAAAAATCTGGTCACAAACTAAATTTTCTTTTCAACTTCGGGGACCTCCCGCAATTTCATAATCAATAGATTCTTTTCAGATTTTTTTGCTTTAAATTTTTCAAGATTTAAAATGTTGTTGAATGTAGTAATTTTGTATGATTACTGATTTTCTGACCTAAGAAGCTGAAGCGTTAAGAAAATTGAAATTCAATCCGTTAAAAAATTCCCACTGTTTGAGTGAGCCCTTATCTGTGTATCGAAACCGTAATTTTAAATGCGAACGAGTTTTGGGAATTTTAGGATTTAATTTTAATTTTTAGCGGAAGATTCTAGTCTTGAATTTTTGGTACTTTTTGCTTCAAGGCAAAAGTACAAATCAAAATAGCAAACTTTATCCAATTCAAAAATTTTAACGAATGTGTTTTTAAGCGTTTCACAAATGTGAAGAACAGCTTGAAAATACTCAATCAATCTATTTTACAATGAAATTGATATATAGTGTTCTGCTTATCCTTTGTGGATTTGCAATTACAAACGCACAGAAAACTTACACGGTAGAAGGAACTGTTCAGGATTTTCACGATAAAACCATGCTTGAAAATGCGGTGGTGAAAATTGGAGATTTTACAGCCAATACCAATAAAAAAGGTGAGTTTTCATTTAAAAATATTCCTGCAGGAAATTATCAGCTCATTGCTAAACATGCTCTGTGCGACGATTATACTGAAAATGTGGGAGTCGACAGAAATTTACACTTAGCAATCACGCTGGAACATCATATCGGTGATATAGAAACCGTGACCATTCACGGAAGTCACAAAACGAAAGGTTCTGTGATTATGAGAACGCTTGATAAAACGGAAATCGAAAGAAATTCTACAGAAAATCTGGGGAATTTATTATCGAAAATCTCTGGTGTTACCGCGTTGAAAACCGGTAATAATATTACAAAACCTGTAATCCGTGGGTTATATGGAAGCCGAATTTCTATCCTGAATAACGGTGTGAAAATGGCGGAACAGGAATGGGGAGTTGAGCACGCTCCAAATATCGATGTCAATGATTTTGAACACATTGATGTCATCAAAGGTGCATCTGCTTTGAAGTACGGAAATGAAGGAGTAGGCGGAGTTGTGGTTTTGGAACCGGCTATTTTACCAAAAAAAGATACCATTATGGGAAGCCTGAAACTTTCAGGAATTTCTAGTGGAAGAGGAGGTGAGATTGCTGCTAATGTTGCTAAATCTTGGGAAAACCAATGGTTTGTAAAAACCGGAGGGAGTTACAGAAAAACTGGCGATCAGTATGTTCCGCATCATACGCTGCAAAATACGGGAATGGAATTTAATTCTTTTAATTTCTCATTCGGGAAACATTCTTTTTTGCAGGGTTTTGATGTTTCTTATAGCGGAATTAACCAAGAATTCGGGATTTACAAAGGTGCGCATTTGTCGAGTCCCGAAGATTTTTATAATGCGGTGAATTTCGGGCAGCCTTTCTATCTTGATCAGTTTACACACAATATCGACAATCCGAAACAGAAAGTAGAGCATCATATTGCAAAACTTTCTGCTTACAAACGTTTTGCAGATTTTGGTAAGCTGACTTTTCAATACAGTTTTCAGTTAAACAGAAGACAGGAATATGATATCAGAAGGGGAGAATTGAGCGAATTGCCTTCAATGGATTTACGATTAATTACCCATTCTGCAAGTTTGGTGCATTTAATCGAGCGTACAAACTGGAGTTTAGAAAGCGGAATTTCTGCTGCTTTTCAGGATAATTTTCCTGATCCTGCAACAAAAGCAAGACGTTTGATTCCGGATTATTACAGGTATGATGGCGGAGCTTTTTCTGTTTTTAAATACCGTTTTAATTCAAAACTGAATGTTGAAGCTGCGGCAAGATATGATTTCAGCAGATATGATGCTTACAAATATTATGATTCTGATAAATGGAATGCCAATTATGCAGATATTTTCCCACAGTTTTTTGTGAGTGAATCAGGAAGCAGAACTTTAACCAGACCAATTTTAGATTATCATAATTTTTCGGCGAATTTAGGTTTAGATTATAAGCCGATTCAGAATCTTGAATTTAAGCTGAATGTATCCAGAGCAGATAGAAGTCCGAATGCCGCAGAACTGTTTTCAGATGGTTTGCATCATTCAGCGGCGGTGATGGAAGAAGGGAATTTAAACATTCAAAAAGAAACAGTTTATAATATTAATCTTTCATTGGCGGGTCATTTTGATGTGTTGAAAGGTCTTCATATCGAAGCCAATCCTTATATGATGATGTCTGATAATTTTGTGAACCAAATTCCAACGAGTGTTTTAAATACTAACCGAGGAGTTTTCCCGGTTTGGTCTTATCAGCAGATTAAAGCGAGAATTTACGGAGTTGATGCCGATGCAGAATTATCAATTTTAGATAATTTAAAATGGAAATCAGGATTCAGCATTTTGAGAGGTGACGATCTTTCGAATAATGAACCACTGATTTTGATGATGCCTGCAAAACTGAGAAATTCTATTGAGCTGAATCTGAATAAACCTAAGAATTTCTATGTTACTTTAGAAAACGAAAATACATTTAAGCAAAATCGTTTTCCGATAAGAAATTTACCGGTAACTTTTATTAAAGACGGAGTGGAAAGAAATGAAATCGTTGATTTTAGTTCTACACCTGCTGCGTTTACCTTATTTAATGCTTCTGTGGGAGCAGACTTATTTAAAAATCTGAATGTAAATTTCAGAATTAATAACGTATTTAATGTAGAGTATCGTGAATATCTGAACAGACTCAGATATTATATGTACGAGCCTGGAAGGAACTTCGTCGTGACTCTTAAATACAATTTCTAATTTATTTACAACTTAAAATTTAAAATTAAAATGAAAAAATTTATCAATATTACATTAGTCCTTTTTGCAGCACTTTTAGTATTTTCATGTAGGTCAGATGATGATACAATTCCAGAAGATGTTCATGAGCATGACGAGATTGGAAAAGTGGTTTTAAAACTGACTAATAAAGCTGATGCTGCAGACGTACAAACGGTTAGTGTTATCTCTGGTGAAGCAGTGGGACATTTACATCTAACCGTAGGAAGTACTTATTTAGCTGAACTTGATTTCCAAATTAAGCACGATGATCATTATCATTCATCTGATGAAATTGAGGAAGAAAAAGACCATCACTTTATTACATATGCTCCTGCAAACGCAGATATTACAGTCTTGAGAGCAGCGAATGATATTGTAAGAACAGACGGGCAAAAATTAGGGTTAAGAACTGAATGGAAAATCAATTCTACACAGCCAACAGGAAAGATGAACATCAAATTGATTCACGGTCCTGCAACGGTTAACCAGAATTATCCTTCAGCAACCAATCAATTAGGTCAGACTACAGGTGGTGAAACTGATGTAGATATTACGGTTGACGCACACTAAAAGTTAGTTCAGACAAATTTTTAATATTATAAAAAGGCATTATTTCGGTAATGTCTTTTTATTTTAACGTATTATAACAAAAGGAATGTCTTGTTTTAATAAAAAATTCATATTTTTGCAACCTAAAATTTTAATCAATAATGAAGGTTACCGCAAAAAACCATGATGATGTAAGTGCATTGCTTACAGTAACATTGGAGAAATCTGACTACAAAGAAAAAGTAGAAAAGCAATTGATTAATTATGCTAAAAACGCACAGGTTCCTGGTTTCAGAAAAGGGAAAGTGCCTTTGAGTATGGTTAGAAAGCAATATGAAGCAGGGATTGCATTCGAAGAAATCAACAAACAAGTTTCTGATGCTTTAAATAACTATATCAACGAAAACAAACTAAGATTAGTTGGTCAGCCGGTTCCACAACCTGTAAATGATTTCAATCATAATGCAGAGAAGTTGGAAGTAGCTTTCGAAGTAGGTTACGAGCCTGAGTTTACGATTGACTTGGCTAAATATGAAGCTCCTCACTACAAAGTTTCGGCTTCAGATAAAGAAATCAACAAGAGCATCGAAAATATGCAGAAGCGTTTTGCTGAGCAGGTTCCTCAAGATAAGATCACTAAAGATTCTTACATCAACTTCGAGATTACTCAGGTTGTAGAAGAAGATGCAGAAGGAGAGCACAATCATGCACCAAAAATCGCTACCATTACAGCTGAAAACAAAGCAGCTTTCAAATTGCTTAAAGGTTTGAAAATGGATGAGTCTGTAAAAGTTTCTAAAGAAACTCTTGCTGCTGACGAAGATTTAGCTAAAGAATTAGGTTTCTCTAAAGAAGAAGTTGAGCATTTACACCACGCTGAAGTTGAAGTTAAAGTAAAAGATTTCTATAGCTTAAACTTGGCAGAACTTAATCAGGAATTATTCGATAAAGTTTACGGTGAAGGAAACATCAAAACTGAAGAAGAGCTTAAAGAAAAAGTAAAAACTGAATTAGACGAGTACTTCCAGCAGAATGCAGACGTACACTTTGTAAACAAAGTGTTGGAGCAAGTTTCTGAAAAAGAAGAAGTAAAACTTCCTGAGTCTTTCTTGACGAAGTGGTTGATCTTCTCTAACCAGAACATTCAGTCTGAAGAGCAGGCGCAAGCAATTCTTGAAGCTGAGAAAACTCAATTGAAATATCAGATCATCGAAGGTAAATTGATGTCTGATAACGATATTCAATTAGATTATGCTGATGTTTTGGCTCAGGCTGAACAATTAGTGAAAAATCAATTGGCAATCTACGGAATTCACCACTTAGGTGACGAAGAAATTCAAAAATATGCTGCTGAAATGTTGAAAGACCAAGAGCAGGTAAGACAAATTTCTTCTGAAGTAGCAATGGCTAAGTTGAAAGACGTTATCCTTGAAAAAGCAACGAAAAAGGAAACTGAAATCTCTCACGACGAGTTTTTAGAAGAACTTAAAAAATAATTTATTTTGATATAAATATTTGAAAACCTCCAAGAAATTGGAGGTTTTTCAGTTTATGCCAATTGATTATAATTGCTAAGGTTTTCTATTTTTGCACACTGTAAAACCTTAGTTTTGATTTTATTAATAAACTGTATCTTTAGAATCACAAAAAATATACATATGAAAAAAGGTCTACTCCTTATTAGTTATCCGTTCTCAGATTCATTTGTTATTTTTAACGGAAAAAGAAGCAGAAACTTGAGTTTCTATGCATTGTTGTTCGTATTAATGTTGTCTTCAAACGTTAAAGCGCAGGGCAGTTTTATCACTTTGCCCGGTCTTAGTGGTGAAGATGGGGCTTTTCTGGGACCCTATTCAAATGTTCCAAGAAGATTTCAGATGCTTATTGCTCATGCTCCAATTTCTTTAATGACCAACAAATATATTAGCTCGATTTCGTTCAGGCTTCAGGATTCTCATACGAATTCCTGGCCGATTTCTGATACTACATTTGGCAGCTATGAGATTTATCTCAGCAAAGGAGTGACTCCTCCCAATATGCAAATGAACTTTGCAGCCAATATTACCGGGAATCAGACTATGGTGAAATCGGGCAGTCTTACGATCCCTGCAGGCTCTGTTCCTGGCGGAAACAGCAGCAATCCTTACGCTTATACCTTCATATTCGATACCCCTTATCTTTATACGGGCGGAAATCTTGTTATAGAAATACGCCATACAGGGAGTAATAGTTCTACTTCGGTTCCTTCAAAGGCTATTTATACCAATTCCACAGCTTATGGAACCTATTTGTCTGCATGTTGGGAGCTGAATACTGGCATCACAGTGGCTAATTTTTCTTATATCAAAATAAATGCAGTAGAAAGCTTGGGTGTAAAATCTGTGACGATTGATAATGGTACGTCAGTTTATCCCAACCCTGTAAAAGATATTCTTTATGTAAAATCTCCTGAAGAAATTGATGAGTTTCATGTATTCGATCTTGCAGGTCGTAAAGTTTTTTCACAGAAAAACAGCTCAAAGCTATCGCAACTTAATGTGTCATCGCTGTCAAAGGGAAATTATATTTTACAACTAATCCATAAAGATGGAAACTCAACCTCTACAAAATTTATTAAAGATTAAAAGCTGAAGGTAGGCTCTTGCAATAATTGCTGGTTTCATTTCTCAAAAGAATTTTTTTCGAAATATTAAAGATGTTTCGGAGGTTTAATGTATATCCTATAATATGATTATCTTTACCACTCCTAATTTAACAATGAAACCGAAAGAAATAATGAGGTTTCACAAGCTTTTTAAACAATAAATATTTCAATATGAAAAAGATCATCATTCCGTTTTTCTGTGCAGCATTGTTTACCACTACTGTAAATGCGCAGACAAAAACGGCTATTACTGCACCGGTAGTAAAATCTCAAGTTTCTCCTCAGTTGGTTATCGATAGCTACCTGAATGCATTGGGTGGAAAAAGTAAACTGGAGGCTGTAAAAACAACGATTACAGAAAACACAATGTCTCTTCAGGGAATGGAAATTGCCATGAATACTAAAAAAATGGGTAATAAATTCAAATCTGTACAGTCAGTAATGGGACAAGAAGTTACACAGATGTTTGATGGGGAAAAAGGATACATCAATCAAATGGGGAACAAAAGCGACTTTCCTGCAACAGCAATTCCTGAATTGAAAAAAGGAAAAACCATCGATGCTTTAGGATATGATGCAGCTAATTTCAGCGGAGTTACCGTAGAAAAACTAGACGGTAAAGATTACAATGTATTGACTTCAGATAAAGGGAAATTCTATTTTGATGTCGCTACAGGTCTTTTATATAAATCAAATACAGAAATGGGGGATGCGGTAATAAAATCTTACCTTACTGTTGATGGAATTAAATTTCCGGGAGATATAGAAGCTGAAGGAAATGGGCAAAAAGTAGTTATTAAAACGACAAAAGTTACCATCAACTCTGGAGTTACTGATGCAGATTTTAAGTAATTGTTATTAATTATATATTTTAAACCGGCTTTTGCCGGTTTTTTTGTTTTTTAAACTTTAACGCAAGTTTAACTAAAAAATTAGAGATTAAATTTCTTCATACTGGGATTAATTTTTAAATTTATCTGAAATTAAAAATCAAATTGTATGAAAAAAATTTTATCGTCAGTAGCGGCAATAGTTTTAATGTCGTCTATGGCTTTTGCGCAGAATATCCCGATGGATCCTTCTGTAAGAACCGGTACTCTTCCAAACGGAATGAAGTACTACATCAAAAAAAACACTTTACCTGAGAAAAAAGTAGATTTCAGATTGGCAATCAACGCCGGATCTATTCTTGAAGATGAAAACCAGAGAGGTCTTGCTCACTTTATGGAGCATATGAACTTCAACGGGACAAAAAACTTTCCAGACAACAAATTAGTAGACTTTCTACAGTCGATCGGAGTGAAGTTCGGTCAACACCTTAATGCTTACACAAGTTTTGATGAAACTGTTTATATGCTTCCCGTTCCTTTAGACAAACCGGGGAATTTGGATTCTGGTTTGAAAGTAATGGAAGATTGGGCTTTCAATGCGACATTAACCGATGAGCAAATCAACAAAGAAAGAGGAGTTGTTTTAGAAGAATTAAGATTAGGTTTAGGAGCAGACAAAAGAATGTCTGATAAATATTTACCAAAGCTTCTTTACAATTCTCAATATGCCAACCGACTTCCTATCGGTAAAAAAGAAGTTCTGGAAAACTTTAAGCCTGAAGTGATAAGACAGTTTCATAAAGACTGGTACCGACCGGATCTGATGGCAATTGTTGTAGTAGGAGACATTAATGTAGATGAGGTAGAAAAGAAAATTAAAACTAATTTCAGCAAATACAAAAATCCTTCTAAGCCGAGAGAAAGAAAAACTTTTGATCTTCCAAATCATAAAGAAACTTTAGTGGCAATAGAAACTGATCCGGATGCGACTAATTCTATGGTTCAGTTCATCATGAAGGATGTAGATTCTTATACACCGGATGTTACTGTTCAACAATACAATCAAAGTTTGGTTGAAAACTTAGCAACGCAAATGCTGAACAACAGATTAAGAGAATTGGTGAATTCTAATAATCCACCATTTACTTTTGGATCTGTTTATCACGGCGGAACGTATGCAAGAACTAAGGAAGCTTTCCAGGGATTTGCGATGGTAAAAGAAGGAAATCAAATTAATGCTTTAAAAGTACTTTTAGAAGAAACTGAAAGAGCAAAAAGATTTGGTTTCACACAAAGTGAATTAGACAGAGCAAAATCTCAGATCATGTCTAATATGGAAAGATCTTACAACAACCGCGACAAAACGGAAAGTGATATGTTGGTAGACGAATATGTAAGAAACTTCCTGGAGCAGGAACCAATGCCGGGAATTGCCTGGGAATATGAAGATGTAAAAGGCTTCTTACCATCTGTAACATTGGCTCAAACCAATGACATCATCAAAAAAATGGTAAAAGAAGATAGCAGAGTAATCGTAATTACAGGTCCTAAAAAGGATAATGTGACAATGCCTACAGAAGCTTTGGTTCTAAAAACTTTTGACGATGTAAAAATGGCTGATCTTAAACCTTACGAAGAAAAGGCTACCATTAAAAACTTAGTAAAACCATTCAAGTCTGAAGGTAAAATTGCTAAAACAGAATCTGATGCAAAATTAGGAACCACAACTTGGACGCTAAGCAACGGTGCAAAAGTTACCTTCAAAAAAACCGACTTTAAAGACGATGAGATCGTTTTCTCAGCAAGAAGTTTAGGCGGAAACTCATTATTGAATGATGCAGATTACAATAAAACTCAGTTCGCTTATCAGGCTTTAACCGAAGCTGGAGTAAGCGGTGCTTCAAAAGCAGATCTTACCAATTATTTGGCAGGAAAACAGGTGAGTGTAAATCCTTACATCAGCAGTACTTTGGAGGGGATTTCAGGAAGAACCAATCAGAAAGATTTAGGTACCGCAATGGAGCTTGTTTATGCTTATTTTACAAGTTTAAATTACAGTCCTGAAGCATTCAATGCTTACAAGGTAAAGCAGTCTGCAATGCTCGATAATTTGCTTTCAAATCCTCAGTTCTATTTTTCAAGTGAACATGCTAAGTTTACTAATCAGAAAAACCCGAGATTCATCGGAATTATTCCAATGGAAAAAGACTGGGCAGCGACAGATTACAAAAAAGCATATGATGTTTACAAAGAGAAATTTGCCAATGCAGGAAACTTCCACTTCTATTTTGTAGGAAATATTGATGAAGCTAAATTTAAAAATGAAGTTTTACAATATATCGCAAGTCTACCAACTACAGGAAAAGCTACCAATTTTAAAGACACAGGATATAGAGGAATCACCGGAGATTATACCAAAGTCTATAAAAAAGGTAAAGATCCGAAGAGCATGGTTCAGATTGTTTATTCAGGTGAAGCTCCTTATAACGAGAAAGAAGCTTTGGCACTTTCAGCATTAGGTGAAGTGGCAACCATCAAAGTTATTGAAAAACTAAGAGAAGACGAAAGCGGAATCTACGGTGGTGGAGCAAGAGGTTATATGGGAAAAGTTCCTTACAGCAGCTATAGCTTTAGCTTAAGTTTCCCTTGTGGACCTGAAAATGCAGATAAACTGACGAAAAGTGCAATTGCAGAACTTCAAAAACTAATTGATAAAGGTCCTGAACAAAAAGATCTTGATAAGTACAAAGAAGGGGAGATGAATGATTATAAAACAGACATCAAAGACAATAATTATTGGATGAATGCTATTTCTAAAAATCAATTAGACGGAAGCGATAAGTACGAAATCTTAAATTATCAGGAAAAAGTAAAAGCATTGACTGTAAAAGATTTGCAAGATGTTGCTAAAAAATATCTTTCAAAAAACAGAATTGTAGCTACTTTAATGCCTGAAGACGGTTGGGAAAATGCCCCTAAAAAGGAAACTTCTGGAGCAGTAAAAGCTACCGTAGTAAAATAATCTTAGTCGATTACATATAATGAAAACCACCGCAGAAATTTTTCTGCGGTGGTTTGTTTTTTTTAAGAATAATGCTAAAGTGTTTTGTGATAATTTCATTTCATTAATAGAATTTCATCCTATTCTTTGCTAAATCGTCCCTTCGGGACTTTCAATCAGAGAGAAACATAATAATGATAACAAAATCATTTATTTTTCAACTATCAACTATCAACTATCAACTATCAACTATTTCCCATACTCTTTCTTCCACTCTTCAGCAACATCGCTCAATGTATCATAAAAATCTTCACCATATTTTCTGGTAAGCGGAGTTTTAAGAAATTTATAAACCGGAACCTGAAGTTCTTTTCCTAAAGTACAGGCGTCGCTGCAAACACTCCACTCATGATAATTTAAAGCTGAAAATGTAGAATAGTCGGTAACTCTGATCGGGTAGAGGTGACAAGAAATCGGTTTCTGCCAATCTACAGCCCCATCTTCGTAAGCTTTTTCGATGCCACATTTTGTAACGCCTCTTTCATCAAAAGTTACATAAGCACATTCTGCATCTTCAATCATCGGAGTCACATACATTCCGTCTGTAGGATCGGTTGTCCATGTTCCTTGCTCGTCGAGTGCTTTAATTCCGGCTTCTGTAAGATAAGGCTTTATTTTATCATAAATATTATCTAAAATCACAAGCTCGTCTTTATCTAAAGGAGCGCCTACATCACCTTCTACACAACATGCACCTTTACATTTGGTAAGGTTACAAACAAATTCTTCAGAAAAAATATCTTCAGAAATTAATTTATCGTCTATTTGAATCATAATCTTTTTTTTAAAATAAATTAAAGTGAGTTCCTGCTTTAAAAGCAATTAAACTTACAATGGTTAACCAAACACTTGTTTCCTGCATCCAGTATTTAGGTAAGAATTTCATCATACGGCTTAAAATAATCGTTGATGGAAAAGCCAGAAGTAATAAATATTCGTAGTTCTTATTCATATAAAGAACGATGCTTATAAGCTGAGCTAAAGAAAAAACAAGTAAAAAAGTATATTTATATCGGCTTACAGGGCTTTTCTTATTATAATGGGTAAAGTGGTCATATATTGCGTAGATCAGCAGTAGAGCAATTGGAATCAGCGAAAATAAATCTGTGTAATCCGTCATCATTTCCATTTTCCCGAAAGGAATGTAATCGGTATTCCAGGAATTGAACTGAAGGAAAAACATCACCGAAAAATAACTCAGTCCAATCATGATAATTCCCAGCAGAAATCTGAAAATATTTAAACCGACTCTTTCTGAAGTAACAATCAAATGAATCAATACAAAGATCATCATTGGCCATGTTGTTGGCAAAAATATAAAGTTGAGCGCAACAATAGAACCAACTAAAACGTATGATTTTTTTCTTACATCTTCATTGGTACTCGTTAAAAGCAGCAAAAGAAAAGAATTGGTAAGAATGGCGACTGCAATTCCGAGGTCGATATTACCATCGTAAAGTCCGAAAATAAAAAATGTGTAGAGGAATAATGGTAAATGAGTGTGATAATTAAGATCAATGGCGTTGAAACAGAAATATCCCAATGCAATTCCTACAAAAGTAATTCCTGCAATAATTCCTTCGTAAGTATTGAAATTCAGTATGTTAAATAGTATTACTATTAGAAGCAGAAAACCAATGTACACAGGAATTGAAAAAATATTGCTTTCTTTTGAAAGTAATCTAAACATTTTTTATAAATTTGTGCAAAGTTAATTTAAAAAAGGAAAATAATGACGTCTTTCTTTCTATTCTTAAGTGATGCATTCAAATGGGCATTTGGTTTCTACGATATTTTTGGAAACGTTTTAAACTGGATTTTGTTCGCAGTATGTTGCGTACTATTCACGTATTGGTGCTACGTTTTGGTGGTAACTCTTGGTGGAGACAAAGACAAAGAATATTATTCTCCTACAGAAGGGAAACACCCTTACTACGATCCTGCGATCTATAAAAAAGAAGGTTAATTAATTGGTTATATAGAAAAAGACCGGTCAAAATTTTTGATCGGTCTTTTTTATTTTTTTAGTTGAAAAACTATTCATGAATTGGAAGAACCAACACCGGAATTTTCGAGCTTTTCGTTAATCCTTTGGTTAAACTTCCTACAAACACATCGTAAATACCACTTCTTCCGTGAGAACCCATTACAATGTAACTCGCATTTTTAAGATCAGAATATTCCAGAATAATATCTTTTGCGATACCTTGTTTCAGAATATGTTCGCAATCTACATCCTGAGCGAGAATTCTTTGGTTAATTTTATTTAAAAGAACCAGTTCTTCTCTGATTTCATTTTCTTCCACTTCCGGAAAATACTGGTATCCCATATCTCCGATTGCAAAACCAATATCTGTTGGCGCAACATGAATAAGGCAAATCTTTCCGTTTACTTCTTTGGCAAATTTTACGGCGCCATCAACAAGCTGATCTGTTTTCTCTCCAAAATCTACAGGTAAAATAATGTTTATCATAAGTTTGAATTTGTAATTTAAGTCTTATTAAAGATATGAAAAAAACAGACCAATCTCAAATGATATTGTTACATAATTCTTATATCCAAGATTTTTTCGTCTTCGAGATAAGCTTCCAAAACGTCATTTTCAGATACTTTTCCTACACCTTCCGGAGTTCCTGTAAAAATCAAATCACCCACTCTCAATGTAAAATATTGTGAAACAAAAGCAATGATATCATCAATACTGAAAATCATGTCTTTTGAATTACCTTTTTGAACTTTTTCTTTGTTTTTGAGAAGCGAAAAATTCAATGATTCAAGATTATAATTTTCTTTTTTAAAGAAATTGCTCACCACTGCAGAACCATCAAAACCTTTTGCCAGTTCCCACGGAAGACCTTTAGATTTTAGGTCACTTTGAAGGTCTCTCGCAGTAAAATCGATTCCCAAACCAATCTCTTCGTAATGTTTATTGGCGGTTTCTTTTTGGATGTATTTTCCGCCTTTTGATATCTTTACCACCACTTCCAATTCGTAATGTACATCGTTGGAGAATTCAGGGATGTAAAAATCATTTCCTTTTAAAACCGCGGTGTCGGGTTTCATAAAAATCACAGGTTGATCGGGAATAGCATTTCCCAGTTCTTTTGCGTGTTCGCTGTAATTTCTTCCTATGCAGATTATCTTCATAATTTATTTTTCAGTGTGATGAGCGAAGCGAAAAAACAATCTCAGAATCACTCATTTTTATTTATTAGTAGTATTTTTTAAGGAGCTTTTTCCCGCTTTCCGCTGTATCTTTTGTTCCGCTGCGCTGCACAAAAGGATGTCGCTGCAATCGGGGCTAATAAAATTGTTGTGTTGAAAACCACCCCGTCAAAAATTTCTTTGAAATTTTTGCCACCCCTCCAAAGGAGGGGAATTCCGCGTGTCATTTCAAATGTATCATTGCGAAAAGTGGAATTAGCTTGTGCTAAGTTGATTGAAGCAAAACAATCTCAAAATTTATTCTCAATCATGTCAACTTCCATCACCCAACATCCCGCTTCAAACATATTAATGCGTAAACTCATTCTCACAATAGTAACACACATATCTATCACTCGAAAGCAAAGAAATTCCAAAAAAGCTCGTCGATCTGTCGTCTTTGTAGATGTGATTTGAACCACATTTAGGGCAGACAAAATCAAACTTCGGGTGTTCAATCGTATGCTCTACTTCAAGGGCAAACTTTTCGTTTTCTTTATAATCAGCTAAGATTTTTTCGGCGCTTTCAAAATCATCTTCAAAAACCTGTAACTGAATTCCACCAACAGCTTGTGAAAGCAGCCAGTCTGATTGTATCAGTTGTTCGTTTGCAATAAAACTGTTGATGTTGCTCTCGGCAAGAATCTGCTTGTCTCGATTGGCTTCAAGTGCAGTTTCGTAAAATTTAAACTTAACTAAGTTGCTCATCCTTTTTTAATTTTTTATAACTCAATTTTCATACCTTATAGAAAATTAAAAGATTATTAAACTTAAAATTTACTTGAAAGCTGAATTTTAGTAAAAACTTTCTTGGTATACAAAGGGAAATCAGCGTTTTGCAACCATCCGAAATATCCCAGATCTTTTTGGAAAACTTCTTTTACAACTTGACCTTTGTATTTTCCGAAAGCAAAAATTTCCTGATCTTTTGCATTGTAATGAATCATTCCTGCTAAATCTGCAAATTTATTCTGAGTAGAAAACTCACTGAGTTCGGCAACTTCATTAGGAAGATCATCATATTTTCCAACTTGTGCGTCCAAAACTTCGAACGTTGCCAAAACATCAGCTTCCGCAGAATGGGCGTTTTCTAAAGTTTTTCCACAGTAAAACTGATAAGCAGCACCCAAATTTCTTGGTTCTTTTTTATGGAAAATAGTTTGTGCATCGACTAATTTGAATTTGTTTAAGTCAAAATCAAATTCTGCACGAAGTAATTCTTCAGCCAACAAAGGAACATCGAAACGGTTCGAGTTAAAACCTCCCAAATCAGATCCGGAAATCATCTCAACAATTTTTGGGGCAATTTCTTTGAAAGTTGGTGCGTCTTTGATGTCTTCATCATAAATTCCGTGGATCTCACTTGACGAAACAGGGATCGGCATTTCAGGATTTACTCTCCATGTTTTGCTTTCTCTTGAAGAATCGGGATTTACTTTTAAAATACAAATTTCAACAATTCGGTCTTTACCAACGTTGGTTCCTGTTGTTTCAAGATCAAATACACAAAGTGGTTTATGCAGTTTTAAGTTCATTTTTTATAATTTGAGAATGTATTAATTTGAGAATGAGATCTGGATAAACTTCCAGCTTCCAACATCCAGCTTCTTAATTCAGCTGTTTTTGAAATATAATTGAAATAAAAATATAATAAAGAATAACCATCGGGATTCCGACAATTTTAAATATCGCTAAAATAAGAATTGAGCCAATTAATAAAGCTAATTTCGGATAATTATCCTGTAGTTTCATCGATTTGAATTTCATGGCAATCATTTTAATAGGACTGATAAGGATCCAAGAAGAAATTACAGTGAAGATCAATAAAAATAATGCATTTTCAAGAAGGAAACTAAAGCTTTGGGTTTCTTTGAAAGCATAAAATAATCCAAAAATCAAAATCGTATTTGAAGGAGTATTTAAACCTTTAAAATAATATTTCTGCTCTTCGTCAAGGTTAAAAATTGCTAATCTCAAACAAGAGAAAAGCGTTATTAAAAATCCAAAATATTTAATTTCAAAAGGAAGCTGTAATCCGAAAAGTTCATTTCCGAACGGTTCCAACATTTTAAACATCGTCAATCCCGGGATAAAACCGAAACTTACCATATCTGCCAAAGAATCTAGCTGGGTTCCCAAATTCGAATTGGCTTTTAAGGCTCTTGCCACAAAACCATCGAAAAAATCTAAAATCAACGATAGAATGATACAAATCGCAGTTGTTTGGTAATCACCTAAAATCAAATGTACAGCACCAACGCAACCCGAAAAAAGGTTGCCCAGTGTAATGGCGTTTGCCAGATTGTTCTTAATGAAATTCATAGAAGCAAAATTACATTTTTTAAAAATTTTAACCTTAATTAATGTCAACTAAAAATTACAATCCTATGAAATCGCTATAACTAACAGTGAAATATAAGTTAGTATATATTGGCGATTGCATATGACCTTTAAAAAAAATAAATATCTACATATGAATTTAATGTAATTTTGCAACCGATAAATAATCGACTTTAAAAACAATACTATTTAAAAATGAAATTTTTCAAAGAATTCAGAAAAGAAGAGATTCTTGTTTTGTGTTACAGGCTTTTTTTGGCTTTCGTTTTTTATCAGATCGCGAGACTTTTGTTTTGGTTTTTCAATAAAGATTTAATAAAAGTAGATAGCGTTGCAGATTATCTGAACTTGGCTTATCATGGGATTGCGTTTGATCTTACAGCGATTTTATATGTGAATGCTCTGTTTATTTTTTTAAGCCTCGTTCCGATTGTAATCAATACAAAAAGTGGGTATCAGAAATTCCTGATCTGGCTTTATTTTATCACCAATGGAATTGCGTATGCAATGAATTTCGGAGATTTTATTTACTATAAATTTTCCCAGGCAAGGCTTACTTCTGCTGCTTTTCAGGTAGCAAAACATGAGACGAATATTTTAAAAGTATTCACCACTTCTATTACAGAGCATCCTTTTGTGATTATTTGGTTTGTGTTTTTAATGGCTGCATGGGTTTTTCTGTATAAAAGATTTAAAATTAATTATAAAAAACCGGTAAAGCTCATTCCTTATTTTATTTGGTCTGTGGTGACTTTGTGTATTTCTGCGGTATTAATTGTTGGCGGAATAAGAGGAGATTTCAAACACAGCACAAGACCAATTAATTTGGTTGATGCGAATAAATTTGTAAAAACTCCGCTTCAGGGAAATTTGGTTTTGAACTCTACTTTTTCGTTTTTCAGAACCATGGGAACGAATAATTTTAAAGAAGTTCAGTTTGTCGATCAGAAATTTATTGATGAAAATATCAATACCTATAAAACATACGACAGACAGGTTCAGGATAAACCAAACATTGTAATTTTTATTGTGGAATCTTTCGGCAGAGAATATTCGGGAGCTTTTAATAAAGATAAAAATATTAAAGATTATGTTTCTTACACGCCATTTATAGACAGTTTGGCAAATGAAAGTCTTATTTTTCCGAATACTTTTGCCAACGGAAGACAATCTATTCATGGGATGAGCAGTATTTTGGCAGGAATTCCTAGTTTGATGGATGCTTTTACAAGTTCGCCTTATTCTAATCAGAAAATCCAGTCGATAGTTTCGGTTTGTAATGATATGGGGTACGATACATCATTTTATCACGGTGCTCCGAATGGTTCGATGGGATTTTTAGGTTTTGGAAATATTCTTGGTTTTAAACATTATTTCGGAAAAGACGAATACAATCACAATGAAGATTTTGATGGAATGTGGGCAATCTGGGATGAACCGTTTTTACAGTATTTTGCTAAAAATGTAGGGAAAACAAAACCTTTTATGGCAACTGTTTTTACAGCATCGTCACATCACCCGTTTAAAATCCCTGCAAAATATAATGGGAAATTTAAGAAAGGGAACATTGAAATGCATGAACCGATGCAGTACACCGATTATGCGATTAAAGAATATTTTGAAACTGCCAAAAAACAACCTTGGTTTAAAAATACCATTTTTGTCTTTACAGGAGATCATACCAATCAGGTCTATTATTCTGAATACGAAAAAGCGATGAACCGTTTTGCTGTTCCGTTGATTTTCTATTCTCCAAATCCGGCCTATCAGTTGAAAGGAGTGAATGATGAATTGGCACAGCAAATAGATATTTATCCTACTTTGGCAGATTTAATCGGATATAATAAAAAGATAAGAAGCTGGGGGAGAAGTTTGGTTAGCGAAAAAAAATACCAACCTTTGATTGTTAACTCAGACGGAACTTCGGAGCAGTTTATCTATGGAAATTATATTTACAGATTTGATGGTAAAAACATTATCGGAATTTATGATAAAAGTGATTTAGGTTTTGAAAACAATCTGAATGATAAAATAAAATCTCCCGAAACCGAAAAAGGAAAACAAATGGCAAAAGCATGGTATCAGGATTATATGAGCCGCGTAATCAATAGAAAATTGAATTAATTTTTTATTTGTTTAATTTTAAAAAATGCTCTTTCTGTTGTTATATATGCAAAGGATAATAAAAATGTTGGTGTGTTTAAAATTTATGTCTATTTTTAACTAATTAAGAATTTAAGAATCTATAATTTAAATTAAACTCTATAATATGAAAAAATTATTAGCAACATTTGTACTTTCATTATTCAGTGTGATGTCTTTTGCACAAATCGAAGGAAAATGGAAAACCATAGATGATGAAACAAAACAGGCAAAATCTATCGTGGAAATCTACAAAAAATCTGACGGTAAATATTACGGAAAAGTATCTCAGTTATTGATTAAACCAGCAGATCCTAACTGTACAAGCTGTAAAGATGACAGAAAAGGGAAACCAATTTTAGGATTGGAAATCATCAGAGGTTTGGCAAAAGATGGCGATGAGTTTACAGGAGGTACCATTACAGATCCTAAAACCGGTAAAACTTACAAATGTACCATTACAAAAAGCGGAGATAAGCTGAATGTAAGAGGATATATGGGCGTTTCTATTTTAGGAAGAACACAGGTTTGGCAGAAAGTAAACTAATCAGTTTAAAATAATATTAAATATTAAGGCAACTCAGCAATGAGTTGTCTTTTTTGTTATGTAAATAATAAAAAAACACTATTTTTGTACTCTAAATTTTTCAAATAAATATGGCAGAACATACTTTTCGTGAAGTGATTGCGCAGGCAATGAGTGAGGAAATGCGTAAAGACGAATCCATTTTTCTAATGGGAGAAGAGGTTGCAGAATATAATGGTGCATACAAAGCTTCTAAAGGAATGTTGGATGAGTTTGGTGCTAAGCGCGTAATCGATACACCTATCGCAGAACTTGGTTTTACAGGAATTGCTGTAGGCGCTGCAATGAATGGTAACAGACCAATTGTAGAATATATGACATTCAACTTTGCTCTTGTTGGGATCGATCAGATTATCAACAACGCAGCAAAAATCCGTCAGATGAGTGGTGGTCAGTGGAACTGCCCCATTGTTTTCCGTGGTCCTACAGCTTCTGCAGGTCAGTTGGGAGCAACACACTCTCAGGCTTTTGAAAACTGGTTCGCAAACGTTCCGGGTCTTAAAGTAGTAGTTCCTTCAAACCCTTATGATGCGAAAGGATTATTAAAAACTGCAATTCAGGATAATGATCCGGTAATTTTCATGGAATCTGAACAGATGTACGGAGACAAAATGGAAATTCCTGAAGAAGAATATTACTTACCAATAGGAAAAGCTGATATCAAAAGAGAAGGTACTGATGTTACTTTAGTTTCTTTCGGAAAAATCATGAAATTGGCTCTTCAGGCGGCTGAAGATATGGCTAAGGAAGGTATTTCTGTAGAAGTTATCGATTTAAGAACAGTTCGTCCTTTAGATTTCGATACGGTATTAACTTCAGTAAAGAAAACAAACAGATTGGTAATTTTAGAAGAAGCTTGGCCATTCGGTTCTGTATCTTCAGAGATTACTTATATGGTACAGCAAAAGGCATTTGATTATTTGGATGCGCCAATCAAGAGAATTACTACTCCTGATGCACCTGCTCCTTATTCATCTGCTTTATTTGCAGAATGGTTCCCTAAACTTGAAAAAGTGAAAGAGGAAATCAAAAAAGCGATGTACGTGAAATAATTATTGTGCGATTATAGAAAAAAACTTCCGAAAGGAAGTTTTTTCATTTATACAATGCATCACTTATGTGACGGTGGCTGATAAATTTAATATAAATTTGCGCTTTTAAAAATAATAAGCTGACATGGCAGAAGTTACAGAAGGAGGTCATCATATAGACCTTAAAAAGCTTTCATTTGTGGGAGTTATCGTTTCTCTAGGGATTGTTTTCGGAGACATTGGTACATCACCACTTTACGTAATGAAGGCAATTGTCAATGCAAGGAAAGATGGCTCAACGATGCCTTTTGACACTTATATTGAAGGCGCGCTTTCTTGTATTATCTGGACTTTAACACTTCAGACAACTCTTAAATATGTGATTATCGCTCTTAAAGCAGATAACCGCGGTGAAGGTGGAATTTTAGCTTTATATTCTTTAGTTAAAAAACTAAAAAAGAAATGGCTCTACGTCGTCGCCATCATCGGAGCATCAACTCTGGTTGCGGATAGTGTAATTACCCCTTCTCTTACGGTAATGTCTGCAATTGAAGGACTTAAAATCTACAATCCAGAAACACCGGTTGTTTTTATTACCCTATTTATTCTCTTTATCGTTTTCGTTGTACAGCAATTCGGAACGGCTTCTATCGGAAAATTCTTCGGACCTATCATGGTGACGTGGTTTTTGGTTTTAGGAGGTTTCGGATCAATGCATATTTTTGATCATATCGAAATTTTAAAAGCATTCAACCCGATGTATGCATATAACCTGATTACCCATTCGCCAAGTGCAATTGTAATCATGGGAGCGGTGTTTTTATGTACAACCGGAGCTGAAGCTTTATATTCAGATTTAGGACATTGCGGAGCAAAAAATATCCGTGTAAGCTGGATTTTTGTAAAATTGATGTTGATTCTGAATTATTTAGGACAAGGAGCTTGGTTATTAGATAACTATGAAAAAGTTTTCTCAGGAGTCAATCCTTTCTTCGGAATTATGCCGGAATGGGCAGTTTTACCGGGAGTAATTTTAGCAACTTTAGCGGCAATTATTGCGAGTCAGGCTGTAATTACAGGTTCGTTTACGATGTTTTCTGAGGCGATGTCAATTTCATTCTGGCCAAACCAACACATTGAATATCCTTCAGGAGTAAAAGGACAAATGTATATCCCAAGGATCAATTGGGGATTGATGTTTTTCTGTTTCATTGTTGTTGTTTTCTTCCAGAAATCAGAACACATGGAAGCAGCGTATGGTTTAACAATTACCATCACGATGCTGATGACAACAATTTTATTAACATATTGGTTAAGCCGAACAAGACTTAATAAAGTGTTTCTTTTTGGCTTCGTAGCGATTTATCTTTTCCTTGAATCTGGATTCTTCTATGCGAACGTGATTAAGTTTTTCGACGGCGGTTGGTTAACAATGGTTCTTGGAGGCTTCATTGCAGTTTGTATGTACGCTTGGTATAACGGGAGACTACTAAAAGCCAATTTCACAAGCTATGTGAAGATCGATAAATATGTTTCTATCATCAAAGACATGAAATTGGATGAAACAATACCAAAATATTGTACCAATCTTGCGTATCTGAGCCGTGCGAAACGAAATGATGAAATAGAATCGAAAATTATTTATTCCATCATTAAAAAACAGCCTAAAAGAGCAGATCATTATTTTATTCTGAGTATTGTCAACCAGGAAGATCCTTATACTTTTAAATACAGTGTTGATGAGATTTTACCGGGAACAATTTATAAAATCAATTTCCTTTTAGGATTTAAGGTAGACCGTAGAATCAATGATTATTTCAATATGGTTTTAAAGGATTTAATGGCAGACGGAACTATTCCTTCACGAAGCAGCCATCCTTCTTTGAGAGCACATAATGTTCCGCCAGATTTGAAGTATGTAATCATAGATAACACCTATATCAACGATATTCTTTTAACGGTAAAACAAAAAATAACGTTAAATATTTATAATTTTGTTAAATATATCGGCAGTGATGACTTCAAATCTTGGGGTGTTACTTCGCACAATGTTGTCGTAGAATCGGCGCCATTAACAGAAGAAACGATCTCAAGCAGTAAGATTCAACAGGCAGAATTTAGAAGATCTAATTTTTAATACTTGCATTACAGAGCTTAAATGCATGATATTGATTTAAATAAAAATCAATAAATTTGTAAGATAAATTTTTTAATGGATACTTTACAAAAAGAAAAAAATATAGCTTTAATAAAAGACGTTTTACGAAATTATTTACTTGAAAAAGGTTTTCGTAACACGCCTGAACGATACACGATCTTAGAAGAAATCTATAATATGGATCATCACTTTAATGTAGATGATCTGTATCTTCTGATGATGCAGAAAAAATATCATGTTTCTAAAGCTACGATTTACAATACCATCGAGATTTTCCTTGATGCAGGCTTAATTCGTAAGCACCAGTTTGGTGAAAAAACATTGACTTCATCTTCTTACGAGAAATCTTATTTTGATAAGCAGCACGATCATTTGGTGATTTACAAAAAAGATTCAGACAAAGAAATTGAAGAAATCATCGAGTTCTGTGATCCTAGAATTCAAGGGATTAAAGAAGCAATAGAAGGAGCTTTTGGCGTAAAAATTGATTCTCATTCGCTGTATTTTTATGGCACTAAGAATGATTAATCAATGAGACTGGTTCTTTTTCTATTCCTATTTATTTCCTCGTTTACTTTAGCTCAGGTTACACCGAAACCTGCGCAACGAGACCCTTATTTACAAAATCCTGTAAAAAATCAGCCACAGAAAAGTAAGCCCGGACAAAAGGTGAAGATTATTCATGCTGATGAAATTATTAAAGATCCTGCCAAATATGATGGTAATCAATATTTAAAGGGGAATGTTGTCATCGATCATCAAGGCTCTATTTTAAGCGCCGATGAAGTGGTGATGTATGAAGCCGAAAACTTTGTAAAAGCAATCGGAAATACAAGACTTCAAAACTCTGATGGCTCAATCATTACATCATCAGAAATGGAGTACGACGGAAATACTCAAAAAGGTGTTGCCCGAAAAAATGTAGTCTTAACCGATCCGAAAGGAACGATTATTAAAACTGAAACCATGTATTATGACAGGGTTTCAAATCAGGCTTATTTTAATACAGGTGGAACCATCAATGACGGTAAAAGCACAACCTACGCCAAAACAGCTACTTATTTTCTGACAACACGTACGATTGATCTTACAGGAAGAGTGAAAATTGTAGACAAAGATTATACTTTGGAAGGCGATAATGTAGTTCAGAATCAGAATACCAATATTGTTACCATTAACGGCTATACCGTAATTACCAATAATAAAAATCCGAAGAACAGGATTATTACCGATAAAGGAACTCATAATATGAATACCAAAGAGTCTTTTCTTACAAAAAACTCGAGGATTTATTATAATGACAAGATTCTTACCGGAGATGAGATGTATTATAATCAACTCACTGGTTTCGGAAAAGCTACAGGAAATGTTACGCTTGATGATCCTTTAGAGAAAAGATACATTAAAGGTGGCTATGGTGAGATTTACGAAAAGAAAGATTCGTCAATGATGACCAAGGAACCTTATGCGGTAAAGATTTTTGAAAAAGATTCGCTTTACTTTTCGTCCGAAAAAATTCTGTCTTATCAAAAACCGGATACTGCAGATATTACCAAAAAGAAAAGTTATTTGAGGGCTTTCAAAAAAGCAAGAATTTATAAATCAAATGCACAGGGAAGAGCAGATTCTATTGCTTTCAACGAAACAGACGGAATTATGCACATGTACACCAATCCTATTTTATGGAGCGGCGAAAAACAGGTGACCGGTGATAAAGTAGAAGCTTATTTTAATACTGAAACTGAAAATATTGACTCTTTAAAAGTGATCGGAAATGGTTTTGCGATTGCTAAAGTAGATTCATTAAATCTGTTAGATGAATTTCATCAGGTGAAAGGAAAATTAATGACGGTGTATTACGAAGGTCCGGATATCAAAGAAATTAAAGTAATCGGAAATGCTGAAGCAATAACGTATGCCGATGAATTTAATAAGAAAACAAAGGTTAACGATAGAATCGGGGTTAATGTATCAATATGCGGAATTATCAGTGCCTTGTTTGATCAGCGTCAGGTTCAGATTATTTCATGCAGTATCGGAGCGGCTGCAAAAACGTATCCGATGAGTCAGATTTCTCCGGAACAGAAAAAATTTGAAGATTTCAACTGGAATACCAAAGACCGAATACGGAAATGGCAGGATATTCTCGTCGACTCTCCAAATTATGAAGAGATAAAATACGAACCCAACGATGCTCTTTACAATAAAGTACAGGAAGCAGCGGAAAAAGAAAGAGCTAAAGAAGAAGCTAAAAAACCTAAAAGGGTAAGAAAATAATAAATGAAAGACCAGTTGTAAAGCTGGTCTTTTTTCTTTGTAAATATTTGTTTTTATTTACTTAATCTTAATTAGACGCACGACTTAATTAAATTACACGTCTTAATCGAAGTAGTTAGACGTCTAATTTGAGGAACTTAGACGCCTAAGTTGAAATTTATACGAATACGGGTAATAATCATGTATGAAATTTCTACATCTGATGAATGTTTTTTAGCTTTGCCTAAAATTTTTCATCCAATGGAAATGCAAAACAATTTTTTTAAATATCAGGCTCAAACGACGCAATTTGCAGCGGGTTTTGAAGTGGAAAAAGCAGAAGGAAGCTATATTTTTGGAAAAGACGGAAGAAAATATCTCGATTTCGTAGCCGGAGTTTCGGCCAATACTTTGGGGCATTCGCATCCGAAAGTAGTTAATGCGATTAAAGAGCAGGCTGACAAATATCTTCATGTGATGGTTTATGGCGAATATGCTCAGGAAAAGCCTGTTGAATTGTGTAGATTATTAGCTGAAGCAACTCCGGATCCTTTAGAAATTACTTATTTGGTCAACAGTGGTGCAGAAGCAATTGACGGAAGTTTAAAACTGGCAAAAAGATATACCGGTCGAGAAGAAATTGTTTCTTTCAAAAACTCATATCATGGTAATACGCACGGTGCATTAAGTGTTTCAGGACATGAAGGTCACAAAAGAGAATTTCGTCCTTTGTTGCCAATGATTTCCTTCATTGAGTTTAATAATGAAAATGATTTCGATAAAATCACAGAAAAAACAGCTTGTGTAATTCTTGAAACCATTCAGGGAGCAGCTGGCTTTTTAGTTCCGAATAATGATTATTTAATTAAACTAAAAAAGAGATGTGAAGAAGTTGGAGCTTTATTGATTCTTGATGAAATCCAACCAGGTTTTGGAAGAACCGGAAAACTTTTTTCTTTTGAGCATTTCGGTATCGTTCCTGATATTTTGGTGATGGGAAAAGGAATGGGTGGTGGAGTTCCAGTCGGAGCTTTTATGAGTTCTAAAAAGATTATGGAAACACTTTCTCACTCTCCGAAATTAGGACACATTACAACTTTTGGTGGAAATCCTTTAATTGCTGCAGCTTCTCACGCTACTTTAAAAGAAGTTTTAGAAAGTGGTTTGATGAATGAAGTAGATGAAAAAGAAAAACTGTACAGAGAACTTTTGGTTCATCCTAAAATTAAAAATATCAACGGGAAAGGTTTGATGCTTGCGGTAAATCTTGGAACTCCAGAATTTACACTCAATGTTGCTAAAAAATGTATGGAAAAAGGTCTTATTGTTTTCTGGCAGTTATACCGAAATGAATACCTGAGAATTTCTCCACCGTTAACAATTTCTAAAGAAGAAATTACAGAAGGATGTAAGATTATTCTTGACGTTTTAAACGAGGAAAACCCTATATAAAGCTGTGCGCAGAAGATTGCTTTTTCATGAGTTTTTTTGATGCAGTTTTATTTCGGAATTGGCTGTTAAACTTCGTTTTGAAGCAATAAGAATATTTCTGACAAAAATCATAAAAATTTAAATATAATTTTGCGTAATGAAAAAATTAATTTATATATTGCGTGACGTTAAAAATAAGTTATATGGCGAAACATAAAGTCCATTACGAATTCCCAATGCACTGTCTTTCAGAGATTTTGTACGAATATTTGGCAACTGCTGAGGGATTGTCTGAATGGTTTGCGGATGAGGTAGTAGAGAAAGGTGATGATTTCTTTTTCAGTTGGGGTGGAGGTCCTGCTGAAAAGGCGACTTTAATCAGATATAAGCCTGAAGGTTTCGTACGTTACAGATGGGAAGAAGACGAAGGGACGAAAAATTTCTTCGAAATGACCATCACAATTGATGATATTACAGAAGATCTAGCTTTAAATATTACAGATTTTTGTGAAGAAGGTGATGAAGAGGAAAATGCAATGTACTGGGAAAATCTTATCGAAAACCTTAGAATAAAATTAGGTGCTGCTTAATTCTTAAGTAGGACTGTTTTAAATGAACAAAACTGATGAACGATTTATCGTTCATTATTTTTTTATAAAAGAATTAAATTTTGAAAAATACCTATTTTACATCTGAAGAACTTGAATTGAAAAACCGTGCGTTTCTTTCGGGAGATGCTGTGAAAGTTTCTTTTTTTATTAGAAATTCAAAATTAATCATGGATGAAGAATGCTATTTCTTTTTAATGGCTTCCATGAGAAAAATGAGAATGAATATTCCTCTTACTTATACGCTGGAGTTTTTTCAGAATCTTTTTAATACGAAAGTGATCGAAGGAGAAGGTGTTCAAAACGGAATTATCAATTTCTTGGTATTCAGAAATTCAGACGGAGTTATTTTATCTAAATCGACGGTTTCTTATTATTTTGAAGTAGATGAAATGGAGGATGTACTTTCTATTCATCAAAGACCTTTAGAATTAGATTTAATTAAAGAAATTAATGTAAATAATAACCTTTTGAGTAACATCAGAGTTCATTGCCCTGAAAACATTTATGGAGGAATTTACGCCCAGGAAAATGACTTGGATGATGTGATCTTATTAAATCCAAACAAACGTATTGCCCGTTCTACAACTGGAAATCTTCTTTTCTTGGAAGGAAATGTTATCAAGATACCAAAACAGTCAGAAGGAGCTTATATTTCGCCTTTATTGGAGAACTTTGTAACTTTCCTGCATAAAAATAATCTTGCAGATACGCAGGAGCATGAAATTATTGCTTTTGAATCTCAGAAAGCGGAAGAAATTCTATTAATTTCTGATGAAAAAGGAATCTTTTCTGTAAAGAAAATTAGAAATAAAACTTTTGAAAGTGCTCGTTTTACCGAATTGGTAGAAAGCTGGAGAAATAGTTTCTAAAATTGACAAACCCGGTAAACAACATTAAAGTCCTTTACCGGGTTTTATTCTGATTGAGATCAGAAACTGTATTCTTTATTATTTTTCGTTGATGAAGTCAGCAAATTTCTGAGCAATTTCTCTTTGCCCGTCGCTGCTGTTCATGTATTCTCTTTCTTTAGTATTGTTGATATAGCCTAATTCTACCAAAACTGCAGGTGATTTTGAATTCCTCAGGATATGCAGATTTTGTTCTTTAATGCTGCATTCTCCTAATTTTTTCGATAATTTTTCAGCTAAATTTTTAGATTCTTGAGTATTCTGAATAAAAATTTCGTGACCGCTTTTATTGGTGTTTGCTTCAGGAGTTCTGTTAATATGAAGCGAAATAACCATTTCGGGATTCAGTTTATTGATTTGCTCGGTACGTTCTGCAAGAGTTGCATAAGTATCATCACTTCTTGTTAAGATAACTTCGTATTTTCCGTCTTTATCGCTTGCCTTTTTAATTTGTTGAGCGATACTCAAAACCATATCTTTTTCTGACACACCATTGATGTTGGCTCCGAAATCATTTCCGCCATGTCCTGCATCTATTACAATAATCTTTTTGGTTTCGGTTGAGAAAGAAAGCATTGCGGCAGATGCGAATGATACAACCAGTAATTTTAATGCTTTCATAGTTCATTGTTTTAGGTTATCAAATAACGTGAAAAGTATCTTAAAAATTATGTAAAGAAAGCTTAAAAATTTGTTAAATTTTAAATCGCTTCAATGTGAAGTAATGACTAGTTTAACGAAATATCTTCCGGCGCATTTGCCCACAAAAGATATTCACCACCAAGATTCTGCATAATAGATTTCCACAAAGTATGATCATTGGGAAGAGTATAATCCAGATTATAAACATCTACAACGGTCCAGACTTTCTGCAAAACTTCATTTTCCAGCTGTGATGGAGACCATCCCGAATATCCTGAAAATATTTTTACATCCTGAATACTGATTTCATTCTGCAAAACAGCATTGATGATAAGTTCGATATCTTCTGTAAGATAATACTCATCATTAATTTCGGTAAAATTCTCAGTTACTTTTTTTCCTTTAATGATAAAAAAGACTTTATCATTTTCTACCGGACCGCCGTCGTAAACTTCAATTTCAAAATCAAAGAAGTTTTTGAAACGATTACTCATTTTGCTATTTTTCTTATTCAGTATCAAACCGAATGCTCCACTTTCGGAATGATCTATAATCAGCACGACCGATCTTGAAAAAATATCGCCGGAAATATCGGGTGTGGAAATTAATATTTTACCTTTGTATGAGTAATTCATACTCAAATTTAATAAAAATTATTTATGGAAAACCTCCACGATAAAAGAAAAATCTACGAAAAATCTCAACTTATTGAAACTGAGATTAAAGAGAATCCTATTGAGCAATTCAGAGATTGGTTCTTAGATGCTTCTGAAAATCCTTCCGTTTCTGAGGCTAATGCAATGGCTATTTCTACGTTGGAAGAAGATGGTTGTCCGCGCACGAGAATGGTTTTACTGAAAGAATATACTTACGAAGGTTTTATTTTTTATACCAACTACGACAGCAGAAAAGGAAAAGCTATCGAAAAAACACATAAAGCCTGTCTTCACTTCTTTTGGCCGGGTTTAGAAAGACAGATAATCATCAAAGCAAATCTTGAAAAAATTGCAACGAATTTAAGTGATGGTTATTTTCATTCGAGACCGAAAGGAAGTCAGCTCGGTGCAGCAGTTTCACCTCAAAGTCGGGAAATTCCCAACAGAATGTTTTTAGAAGAAAAATTAAAAGTATTAGAGCAGGAATATCAAAATAAAGAAGTTCCCAGACCAGAAAACTGGGGCGGTTATATCGCAAAACCTTACGAAATAGAATTTTGGCAGGGAAGACCCAATAGATTGCATGATAGAATTATCTATACATTAGAAAATCTTGATTGGAAGATTTCTCGATTGGCGCCTTAGTTTTTAAGAGAACAACCTAATTTAGCAATAAAAAAACCCCATCAGATGATGAGGTTTTCTTTTTTTATAATCAGAAGATTATTTTTTCTTTTTACCAGCAGGAACATTTGCTGTAGCAACAGCAGCAGATAAATCTGCACCAGCCTTAAATTTAGCAACTGTTTTTGCTTCGATGTTAATAGGTTTTTTAGTTGCAGGGTTAATACCTTGTCTTGCTGCTCTTTCAGATACTGAGAAAGTACCGAAACCTACTAAAGAAACTTTTCCTTCTTTTGTCTTTAGTGTAGTAGTTACATTAGAAATAAATGATTCTAATGCAGCTTTTGCAGCAACTTTAGTGATACCTGCGTCTTTTGCGATTGCGTCGATTAATTCAGACTTGTTCATAATTTTTAATATTAAAAGTTAGTTAGTTATAAAAGCAAATTTAAAACAATTTTCAAATTGTGCAAATTTTTTGTAAAAACTTATTGATTTTTTTTACAATTTCTTAAAATCAATCAAAATTTGACAATTTGGGTTTTTGCGAAAAATCTACGTTTCGAGGTACTAAAATCGTGCCAACTACTTATGTACATTGACTTTGCTATATTTATATTATTTATTTTTTAATTTATTAAATTCCTAATTTAATATCAAGTATTGATTTTTTTGCTGATATGATTGTTAAGTTTATAAAATAAGTGTTGATATTTTAGTTTGAATAAAAATAATTGCCTCAATTTATGATAGTTGTAATTTTCATTTTAAACCGATTTTATTAAATATTATTAATAAATTTGCACCATGTTAATAGAAGTATTCAAATCTAAAATTCACAGGGTAAGAGTTACGGCTTCAGACCTTAATTATATTGGAAGTATTACCATTGACGAAGATCTTATCGAAGCTGCAGGTTTGGTAGTGGGAGAAAGAGTTTATATCGTCAATGTCAACAACGGAGAACGTTTTGATACGTACGTAATCAAAGGAAAAAGAAAATCTGGCGAAGTATGTCTGAACGGTCCTGCTGCAAGAAAAGTACAACGTGATGACATCATCATCATTATTGCTTATGCACAGATGACACCAGAAGAAGCTCAGGAGTTTCAGCCGAAAATCGTTTTCCCGGACGAAAAAACCAATCTTCTTACCTAATATATGGAGAAAAAATCTAATAAAACTTTAAAATCTTTTTTAACCATAGTAATTTCGCTTGCTTTTGCAGGCTTTTTTTTGTGGTTAGCGTTGAGAGGATTAGACTTTAAAGTCATTCAGAAATCTTTAGCGAAAGCCAATTACCTTTGGGTCGCTTTTGCTGCTGTATTTGCACTTTTAGCTTATTGGTTCAGAGCAATTCGCTGGAATTTATTGTTGGAACCGATGGGACATAAAATCTCAAGCTCAAACGCGCTTTGGTCTCTGTCTTTTGGTTATTTGATGAATTTGACGATTCCGAGAAGTGGTGAAGTGGCAAGAGCAACAGCTTTATATGGAGTTGAAAAAGTTCCTGTAGATAAATCTTTTGGAACAATTATTCTGGAAAGAGTAGTGGATTTGATTTGTATGTTTGGATTCTTGCTTTTAACTGCGATTTTTAAATTTAAAGCAATTGTATCTTTCTACGATTTTGTAATGGAACAGAAAGATAAAAAAGAAGTTTTTGTACCTAATTTTTTCGAAAGAATGATGATGAAATTAGGTGTTGAAGATTTTGATTCTTTTTATTTCTATTTGAAAATAGCTATTTTAGTTTTGATTCTAACAGCACTTATTATTTTTTATAAATATAAAAAAGAGGCTCTAATCAATTTTGGAAAAGGAATTTTACAAGGTCTTACCTCGATTTTCAAACTGAAAGAAAAAGGAAAGTTCATTATATATACATTAGGAATTTGGGTTTCTTATTACTTTGCAGCGTATTTGGTATGTTTTGCATTACCCGAAACTTCAGATTTTACTTTTGCTGACGGATTTTTCATCATTGTTGTAGGAACTTTGGGAATGATAATTCCTGCAAGTGGCGGAATTGGAGCTTTTAATTTGGCAATGAAGTACGGTTTTATGGCATTATTCCTAGCGATGGGCAAAAGTGCTGAGTTTGGTGGCGAAATGGGTTTGACGTATTCATTTATCTCGCTTCCGTTACAAATTGTCGTTATGTTGGTGATGGGATTAATTTCTATTCCGATGTTGGCAAAAGCACGTAATAATATAATAGAAGAATAATCTTATTCATTTTAAAATATAGAAATCCTGTTTCATTTGAAGCAGGATTTTTTTGCTTAAATTTTTTTTCAAATATTAAAAAAACTTTAAAACTGTATGACTTTTTATCATTAATTTGGTTAATTCAAAAATCAAATCTATCTTAAGGGAAAAATTATATTTATAGATTATGGCAATTAATTTACAGAAAGGTCAAAAAATAGAATTAGGACTTACAAAAATGACAATCGGATTAGGATGGGATCCAAATGAAGGTACCGGTCATGCATTCGATTTAGATGCTTCAGCAATTATGATTGATTCAGACAGAAAACTTGTTGGTGACGAGTATTTTGTTTTTTATAATAACCTAAATTCTCCAGACGGAGCTTTACAACATACAGGCGATGATCCCGATGGAAAAAGCAGCGATGGAGACGATGATGAAGCAATTGTTATCGATCTTGAAAAAGTAGATCCAAGAGTGGAAGAAATTCTGTTTGTGGTAACAATTGAAGACTTTGAAAGAAGAAAACAAAACTTTGGAATGGTAAGAAATTCTTACATCAGAGTTGTAGATAATCACAGTCATCAGGAAATTGCAAAATACGAACTGGATGAAGATTTTTCTATTGAAACAGGTGTAGAATTCGGACGTCTTTACAAAAGAAACGGAAGCTGGAAATTTGAAGCTTCAGGTATTGGTTACAGAGCAGATCTTGGTTTCTTTTTAGAGAAATATTATAAAGGTCAAATCATCAAATAAAAAAATAAAATTTAAAACAACACAAAAAAGATATTAAAAATGGCAATTAATTTACAGAAAGGTCAAACTATTGATTTAAGAAAAAACGACCGTGGAGAAAGTGTTTATGATCTGTCTCAGGTAACCATCGGTTTAGGATGGGATGTTCGTAAACAGGGAGGTTTCTTCGGAAAAATGTTCAGCAAAGAAGCAGAGTATGATTTAGATGCTGTTGCATTTCTTCTTGATGGAAACGGAAAAGTTGCCAACTTAGGAAGAACCGTTCAGACCAATGACGGAAGACAAATGGGGCTTTATCAGGGAGACGTTATTTACTTCAACTCAATGCAGCATCCAAGCGGACATATTTGGTTAACCGGAGATAACAGAACCGGAGCCGGAGATGGTGATGATGAGCAAATCATTGTAAAATTAGAACAGCTTGATGAGCGTTATCAGAAAATTATTTTTGTGGTAACGATTTACATGGGTAGAAAAAATAATCAACATTTCGGGATGATCGATAATGCATTTATCCGTGCGGTTGATGCAAGAGGAAAAGAAATTACAAAATACAGTCTTTCTGGCGATGCAAGCATGAACGGAATGTGTTCTATGGTTTTTGCGGAAGCTTACAGACATAATGGTGACTGGAAATTCCGTGCTTTAGGAGAACCCAACCATACCGATAGTTTTGTAGATATTCTTAAAAATTATTCTTACTAATCAAATTTTTATAAAATAATAATTCCATCAAAATTAATCTCCTTAGATGATTTGGATTTTAATTTTGATGGATTTTAAAATTTTTAATTAAATCTTTCAAATAATACTGTCGCAAAATGAACAGAAGATTATTAGCGTATTTTCTGCTGGATACTTCCGGCTCGATGAATGGTGAACCCATTCAGGCGCTGAACAATGGTTTCAACGGATTAATAAGTGCGCTTCGTTCAGATCCGCAAGCGATGGATACATTGTATTTAAGTGTCACAACTTTCGATCGTGAAGTGAAAAATATTATTCCGATGGTTGATCTGGCAAGTTTTCATCCGATGGAAATTACCTGTCCGGATAGTGGTCCTACTCATACAGGAGCTGCTTTGGAGCTGGTTTCTGCACTGCTTCAGGTGGATTTAATAAAAGGTTCAACAGAAGTAAAAGGTGACTGGAAACCGCTTCTTTTTATTTTTACCGACGGAAAACCTTCAGATATTCAAAAATACAGACAAATGATCCCTGTAATTAAAAATATGGATTTTGGAGTGATTGTTGGATGTGCTGCAGGTCCAAAAGCTGATGAAAGTTTCCTGAAAGAATTGACCGATAATGTCGTAAAACTCGATACAACCGATGCTGCAACCTTATCTTCATTTTTCAAATGGGTAAGTTCATCCATCACGATGGGTGGGAAATCTCAGGGAACAGGAGAAAGTATCAGTCTTCCGCCACCACCATCAGAACTGAATATTATTATTTAAAAATTGTTTAAAAAAAGATTAAACCATTAAGATGATTTAAGAAATTAAGTTTAATTAAGAAAAATCAAATAGATTTTTTAAAAGCAAGTTGCTAAGAGCGAAGCTAAAACTTAATATTCTTAAATCCTTAATAAAAGCTTAATGGTTAAATTTAAAATCTTCTAAAATTAAAAATGATGAGAAGACTTCCCATTTATTTTTTGGTAGATATTTCCGAATCGATGATTGGTGAACCGATTGATCAGGTTCAGGAAGGTATTTCAACCATTGTAAGAGAATTGAAAAAAGATCCGTATTCATTAGAAACAGTCTGGATTTCCGTTGTTGGTTTTGCAGGTGAAGCAGAAGTAATTACACCGTTGCAGGATATTATTTCTTTTTATCCGCCAAAAATTCCTGTAGGAAGCGGAACTTCTTTGGCAAAAGGTCTCTTTAAAGTAATGGACTGTATCGACAAAGATATTGTAAAAACCACTTACGATAGAAAAGGCGACTGGAAACCTCTTGTTTTTCTTTTTACAGACGGAGTTCCTACTGATGACGCGCAAATCGCCATCGAAAAATGGAATAGAAACTATCACGGAAAATCAAACACGATTGCAATATCCATCGGTGATAACACCAATCATAAATTATTAGGCTCGCTTTCAGATAACGTTTTATTATTTAATAACAATTCTGAAAATTCTTACAAAGAGTTTTTCAAATGGGTGACAGATTCTATTAAAACGACAAGCCAGAGTGTGATGGAAGCGAATAAAGAAGGAATTAATTTATCTAAAATCGATCACAGTATTTTAGAAAAAGTTGATACTGAAGCTCAACAAAGATTTCCAGATAATAATTTTGTAGTGTTGAATGGAAAATGTTCAGACACAAAAAAATCGTATTTAATTAAATATAAAAAATCGTTTACCGACTCCGGTATTGCAGGAATGCAAACCCGATATTACCGATTGGAAGGAACGTACAGAATAGACGATGCTTCGTATTACCGACTTTCTTCGGCGCAGAAAAGCAGCCAGAAAATTTCTGTAGAAGAACTTCACGGTGCTCCTTCTTGTCCGCATTGTGCCAATCCGATTGCTTTAGCGACCTGTTCGTGTGGTGGAATTCATTGTTTAAAAGGCGAAGGCTACAATGAATGTCCTTGGTGTGGAACCGGAGATTATTACGGATTCAGCAATGAAGGTTTTGACATCAACCGAACTTTAGGCTAAATGGAAAATACAATCAGGCAGATTTTGAAAAATCACGATATCCATGATCGTAAAATATTGGATAAAGTAGTTTCAAAGCTGTTGACTCAAACGGAAATTCAAACTCATGTACAGCTGATTATAGAAGCTCAGAACAAAATTATGCAGGAAGCAATGATTTATAAAGAAAGAGAAGAATTTGCCGACGCATTTTTTCCGATTACCAACGCACATTCCAAGAAGAAATATGAATTTATTTTTCCGATGGAGCAGTTTCCGAATATCAGAATTAAAGATATTTCCGGTCTGGAATTGGCGGGTTTAAGCTTTGAAGAAAACAAGATTAAAGGAATACCTTTTGAAAGCGATACTTACGATTTGAAGATCGAGTTTTTCCATATTCAAGACGAACAAAATTCTGAATTTAAAAAAGCACAGCTTTTTGTGAATGCAGATCCAAAAGATTTGTGGAAAAACATTCCTTCCGATAAAGATGCGCCTTTTCACAATGCAGATGAAGCAATGTTTAAAGGCAGTTTTTCAGATAAAAAAATTGTGGTGGCTTCGCAAAGAGGTCGTTCTCATGCACATGAAGGAAAATTCAGAGATGATGATTTTGCGGTAAATGAATTACCCAATTCCTGGAATATTATTTCGGTTTCCGATGGAGCTGGTTCGGCGCAATTGGCGAGATATGGCTCTGAATTGGCAACGCAATCAATCAACGATTATTTTAAAAATACAGAAGTTTTAACCAAGCTTGATATTCATCTCAATGAAATTTTCAATTTAGAAAATGAGAATTCAGAAGCGAAACAAAATGTTATAAAAATTCTTTACCAAGGAGTTTCTGATACTTTTAAAACATTAAAAGATAAAGCAGAAGAACATTTTGTCACGTTGAAAGATTTACATTCTACTTTGATTTTTGCTTTGGTTAAAAAGTTTGATTTTGGATATATTATTTTAAGTTTTGGAGTGGGTGATTGTCCAATTAATTTGATTAATGAAGATGTTTCTGATGTTAAATTGCTGAACACAATGGACGTTGGCGAATTTGGAGGTGGAACCCGTTTTATTACAATGAATGAAATTTTTGATGATACTATTTCTTCACGTTTCAAAATTACGCATGCCAAAGACTTTTCTAAATTGGTTTTAATGACGGATGGAATTTACGACCCGAAATTTATCACCGAAAATAAACTGGAAGACATCGAAAGCTGGAAAGTTTTTTTTGAAGATTTAAATGGAAAAAATGAAGATGAAGCGAAAGTAGATTTTCAAAACGATGAAGGTATTGATGAACAATTACTTTCATGGATGGGTTTCTGGAGCAAAGGAAATCATGATGACAGAACTTTGGCGGTGATTTATTAATACTTTTTTTATGAAAAATATACTTCAAATTATCATTTTTATTTTATTCTCAAATTTCTGTCAATCTCAATCTTTCAATGTTAATCATCAAGAGATACAAATAAATATTGCGGGAAGACCTTCTCCTTGGTTAAAGTATAAAGATAAATTCTATTGTTATTTTAGCACAGATAATGATAAGTTTAGCTCAGGTTCAACCCATCATTTTTATATTATTGATGATGGAGGAAATATTGAAACTAAAATAAATGTACCTAAAGAATTACAAACATTTTATTATGATTTATATGTTAAGAATGATTCCATTTTTACCACAGCATATATGAGCCATGATACTTTCTATTTTGATGAGATTAATAAAAAATGGATCGAGACTAAAAAGGGAGAAGATCTATTTTATTCTGACGATAATTACAATGTTTATTCGTTAAATTTTGGAGAATGGGGAGGTGTGACTTGGTTTAAAAATAATAAAACAAATTATCAGTATGAGTTAGGAGGGGCAAGACCAATAGTTAATTCATTACACAATACTTATTACGTAACGCAAGGTAAAAGAATTCTAAAAATAACTGATCCTTCAAAAATGGAATTGAGTAAAGAACCTTACAATTATAAAAATGCGGTTCTTGATGAGCATTATTTTCGGGAAGGTAGTGGTTCTTTAAAAGGCACTGAAATTATTTATGAATACAAGAATGACGATTATTTCAGACCAAAATTTTCATTTGCTACTTCTTTTATTGCAGACAAAAAACTATTTAATATTTACACTGATAGTATTTCAACTAAAATAGGATTAGTTGAAAATCATCAATTAATTCCTGTATACGAGTTTCAAAAAGAGATTAAACCTTTTCAGTGGAATTATGATTGGAGAAATCCAATTCAAAATAATAAATATCAGACAATTCAATTTGCAACCGACAATCAGAATGAGTATGGAATAATTGAAATATCTGAAAATAATTTAATGGTCACAACCTTTAAGAACTCTTATAAAGAAAATGTTTGGAGTGAAAAAGCTATGGAGGAATGGTTTGAGAAAACTTTTGAATTTTATCTTAAAAATTTTGATAATTTATATCTTAAAGACATTGATGATTTGGAATTAAAAGTAAAATCTACAGATTTGACTCAAAATCATATGATGACACATTATTTGTTGAAAGACAGAGATATTCAAACTCCAAGAATTTATAGAAAAATAGAAGACGCGTCATTGAAATTGAACACAATGTATTATTATCAAACTAGCGATAAGTCTGTTAAATTAATTGAATTTGAATGGGGACGGAATAATAATAGATTTAATAATATTGAAGAAGCCATTGCCGATTCGTTCAAAGAGGATAATTATAAATCTTTTTATAAATCAAAATTTGTTTGGTTATCTGAATTTTTAATTAAAAAATTAGGTAAACCATCAAAAAATCAAAAAGATAAAACAAACGCTACACAGCAATGGTCTATAAAAGATAATGTAGTTGAACTTTTTTATAACGACAATTTGGTTCAAGTAACTCTTTATAAAAAATAAAGTAAAATCTTTCATGAAAAAAACAACCACCGTTTCCTCAATTTTAGACACTGCAAAATCTTATGAATATGTAGATGAAAACCCTGTAAAAGGCGGGGTCAAAGATGTTTATTTTTCTCCTGACAGAAAATATGTGGTGGCTTTTTACAGAACACCTTTGGAGAACGAACAAAAAGAGAGAATCAAAAGAATTGTTTCTACCTATTTGGTGAATATTCAAAACGGAAACGCTTCAGAATATTATCTGGATGAGGTTTTCAGGTGGCCTTATGATATTGTTCAGAAAAATAATCTGACGGGAATTGTTGTTCCTATTTACAGTCAGAAATTCTTTTTTGCGAAAGGATATTTTGGTTCAGATAATATTGCAGGAGGTGATAAAGTGGGGAAGTGGTTTACGGCTCCAATGTTTAGAAACCAGCATTATCCGCTTCGCTTAGATAAATCGGAATTGGGAGATTGGTTAAGTTATTTTCAAATCGCTATCAATATTACTAGAGGAATTAAAAAGTTGCATCAGATGGGTTTGGCGCATTCAGACCTTTCTTATAATAATATTTTAGTAGATCCGGTGACGAAATCTGCCTGTATTATTGATATTGACGGTTTGGTAGTTCCCAAACTGTTTCCGCCCGAAGTCATCGGAACTGCAGATTTTATTGCTCCTGAAGTTTTAAAAACAAAACATTTGCACCTGCATGATCCCGGAAGACAGCTTCCGAATCAGAAGACCGATCTTCATGCTTTGGCGGTTCTTATTTATATGTATCTTCTTCGCCGTCATCCTTTGAGAGGCGGTAAAATCTGGGATCTGGATTCTGAAAAAGATGAGATATTATCAATGGGTGAAAAAGCTCTTTTTGTAGAGCATCCAACCGATTCGACCAATAAAGTGCGAACTGAATATCTTAAAAAATGGGATGCTTTCTGGGGTGATCCGAATAAAATTCCTTACACCGTTACTGGACCTTATTTGTCTGAATTATTTAGAAAAGCTTTTATTGATGGTCTTCATGATCCGATTAAAAGACCTTTGGCAAATGAATGGGAAACGGCTTTACTGAAGACCGTAGATTTAATTCAGCCTTGTCATAACCCTGAATGTAACGAGAAATGGTATGTTTTCGATAATACCCAAACTCCGAGATGTCCGTTCTGTGGAACTTCACACAAAGGAAGTTTACCTGTCCTCGATTTGTATTTTAAATATGATGATGAGGTTTGGAAGCCTGAAAATCATCGATTAATGGTCTATCATAATCAGTATTTATTCAAATGGCACGTTTCAAGAAAAATAATCCGCAATGAAAGTCTGATTTTTGAAGATAAAAAACCGGTCGGATATTTTACTTTTTATCAGGATAAATGGGTTTTGGTGAATCAAACCTTAACTTCTATGAAAGATTTGACCGAACAAAAAGAGATTCCGCCCAATTCAATGGTTGAATTGTCTGAAGGCAAAAAAATATTGCTTTCTAATGAAGAAGGCGGAAGAATTATTTATGTGACGATGGCGAATAATCAATAGGAGCGGGCTTTAGCCCGCTTTTTTAATCGTAAAACTCATTGGCTTTAGCCAAATTTTATATATTCTCTTTAAAAGTATTTTTGGTTTAAATAAACTAATAGTTTGCTAAAGATTTACACCAATTCAAAAAAATCTCTTTTCCCAATTTTAATTTTCGTCTCTTTTAAAAGCTTAATTTCTGTATTCGAATTTGTAATTTTTACATTGTTAATTTGAATTCCACCGTTTTCAATTAATCTTCTTATAAAAGATTTACTTTCGTTATTTTTCAAATGATGACAAAGCTCAATCAAGCTGATTTTTGATTGATTTGGAAATAAAGATTCAATAGAAATTGGTTCAAATACTTTCTCTTCAAAATTTTTGTTTTGAAACTGATTGCTAAAAAACTGTTCAGCAAGTTCAGCCGATTTTTCATTGTGGTATTGAGAAATAATATTTTTCGCAATGATTTTTTTAATGTTCATTGGGTTTTCTCCATCAGAAATTCTCAATTTTAAATTTTGCTTTTCTGCATTTGAAAGATCTGTGGTCAAATCAATAAATTCATTGATCATAGCATCAGGAATTGACATTGTTTTTCCAAACATTTCGTTGGGTTCGTCTGTTAATCCAATAATATTATTGAGCGATTTGCTCATTTTCTCTTTTCCGTCGAGTCCTTTTAATAAAGGCATACACATCACAATTTGTGGTGATATTTGATGAGCTTCCTGCAATTGTCTTCCCATCGTACAATTGAAAAGCTGATCGGTTCCGCCCATTTCAATGTCTGCTTGGATTTTTACTGAATCAAATCCCTGTAAAATTGGGTACACCAATTCATGCATTGCAATCGGATAGTTTTCAGAAAATCTTTTATTGAAGTCATTTCTGTGCATCAGTTGAGCTACTGTAACTTTTGAAATCAACTGAATAACATCTGAAAAATTCAGAGAATCTAACCAATCAGAATTGAAAACAATTTTCGTTTTTTCTACATTAATTACTTTTGAAAGCTGGTTGATGTACGTTTCTGCATTATGCTGAACTTCTTCTGTGCTTAAAGGTTTTCTGGCTTTGTTTTTCCCGGTCGGATCACCGATTCTTGCCGTAAAACTTCCTACAATAATAATGATTTGATGTCCTAAATTCTGAAACTGTTTCAGTTTTTTCAAAACAACAGCATGTCCCAAATGTAAATCCGGAGCAGTGGGATCAAAACCAAGTTTGATGATGAGTTTTCTGTTTTCTTCTTCGGCTTGTTTTAATTTCTGTTCCAAACCGTTTTCTGGTAGAATAATTTCTACATTTTCTTTTAATGTGTGTATCATTTTGTTGAATTTTAAGCATAAAAAAGCCCGAACAAATCTGTTCGGGCTCATCAATATTGTTAATTTAAATTTTATTGAATGTTAGATATAGAAATACTTCCCGAACGATAGAACGGGTAATAATAAGTACTGAAAAACGGTAAACGTAAAATGCTGTTTAAGTGTTTCATTGTTTGGCAAAGATAAGAAGTTTAAATTTAACTTTTAATGTAATTAAGTTCATACAACTTTTGTTGCTCATCAGTAAGAAAAGGGTAAAATAAATTTAAAAAAATAATAGAGTAGTGTTTTATCGATTCTTCTTTGTTTAATTTTAAAGTAAGACTGTTAAAGGTGATCCAGTTATCTCCGATGATAAAAATCTGTGTAACCAGTGATTCTAAAATGAAATTTGGAATATTTTCTTTGAAAATTCTGTCTTCCTGAAAATCTTTAAAAATAGATTGAAATTCTTCTTTTCTTATGATATTCAATTGAGCATATTGCGATTCTATGGCTGGAATTTTTCTTAAAATGTCTACAAAATTCAGAAAAATAAATCGGTAAGTGTATAAAATTTCACAAGATGACTGAGTATAATTATAAAGGTCTGAAAGATCTTTTTTTTGAATATTTTTCAGGTTTTCCAGTAAATGATCCATGTCTAATTTTAGATTAGTAAAAAAATGGATAATTAAATCTTCTGAATGTTTAAAATGATAATGCAGATTTCCCGCACTGATTTTCATTTCAGTAGCAATATCTCTTGTAGTGACGTTGTTGTAGCCTTTTTCGTTAAAGAGATTTAAAGCGGTTTGCAAGATTTTATCTTTGGTTTTCATCAGTCAAATATAATTAAGTTTTGTAAAATTAGAACATTTGTTCTAATTTTACATATCTTTGCATCAGAATTTTTTTAAAATGGAAAATAAAAAAAGTTTTGATTACGAAAACACACCCGATAGAACCTCAGAAACATCTGCAAAAGCACAAGATATTATTGTGAAAATTTTACAGATTATTCTAGGTTTCATTATGGCTATATTTCACATGTGATGATGAAAGTTCCGTACTTTTTATTGGGAGGATTGGCTATTTGGCTGGGAATTTTTATTCTGCGAAAAAATAATATTATAATTCCCATAATCAATGATTATTTCACAGATTTTATTACGATTCCGTTGTACAGTTATGTTATCAAATATATAATGAATGATATTTTGAATCACCATTGGAAACCAGATTTTCAGTTTTATTTAAGCTCATTTATCTATATTTCTTTGTTATTCGAGTTAATTTGCCCAATCATTTCTCCAAGATTTACAAGTGACATTTTTGATGTTCTAGCCTATTTCTTGGGCGGATTTTCTTATTATTTATTTGAAAAATATAGAATGAAGATTTTCAGTTTTTAAAAATAATTATATTCTTAATAGAATTATAAATCACTGACAATCATTTTTCAACTCAATCGGATTTTCGAAATTTTTTAAAAACTCCAGTTGCTGTTTATCAAATTTTTCCTGATACTTTTTGTCGTTGGGATTTCCACCACCAATTGTATAGTTTGCAGTCCATCCGTTGTTGTTAATTTGAGTTTGGTAATTAAAAATAGAAGAAGGCTGTTTTTTATAATCTTCCCAGATTTTCTGATATTTTACTGAACTCAGTTTAATGGTGTTTGTAACTCCATAATTTCTTTCAGAAATATCATTAGTTTCTTTCGTGATAGATTTCATTTCATAGATAAATTCATTTTCTGCGTCTGTGATTTTTAAAATTAAACCAGGCAATCCAGAGAATTTATAAGGTCCATCCTGAACCGGAATTTCAGTAGTAAACCAGGCGATCCATTTTCTGCCACCAAATTCTGTTGCCGCTTTTTGAACAGAATAACCTAATAATTTATCTTTCGCAGAATTTATTTTCCAATTTATTTTGCATTCATTTTTCACCAAAAAAAGTTTGTCATATAATTGCTTTTGAAACAGAATCTCTTTATTGGTGTAGTTTTTAGAAATAACATCGTTGAATTTTGATTCTCCGTATTTGTAATTAAACGACATGCTTCCCTGTCCAATTTTTTTAAAGTCTTTTACGGTTTTAGTTTTTGTAGAATCATTTTTGAATTTAATATAAGAAAGAAAATCTGATGATTTATTTTCATTGATTAGCAAAGCAAAATCTTCATGCAAATATTCGGTTGCATTTTTCTGAGGTTTCCATTTGAAATCATAAACAGCTTTATAAGATTGAGCTGAGAAAATTCCGAATAAAAATAATGAGAAAAAACATGATTTTATTTTCATATTTAAGTGAGTTTTATTGTCGCTAATATAAATGAAAAAGCCCCGAAAATATTGTTTTTCGGGGCTTTTATTAAAAGATTAACTTTTTTATTTTCTCGGTTTTTCTACTCCGATCCATGCTTCACCTTCTCTTTTTACCTGGCTTAGGATGAATGTTTCAAAATCTTCTGTTTTGTATTCGATGTTATCTTTATTTTGCTCAAAAGGCATAATGTAGAAGAAATCTTTGTCTGTTTTGTCAGCTTTGCTTCCTTTTTTTACCGTAGGCATATATTTTCTTTCAAACTTATACTTCGGAAGATACTGTTTTACAGAAGCGTAAAATTTAGCATTGTCTTTTTCATTTGGAATGATGTCAACAATTTTAAATTTATCATTTTTCTTGTCAACCCAAAGATAGTAATTGGTTTCTTCTTTAGTTTTTTTGTTTAAAGAAGCAAATCCGAAAAATTCTTTAGGAACCAATTGCTTGATTTTTTCAGCATCTACTTTTGTAAAATATTCTCCCTGTGAAGGATCTACATACGTTTCCAGGTTATAAAGCAAAACTGCATTATTCTGGAAATTTTTGTTTTTGAAATATTGGTCTAGAGATAATTCTGCGGTATGTCTAAGCTCTTTTCCTCTGTCGTCCAATTTTTTTGTAGGATTTTGAGGGTTTACTTTTTTCACAAAGTTGTATAAAACAACAGGTTTTACATCAGCAAGGTGAGGATATGTTTTAAGCTGTTCAGCTTTTACCAACCAATAATATTGCTGATAATAATCGTCTTTATCAACAGGTTTTACAGTTTTATAAGAAAGAGCTAGTTTTTTAGAATTGAGAACTTTTCCGTATTTACCTTGTCCGAAAGCTAAGCTTGTACACAGTAAAGCAAAAAAAATAGTAATGTTTCTTTTCATTTTACAACAGAGATTATTTTTATTTTCCAAATATAATTATTTATTAGATAATAAGTTTAATACTTAGTTAAATTATGCAAATATTATTGATTTTATTGAATAAAAAATCCTGTACGAATACAGGATTGATAAATTTTATAGATTTTAATAAGAAGTTTCGTGCACTTTTACGGCTCTTCCACTTGGGTCGTTCATCTTTTTAAATGCTTCATCCCATTCTAATGCGATAGGAGTGGAGCACGCAACTGAAGGAACCGAAGGAACTGTTGCAGCCGCAGTTTCACTTGGGAAATGCTCTTCAAAAATTGTTCTGTAGCGATATTCTTCTTTATTTTGCGGTGTGTTTAAAGGAAATTTGAATTTCGCATTCGCCATCATTTCATCAGTAACATATTTTTCGGCAATATCTTTTAAAGTGTCGATCCATGAATAACCAACTCCGTCTGAGAACTGTTCTTTCTGTCTCCAAGCAATAGATTCAGGTAAAAGATCTTCGAATGCTTTTCTTAAAACCCATTTTTCAATTTTTCCTTCTTCTTTGCGAATCATTTTATCTTCCGGGTTTACATTCATCGCAATATCCATAAATTCTTTATCCAAAAACGGAACTCTGCCTTCAATTCCCCAACTCATCAATGCTTTGTTGGCTCTTAAACAATCATATAAGTGAAGTTTGCTAAGTTTTCTTACCGTTTCATCGTGAAATTCTTTTGCATTCGGAGCTTTATGGAAATATAAATATCCACCAAATAATTCATCTGCACCTTCACCAGAAAGTACCATTTTGATTCCCATAGATTTTATGACTCTAGCTAAAAGGTACATCGGAGTGGAAGCTCGAATTGTTGTCACATCATAAGTTTCCAAATGATAAATCACGTCACGGATCGCATCTAAGCCTTCCTGAACGGTAAAGTTAACTTCATGATGAATAGAACCTATATGTTCTGCAGCTTTTTTCGCTGCAGCCAAATCAGGAGAACCAACCAATCCAACGGCAAAACTATGCAATCTTGGATACCACGCTTCTTGAGTATCGCCACTTTCTATTCTCTGTCTTGCAAATTTTGCGGTAACGGCAGAAATAATAGATGAGTCTAAACCTCCTGAAAGCAGAACTCCATAAGGAACATCACTCATCAATTGTCTGTGAACGGCATCTTCCAGTCCTTTTCTGATAGCCTGAATATCTGTAACATTATCTTTTACAGCATCGAAGTTTTCCCAGTCTCTTTTGTACCATTGCTGAAGTTCGTGTCCTTCAATACTATATAAATAATGTCCTGGTAAAAAAGTTTCAATTTTTTTGCAGATTCCTTCTAAAGCTTTCAATTCTGAAGCAACGTAATAATTTCCTTCTCTGTCCCAACCTTGATAAAGCGGGCAAATTCCCATATGATCTCTTGCAATGAGGTAAGTGTTATTTTCAATGTCGTATAATGCAAAAGCAAAAATACCGTTAAGTTTTTCAATAAAATCTTTTCCGTATTTCTGGTAAAGAGCAATAATGACTTCGCAGTCAGACTCGGTTTGAAATTCATAATCAGGGAATTCTTTTTTTAATTCTCTGTGGTTATAAATTTCACCGTTTACGGCAAGTACAATTTTTCCATCTTTTGAAAATAGAGGTTGTTTTCCGGAAGCCGGATCTACGATAGCAAGTCTTTCATGAGAAAAAACAACTTTTTCACTTTGAAAAACTCCACTCCAATCGGGACCACGGTGACGGATTTTTTTAGACATTTCAAGAACCTGAGGTCTTAGTATTTCGGTTGACTGTTTTGCGTCAAATAAGCAAACGATTCCACACATGTTATATTTATTTGATACAAAACTAAGTATGTGGTTTAAAAATTGCAATAAAAATCTATAAATAATTTATATTTTTAATTTATTTTTGATTTTTAATTTAAAAAATTAATTAAAATAGTTAAAATATAGTACTTGAAAGAATTTTTTTCACAATAGAAAAACAACTATGTTTCATAAAGAAACAATAATTAACATAAATATTTTTTAATTTATTATTTGTAATTCAAATATTTTTCTCACCTTTGTTGCTCGAAATAATTTTTTTTCATCATTTGTGTTTTTACCTCCTTGTAATAATATTGCAAGGAGGTTTTGTTTTTACTCATTTCCTAATAAAACGCCTGAAATATTCCATGCACTGAAGCTTGTTCCTTCCGGTTCTCCCTGCGGAATTTTCACCTGAATTGTATGTTTTCCAGCTTTTAAATCACCTAAAGAAATAAAGTTTGGATTGGTTACCGTTCCGGGACACCAATTTGATCTGCTTAAATCTGAAGAAGAAAGTCCGTCTGCGAAATTTCCGGAAGCCGGATTAAATAATCGGTAAGACCCGCATTCTGTTCTCCAAGGTGTAAATGAAAATGCCATTTTTCCGTCTAAATAAATTGAATTGGCTTTCGGGATAAATTCGTCACCATTTTCCCAACCTCCATGTCCGGTTGTAATGTATCTTAACTGTGCATTTTTAAGATCTTTTTCTAAATTAAATTCCACAAAAAGTCCTTTATCATTATTAAACATTGTTGCATAATCCTGACCCGCCATTTCCATAATATTAGTCGTGTTGAAAAGCGGAATGACCTTATTATTTTTATTAACAATTTGTTCGCTGTTATGAATCGTAATATCTAAACTTACTTTGTGACCGCCTTTATCGTAATTACCGATAAAAGTTCCAATCCAAAGTTCTTTTTCTGAAAGGGAAGGTTTTAATTCGGTAATATCCTGACGAAACGGACTTACCGTTTGCCAAGTTTTATCCTTTAATTCAATATGATTGAACTTGTTGATTCCGAAAGCGGTAAAAAATCTCATTAATTCAACCGTCGGTTGATAATTTTGATTGGAAACAACTCCGTAATATTGTTTTCCGTTTCCATTTTCATAAACAGGAAGTGTTTTTGCTCCTTTTTCTAAACCATCAAAAAATGTCTGCGATTTTTCTTCAGGAATAAAAAATACAGTTCCGGTTCTGTCGTAAGCGTCACCGTTGGATTGTTGTTTCAGTTCCACAAAAATATTATCGCCCAGAGCAATTTTTGGAAACTTTACCTTTTTTAAAATAATTGTTCCGTTGGCAAATCTTTTTATTTTTTCATCAGATTTTGACTGATCTGAGAAATTGATAATTTCATTTTCAAAAACTTTTAACGTCGTAAATCTGCTTTTCCAAAGTAGATCTTTGTAGCTCAATAAATCTTTAGTAGGAATCGTTTTATTAATAATCTTGTCAATTCCTGTTGTTTTAATTTTCTTTAAAGAAACTGCGGTTGTTGCAGAATTTCCGTTTCTTTCAACCTGTAAAACCAAGCCTAAGTTTTGTCCTAAACTTGATGGTCCGCCTTTTATTTTTAAATCATTGGTGTACCAAACTTCAATGGTATTCGAATTGATTTTTGTAACCGCTTTTTTACAGTTGTAGCCTAAGATCTTTTTAGTCTGTGTCGTTAATTCAAATTCCTGTTTAGCAATCGATTCTCTGTCTGAAGTGGAAATAGCTTCATTCGGTTTTAAAAATGCATAAGAAACAATTGTGTTCGAAGGTTTTTCAATTTTACTGATTTCAAAAGGATAATCGCTTTTTCGTTCTTTAATTTTTGTATTTAAAATAAAGTTTTCATTTTCATTTACCCAAACAATTGTCTGGTTCTGATTGGGTTGAGTTTTTCCGTTGTACGAACTTTCATATTGAATTTCGTAAGTCTGCGAAAAACTCAAAACAGATAATAAAATAAAAAAACTTGCTAAAATAGATTTAAACATAATGTATTGATGGTTTTTACAAAGGTAATTTATACTTGATGATTTGTCAAATCTCTTTGTAATGGTTTAGATGTAAAATATTAATTTTAGAATTTCGTTTACCGTTTAAACTAAAAACATGAAGTCTATTTTTTCTTTACTTATTTTTTTATTTTTTTCTAATTATTGTCATGCTCATAAGCCTAAAGTTAAAGTTGAGAGATTCGGGAGTGTGAAAACTTTTTTCAGATCAGGATTCAATTTCGGAGATAAAATAATAGAATCTCAGGAAATGAAAATTCATATTATTGGAAAGCTATCTCAAATTATTTCGAAAAGATTAAATCTTAAAGACACTTTAATGATTGAATATGATAGGAGCTACAATAAAAATAAACTGACTATCTTAGAAAATGATAATTCAAATTATAAGGTTTTAGGCTTGACGGAAGGAAGTGTAATCAAGAGTAACGAAAAAGGAATAGCAGTAAGAATTATTGCTGAAAATGTAAATATTACAGATGTTTTAAAACTGGTGGAATATACTATTCTTAACAGAAAAAAGATAAATAAATTTTTAATTCCTACAGATCATAATTATAGCTACAATGATGAAAATATAATTACTGTTCTTGCTAACTCTGATGATTTTATTCAAAAGATCACTAAAAAGCAGTCAAATTTAATTGATGAAATAATCAACAACGAAGTTGAGTTGTTGAATAATGGTTTTTCAAAAACGAAAATTTCATGGAAGAATGGAGAATTTATATTTGGTATTAATGATATTCCACCAACAAAAGGGAATTATTTAAAGCTTGAAACTGAAAAATATACTATAAAAGATTTCAAATATTATGTAGAAAATACTTGGAATGATTTCTTTGTTATTTTCAATGATTCAAACTGTTTCACTTACTTTGATGGTAGAAAAGAAAATACTTTTTCACAAAAGCTTGATGAAAAGATTAGCGATTTTTATCCTTTCAGATTAAATAAAGATAAAATATCAAACAAAATTTTATTAATTCCATTTAATAATGATAGTCTTTATGTTTATAAAATCAACAAAAAACTACTCCAAAAAATAGAGTAGTTTATGTATAATATGTTGAAATTATTTTAAGAAAGTCTTTCGATCAAAGCCATGTAAAATCCGTCGTAACCTTCGCTTGGCATTACTTTTTCGTCTTTAATCATTTTATAGTTAGGATTGTTTTTAATAAACTCTTCTACTTGCTTATTATTTTCAGAAGGTAAAATAGAGCATGTTGCATACACCATTTTTCCACCCACTTTCAGCATTTTAGAATAATCCTGCATGATTTGCTGTTGTTCTTTTTTAATTCTGTCGATAAAATCCTGGTCGATTTTCCATTTGCTGTCCGGATTTCTTTTTAAAACTCCTAAACCAGAACAAGGTGCATCAATCAAAAGTCGGTCTACTTTATCGTGAAGACGTTTGATTACTTTCGTATCAGAAATTACTCTTGTTTCGATGTTGTGAGCTCCGGCTCTTTTTGCACGACGTTTTAGCTCAACTAATTTCCATTCAAAAATATCTAAAGCGATAATCTGACCTTTGTTTTTCATTAAAGCAGCTATGTGAAGTGTTTTTCCACCTGCACCTGCACAAGCATCAACCACTCTTTGGCCTTCTTTTACATCAAGGAAATAACCGATTTTTTGTGAAGAAGCATCTTGTACTTCAAACAGACCTTCTTTGAAAGCTGTGGTAAGAAATACATTTTTCTTTTCCTCAAGCTGTACCGCATCAGGATAGTTTTTAATAGGATAAGAAACTACATTTTCGTGTGCAAGATCAGAAATAAGTTCTTTAGGAGTCGTTCTTAAAGAATTTGCTCTTAAAACAGTTGGTGCTTTTTCATTCAAAGCATGCATTTCTTTTTCCCATTTTTCGCCTAATTCTCTTTCCAGAGTTTCAACAAGCCATTCCGGAATAGAATGCTCAATAGCTTTTGTAGGAACGGTTCCTTTTCTAAGTTTTGTCGTAATGTCGGCAATTTTGATTCCTTCAAATTCTTCAAATCTTTTATAATTAGTCTTGCTCCAAAGAAGATAAGCGATGATTAGTTTATAGATGTTATTTGGTTTTACACCTTCACCCATATAATATTCAAGGCGTTTTTTCCAACGGATGATATTATAGAAAATCTCAGAAACAACGGCTCTATCTTGGCTTCCCCATTGTCTGTGGGATTTCAAAAGTCTTTCTATTACTTTATCCGCGTATTTGTTTTTTTCGAAAAAAGTTTCCTGTAAAGCATCGTGAATTCCGATTGCCAAGTTTCTGTGAATTAATTCCATAAATTGCTGTAAGCTGTTTGAATTTGCAAAAATACGAATTTAAGTTGAGAGTTAATGATTTGTAGTTATGAGTTATAAATTATGAGTTTAAGGAAAATTAAATTTAGACTAATTGATCTTTACTTTTGCCTAACTTCTAACTTCTAACTTCTAACTTCTAACTCAAAATACTACCTTTGCAAAAAAATATAATATGAGTGATGTAGTAATTTGTCCGAAATGTAGTTCTGAATTTACGTATGAGCAAGACGGTTTAATGGTTTGTTCACAATGCTTCCACGAATGGGATCCTAAAGAAGCGGGAAATGAAGATCAGATTTTAGACATCAATGGAAATGAACTTCAAAATGGAGATTCGGTAATTGTAATGAAAGATCTTCCGGTAAAAGGTGCTCCGAAACCAGTAAAAGCTGGAACTAAAGTAAAAAATATCCGTTTAAGACCAGACAGCGATCATAATATTGATTGTAAAATTGATGGTTTTGGTGCGATGGCTTTGAAATCTGAATTTGTAAAGAAAGCTTAATATATAAGCAATGTTGGTTTTTGGTAATTAGGATTGTCTTTCAACTAATTGCCAAAAATCAATAAAAAAAGGAAAGAATTGGACAGAGTAATCTTTCAAAGACGTGATTGCAATAAAGCTAATTTAGGTCTGGAAGGCAGAAAGAGAATTAACCAAAAATTTCCTTAAGCTGTTGTCTTACAAATGTATAAAGATATTTTATAAGAAAAAGGCTAAATCGTTGAAAATTATCCACATACTAACATTAAGAGACTTAATGTTTTCTTAATAATAAGTTTTAAAGAAGGTACTAATCGAAAGTAATTTTAATAAGCTTTTCAAGCTGATGATTACTAAACATCACCATTTCTCTGTTTCTGAATCTAATCTTATTCCAATAATGATTTCCTGCAAATCTGCTTTCTAAGACTTCTGCTTCAACACCATTTTCAGAAATCTTGATTTGATGCGGATAATAGAAAAATCTTGAAATCTGCAATTCTGAAATTTCATCTTCACTAAAAATATTTACTTCTCCAAAAAGTTTTGCAACATAAGGATTATAAGGGGCTTTATAGGTTTCTTCTGCGCTATTATTTTGAATCAGTCTTCCGTTTTGTAAAACGATAATTTGGTCAGTCCATGCAATAATATCCTGCAATTCGTGAGTAGAAATTACCAAAGAAATATTGTTTTCTTTTACATATCTGAACAGTTTTTCACGAAGCTCAATTTTTCTTGCAAAATCTAGATTGCTGAACGGTTCATCGAGCAAAAGCAACTTTGGAAGTACAGAAAGTGCTCTTGCAATGGCAACTCTTTGCTGTTGTCCGCCACTTAGATTTTTTGGTAAAACATCTGCAAATTCAACCAAGCCAACAACATCTAAAAGTTCTAAAACCGTTTCTTTTTTCTTGGCTAAATTGATATTAGAAATAAATTTCCCGACGTTATCTGCAACGGTTGCGTAAGGCATTAAATCAAAGTTTTGCGCAACAAATTTCATTTCAGCTTCACCCGGAACGAGATTTCCTTTCGGCCCCATCAGTTTTCTGCCTTCAAATACAATTTCACCCTGATTCCAGTCGTGTAATCCGTAGATAAGACTTAATAACGTAGATTTTCCGCAACCGCTTTCGCCTGCCAATGCAATAATTTTACCTTCATCCAGTTTCAGATTAAAGTTTTGAAAAAGCGGTTTTTCCTGAGAATGAGAAAAATATAAGTTGTTTATCTCTAATAGCATACTGCAAAAATAAGGGTTTTTGGGGAAGACTGGCATATTTTTAGTAATTTAGCCATGCATAAATTATATCAAAATGAAAAGAATATTATTTTCTCTCGCAATTCCTGCTTTGTTCACTGTTGTTTCTTGTTCTAAAGAAAAACCGGTAACAAGTGATGCTAATGAAGTAACGACAACGAAAGACGGAAGCCGATTTGTTTTGGATACTTTAAACAGTAATGTAGAATGGAAAGGATATAAGGTTTTTAAATCTGAAAATACAAGTCATTTCGGAACCATTAAGTTTGAAAGCGGCGATGTAACTGTAAAAGATGGGAAACTTGAAAGCGGAAAATTTGTTGCAGATATGGCTTCGTTAACTTCGGAAGATCTGAAAAATAAAAAAGATGATCTTGAAAAACTAAACGGTCATCTTAAAAGTGCTGATTTTTTTGAAGTTGAAAAATTTCCGACAGCATCTTACGAAATTACAAAAGTAAGCCCGTCTGCAGAAGGTGATTATAATACTATTTTAGATGGAAATTTAACGATAAAAGGAATTACCAAACCCACTCAGTTTAAAGCAAATGTTGCTGTAAATGGAGCAGAAGTAAGTATTGCAACAGAACCTAAAGATGTTATGCGAGAAGAATTTGGTGTGAAATTTCAATCTCCTGCCGCAAATGGAGTGATTAAAAATGAAGTGACGCTTCAGATTAGAGTGAAAGCTTTAGAGAAAAAATAGTTTAAACAAAATTAAAAGATGAGTAAGGCCGTTTTAATAATTAGTATTGCTTGTCTGATGTTTTTGTTGAGTCTTCAGATTCTTTATTATATTTCTTACAGCAATCAAATCATTCAGATTTTTGTAGAACTGTTTACAATTCCGGCGATGTTGTTTGTGGTTTTTGCATTTTTCTTCAGTTTGATCAATATATTTAGGAAAAAGAAAGAGTATTATCTGATTTTTGGAATTAATATTTTTACAATTTTAATAAGCATCGTTGCTACTGTTTTAGATTAAATCAAATCAGCTTTAAATAACAATTATACAATCTGTTTCTCGCGAGATAGATTTTTTTATGATAAATTGAAAAGGTTTTTTAAACTGAAAATCGTATTTTTGCAAATACATTTTTTTGAAAGGGTAAAACAATGATTGAAAAGATAGAAGAATTGCTTGTTGAGGTTAATGGCTTCAATACGACAAGTAAAGAGGAAATAGAAAACTTCCGAATCAAGTATAATGGGAAAAAAGGAGTTCTGAATGATTTTTTTGAAAAATTTAAAGAAGTTCCAAACGACCAGAAGAAAGAATTCGGACAGAAAATCAATACTCTGAAGCAAGCGGTTAATGTAAAGCTGGAAGATTTGAAAAATGCTTCTGCTTCTTCTATTATTTTAGAAAAAGAAGATCTTACAAAACCTGCTTTTCCTTTAGATTTAGGATCTAGACATCCGATTAATTTAGTGAAAAACAGAATTATTGAGATTTTTAAATCTATTGGTTTTGCTGTTGCAGACGGACCGGAAATTGAAGATGACTGGCATAATTTTACCGCGCTGAATCTTCCGGAATATCATCCTGCAAGAGATATGCAGGATACTTTTTTCATCGAGCAGAATCCTGATATTTTATTGAGAACACATACTTCTTCGGTTCAGATCCGCTATATGGAAGAAAATGAGCCGCCTATCAGAATTTTATCTCCAGGAAGGGTTTTCAGAAATGAGGCAATTTCTTCACGTTCACATTGTATTTTCCATCAGATTGAGGGTTTATATATTGATGAAAATGTAAGTTTCGCAGATTTAAAACAAACAATTCAGTTTTTTACGACTGAGCTTTTTGGAAAATCTAAAATCAGAATGAGACCTTCATTTTTCCCATTCACAGAGCCAAGTGCTGAGATTGATGTATATTGGGGATTAAATTCTGAAACCGATTATAGAATTACCAAAGGAACAGGCTGGCTAGAAATTATGGGTTGCGGAATGGTAGATCCTGCTGTTTTGAAAAATGTAAATATTGATTCTGAGAAGTATTCAGGATATGCTTTCGGGATGGGTATTGAAAGAATTACCATGCTTCTTTACCAAATGAGCGACATCAGAATGTTCTTTGAGAATGATATAAGAACTTTAGAACAGTTTAAAACATTGTAATTAATTTAACATAAATAATTTTTAATCCTGTGAATTTTCACGGGATTTTTTATTAACTTTATAAATCACTTAAAGACGAATCTTTTTTATTAAAAAAGATTAATCAAGTCGAAATTGACTAATAAACAGTAGCTTACAAGAGTGCAAAACTCTGTTGGTAACGATTTAGTAATGGTGCTTACTGCGCTTGATTTCATTGAATTACCCCTGTAAATCAATACTACAAATTTAATGATTAATGGGCAATGTGGCTAACACTTTGTCCATTTTTTTTGTCTGCCTTTTTTTGTATTTGAAATTTCACTTCAAAAAAAAAAATTCCCACCTTGGGGGAACCTGTGGGAATGGTTTCATTATTTTTTTCAAATTTTGAATAATCAAAGATTTGATTATAAAACAAATAATGTTAACCTAAAATCGATTACGCTATGGAAATCCTATTAAGTGAAATATTATTAAAAATTCGGCATCAAGAAAATATTTTTTCTTCTCATATAATGCAGACGTCTGACGAGGCTTACCAAATGACTTTATTTCTAAATACGATGTTGCATAACATTAAAGCAGATGTTTTAAAATCAGGTTTTAAGAATGGACAACAAGAAATAGACTTTTTTAAAAACATTAAACCGCAAATTTTAGGCAAACTTATTTATTACAATAAGGTATTTCGTCTTGAAACAACTTGTCCTGCAAGCAAAGGCAAAATGTACCAAAGTTTTTACGAAAAACAGTTGAAAATTCTTAAAACCGAATACGAGGAAAACATCTGCAACGAAGATTTTTACAGATATTATCGTGCAAATAGAACAGACCGTGACCATAGCTATTTCACACTTGGAAACATAAATTATCACGATGGTTTAAAGAGCGGTGTATTTGAAATTGACCTAACTTTCTCAACCTATTATGACCACAAAATAGCCCATATAATTGCCAATGAACTAATCTATACTTATTTACTTTCCAAAATAAATCCTGAAGAAAATCCCGATGCGCTTTTACAAAATTTAGAAACCAACAAGGATATTTCGTGGACAAATTCACAAAATGCACTCATTGAACTGATATACGCTCTTTATGCTTCAAATTCCGTGGCTTACGGAAAAATTGGTATCCGAAAATTAGCTTTGATTTTTCAAGTCCTCTTCCAAACACCCTTAAATGATATACATCACTCTTTCCACCGGATGAAAACAAGGGCTGGCTCCCGAACTGCATTTTTAGACCAACTCAAATTGTCACTCGAAGAATATATGGATAAAGACCTTTAGGTTAATTCGGGGATATTTTTATTTTAAGCAGTACTCAAAAAGTACTGTTTTTTTTGCCCATATCTGCCAATTGGTAAATTCTTCCAAAACTTCAATACTAAATATTCAAAATGCCTTAAAAACCTTGTCTGATAAAGGTTTTACTTGATTGTGAAATTTTTCAAAAAACTTCAAAAACCAATGGGCAAGCATTGGCAGACAAACACTGCCACCTTTCACAATTTTGCATAGTGAACTTTAAATGATATGCAATGAAAATAATCACAATTGAAGAAGAAGCTTGGCTAAAGTTAAATAACAGTATTAATGCCATTGCCGATTATCTGAAAAAATTGGAAGATAAAAGTTATGATGACTTGTGGCTCAATAACCACGAGGTATCTCAATACCTACGCCTAAGCGAGAAAACCTTATGGCGTATGCGTACCAAAGGCGAGATTGCCTATTCAAAAATCTACGGTCAGTATTTCTACACCATCGGTGCAATTAAAGATATGCTGAATGCAAATGCAATTGAGAGTAGTGATGAGTTTTTGCAGGAACTTATGGCAAAAGGTAAAAGCTATATCGAAAAAGGAAGAAATCTGAAATTGGGGAAACCATAAAATGTATGGCTATGAATATTGATAGAATGGAATTTTTGGCGTGGATGGAACGCCTTATTGGTCGCCTCGATATGCTGGGCGATAATATCAATGAGTTGCAAAAAAAGCGTAACAGCATAGATGGCGAGGAATTATTGGACAATCAGGATTTGCTTCAAATGCTTAAAATCAGTAATCGTTCTCTGCAGCGGTATCGTTCGAATGGGAAGTTGCCTTATTATACGATTAGTGGAAAATTGTACTATAAACTTTCCGATGTACATCAATTTATTCGTGAAAGTTTTAATCCTCCTACTAAATAAATGAACGCCAATAAATGACAAATACTGCCTTTTAATGCCATTTCCACCAATCCAGTAAATGCTTGTTTTACATTCGATAGTGAATTTTAAATTTTTCAAATTATGAGCGAAGAAACAGCAAATACGCAGGAAATGCCCGAACAACTATCGGACATATTATTAGTGCTGGATAAAGAAAAAATGAAAATCCAAGCCGTAAAAAGTATCGACGAGAAAGGGAAAATGGAAACCGTTGACCCCACCAAGAAAAATGAAAATCAGTTTATGCGTGTGGATAAGGGTGGCGATTTTTTTTCCAATTTTTTTTCCAATTTTTTCAGCCAACTAAAGAACCCTACCAATTTTTCATTCTTTAAAGTACCTGCCCCTATCGCAGTTGAAAAAGCACAGGAAATGCAAAAACAGGTAAATAAGCCAACTCCCGAAGGCGAAAAAGTGATGCAAGAACACGAAATAAAAACAGAAATAAGGCAGGATAATAAACAAGAAAATCAAAAAGATATGGCAACAACACAAACAGCAGCGGAAACTAGCGAATACCGCTACAAACCGGAACAAATTGATTGGGACACAATGAATAATCTTGGATTGAGCAAGGAATTTTTAGAAAAAAGAAATCTGTTAGAACCTTTATTAAAAGGCTTCAAGACCAACGAACTTGTGCCCATTGGCGTTAATCTCGGTGGTTCAATTCTCCGTACTGATGCCCGTCTTTCATTACAGCAAGCCGAAGATGGAAAAGTTGTTGTGGGAATTCACGGTATCAAAAAAGAACCAACCTTACATTTTGAATTTTTCGGACACAAATTTACCGATGAAGACAAAAAAAATCTACTTGCAACTGGCAATATGGGTCGTGTGGTTGATTTAAAAAACACCAAAACAGGCGAAATGATGCCATCCATCATCAGTATAGATAGGCTTACCAACGACATTATTGCCCTACGGACAGATTTCATAAAAATCCCTGATGAAATTAAAGGCGTGAAACTCAATGATGCCCAAAAACAAACATTATTGGAAGGTAAACCGCTTTATTTAGAGGGTATGATTTCAAACAAAGGAACGGAATTTTCAGCAACGGTTCAGTTTAATGCAGACAAACGTTATGTTGAGTTTTTGTTTGATAGAAGCAACACCAACAAGCAAACTCAAAGCAACGGACAGAACAATCAACAAAGCAATCAGCAGAACCAAGCACAAGAAGCTCCAAAAACTTTCCGTGGTAAGGAACTGACCGATGAGCAACATAAGGATTTTAAAAATGGTCAAACCATCTACATTGACGGATTGGTAGACAAAAAAGGACAGCCTTATCAAGGTTACATCACTTTCAATAAAGAAGATGGTAAAACAAATTTTGAATTTCCAAATCAATACAAGGAAAGAGCAAAACCTACTGAAACCCATAAAACGCAAACTGCTGTCAATTCAGAAGGGAAAACCAATGAAGCCACCAAAAAAATCAATGAGCCTTTAAAATCGGGTCAGCAATCTCCGAAAAACAAGCAACAGCAGGAACAACAAGAAAAACCCAAAACTCCTGCAAAATCCAAAAGCAGAAAAATGTAACAGTGTATGAAAACAATTATTGCAGAAAAACCAAGCGTAGCAAGGGAAATAGCCAGAATTGTAGGAGCAACTGAGAAAAAAGATGGGTATATAACAGGTAACGGCTATTTTGTTACGTGGGCATTTGGTCATTTAATTGGCTTAGGAATGCCCGAAGATTATGGGATTTCGGGATTTGACAAAACAGCATTACCGATTTTACCAAACCCTTTTTTACTTACAGTTCGGAAAGTGAAAAAGGACAAAGGCTACGCAGTCGATACAGGAGCATTAAAACAATTGAAAGTTATCGAGCAACTTTTCAATAAAAGTGAACGCATTATTGTAGCAACCGATGCAGGGCGTGAAGGTGAATTGATATTTCGATACATTTACGAATATCTGAAATGCAACAAACCTTTTGAAAGACTTTGGATAAGTTCGTTGACCGAAAAAGCCATCAAACAAGGATTTGAAAACCTGAAATCTGGAAAAGAATTTGACGGATTATTTCAGTCTGCCCAAGGTAGAAACCGAGCCGATTGGTTGGTAGGCATTAATGCTACACAAGCATTGAGCATTGCCGCAGGAAATGGTATTTATTCGCTCGGAAGAGTTCAAACGCCAACATTGGCTTTGATTTGCAAACGCTATCTGGAAAACAAAAATTTCACAATTAAGAATTATTGGCAGATACAATTGCTGCAAAACAAGTCATCAATAGACTTTGAGAGCATTTCAGCAGAAAAATGGGAAGACAAAAAAGTTGCTGATGATATTTTGAAATCCATTCAACGAAACGGAACTGTAACCATAAAATCGGTAGAAATTAGAAACGTAACAGAGCAACCGCCTTTACTTTTTGACTTGACAGGATTACAAAAAGAAGCCAATAAAAAATTGAATTTGTCTGCTGACGAAACCCTGAATATTGCCCAAAGCCTTTACGAGAAGAAATTTATCACTTATCCCAGAACCGGAAGCAAATATATTCCCGAAGATATGTGGGCAGAAATTCCCAACCTCGTGAGGGCTTTGCAGGACAGGGAAAACTGCAAGCAAGCCGTATCAAAAATGAAATGGGGACGTTTCAATAAACGTATCGTGAATGATTTGCGTGTTACCGACCATCACGGATTATTGGTTACAGACAAAATCCCGTCAGCACTGAACGCAAAAGAAAATGCCGTTTATGATATGATTGCCTTTCGGTTGCTCGAAGCCCTTTCACAAGCGTGTATCAAAGAGATTACTGATGTTGATTTACAAGCTTTGCATTACGATTTTACGGCAAAAGGCTGTAAAATTCTGGAAGCTGGTTGGCGTTCCATTAAAGGTAATTTCTCCGATGATGACACCGAAGTTTTACAGGATTTACCCGAATTAAATAAGAACGATGAACTCAAAATAAAAGAAGCTTCTGTTCTCGAAAAGAAAACCAAACCACCTGTACTCTATACCGAAGCCGGACTTTTATCGGCTATGGAAAGTGCCGGAAAAGAAATAGAAAATGAGGATGAACGCAAGGCTTTACAAAATATTGGTATCGGTACACCCGCAACAAGAGCTTCGATTATAGAAACCTTATTTACCCGAAATTATATCCAACGAGAAAAGAAATCTTTAATACCAACTGAAAAGGGAATACAGGTTTATGAATTGGTCAAAGACAGGAAAATTGCAGACGTAGCAATGACTGCCGAATGGGAATTGGCTTTGCAGAAAATCGAAAACAACGAAATGAATGCAGAAACATTTCAAAAGGAAATGGAAAACTACGCTTCATCTATTACCAATGAATTGTTGCAAACTTCCATTGCCCAAAATAATCTACCCAAATTGGTTTGTCCGAAATGTAAAGCCCAACATTTGATTATCCGTGATAAAATTGTGAAATGTCCTGATGAGGTTTGCAATTGGATACAATTTCGCAATGTTTGTGGTATACAAATCGCTATAGCCGATATTGAAAATCTTATCAATAAAAAGAAAACCTCTCTTATTAAAGGGTTGAAAAGCAAAGCAGGAAAAAAATTTGATGCTTATATTTTATTGAATGAAGATTTTACCACATCATTTGAATTTGAACAAAATAAATCTCCAAAAAATAATAGAAAATAAAATTGCAACAACCTTTTGAAGTAGGTTAGACCAATCAATTTGCCAAATGTTTTACACTTGGCAAATTTTAATTTTCAGTGATTGGTTTCTTTTTCATATCACAACATTTTTAATCAATAAAAATACATTTTTTTAAACTGAATTTTTTTTCAACCAGACAAACTACGCCTTTCAAAGCCAATCTCTACCATCTCTAACGTTGATTTTATCTCCTGCCATAATTTTGATTTTAAATAAAATTCAAAATAAAATTATAGTATGGATACTCCAAAAAAAGACCTGTCGTATTTCAGTTTACGACTTAAAGATTTATTAAACACCAGCTTCCCCGAAAAAGCCCACGACCAAAAATTTATAGAGCATCGTGCTTCATTGGCTGCAAATGTATATGAAGGTGCTTTTCAATCAGGCAATGATGTTGAAAAATGCAATGAAATAGCCAATTACATTCTTTTTGAAGGTTTGCACTTCTCAAAATTCGATACTGTTTTTGAAGTGGTTTGTAATGAATTTGATACGGTAATGGCAGATGAAGAACTTCGACTATTTGCCTTGAAAATGTTTCCAATTTGTAAGCCAATTTTCGATGGCTATGAATTAACCGATGACTTCGCCTATAACACAGATTTCGACCTGCTCTATACTGAACTGACGGGAACCATCGCATTATGGATAGAGGAAAATGGGCTTCAGTAAAAAGCAACATCTCCAACAGAACATTGATGCCCTGCGAATTGCTTTTACACTGGATAAGGAGAAACGGCAAGCCACCGTAGGCGAAAGACTGCTAATGATGCAATACAGCGGATTTGGCGGTCTTAAATTTGTGTTGAACCCTATAGCGAAAGAAATAGACATCAACAATTGGAGAAAAACAGAACACGACCTTTTCCCAATTGCACAGGAACTCCACCAGCTACTCAAAGAAAATTCAGAAGACGAAAAACAATACCGCAAGTATGTAGATAGTATGAAAAGTTCTGTATTGACGGCTTTTTATACACCACCACAGGTCATAGATGCTATTTCTACTACATTGCGTGAAAGCGGTCTGAACATTGAAAAATTCCTCGAACCATCCGCAGGTATTGGGTCTTTCATACAATCCTTTTCAGAAAATCAAAAAGCCAGTGTTACTGCCTATGAAAAGGATTTGCTGACAGGAATGATTTTAAAACAGCTTTATTCCGAAAGCAATATTCGTGTAAGTGGCTTTGAGGAAATTCCCGAAAAGGAACAAAATAGCTATGATGTAATCGCCAGTAATATTCCATTTGGCGATACTTCGGTATTCGACCTTTCCTATTCCCGAAGCAAAGACACTGCAAAAGTGCAAGCAGCTCGAAGCATACATAATTACTTCTTTCTGAAAGGTGCTGATATGCTTCGTGAAGGCGGTTTGTTGGTTTACATTACTTCTCAAGGGATTTTAAATAGCCCGAAGAATGAGCCTATTCGCAGGGCATTAATGGAGGATAACAATTTGGTTTCGGTGGTCAGATTGCCCAACAATTTGTTTACCGAATATGCAGGTACTGAAGTTGGCAGTGATTTGATTATCCTTCAAAAAAATACAGCAAAGGAGAAACTTACTGAAATTGAAGAACTTTTTTGTCAAAGCAAACCAACGGAATTTAATACAATTGGTAACGCTTACTTTCAAGACAACTCGAGAATTGTTTATACCAACCAAAAACTTGATACCGACCCTTACGGAAAACCAGCACTCATTTATACACATAAGGACGGATTTGATGGAATTGCCAAAGACCTCAAACAAATGCTTTCCGAAGATTTTGGCAAGCACCTGAATTTAGGCTTGTACAGAGGCGAACGCAACAATGAACCTATTATCCAAATTCCAATTGAGCCAAAAATAACTTCTCCAAATATCGAAACCGTCATCACTCAGGGAAGCGCTCAAGAATTAAAACAGTTAAGCATTTTCGACTTATTTGAAAATGTGAATGAACCTGTAACGGTAATTGTTCCTCCTAAAACGACTACACCAACCAAAAGGCAAAACGCTAAAAAAAGCAGCCGTACCAACGGTCGCCAAGCCAACCTATTCAGTAGTGTGCAACAATCTTATATACCTTCTGTTGCTAATAGTTCTGAGAATGTAATTACATCAAACTATAGCAAAAAACAGGAAGTTATTGGTGACCTGTTTTCAAGTTTAGACGGAAATGACCAAGTTACTCAACCAGCAGTTCCCGAAAATATTCCTGAACCTGTAATATTTAGCGGCGAACTTCAATCATTCCACCGAAACGATTGCCTTGTTGTGGATAATGGTTGGGTCGGTCATTTGCAAGATGTAGACAATTCAAATGGTAAAGCAGTTTTCCATCCTTTGCGATTGCCCACTTTACAGAACGCAAGAGCCGAAGCATACATTGCCGTCCGTGATGTTTACCAAGAACTTTACAATAAAGAGGCAAAATTTCATACCGAACAAAAAGGAGAAAGAGAAAACCTTAACCAATTATACGATGTTTTTATCAAAAAGTATGGCAATCTCAATAGTGCGGATAATATCAAACTTATAAAAACGGATAGTTCCGGTAAGGAAATTCCTTATTTGGAGCGTGTTGTTGGCGGTGTGGTGCACAAAGCGGATATATTCAGCCGTCCAGTAAGTTTTTCTACCATAACCATAGCAACGGATAATCCCGAAGAAGCTTTAGCGGCTTCATTGAATAAATATGGTAGCGTGGATTTGAATTATATGTCTGAAATCAGCGGTATGGCTGACGATGCTTTGAAAGAAGCTTTACACGGTCGCATTTTCTACAATCCATTACAAAAGGAATATGAAATATCCGAACGATGGATTGCTGGCAACGTAGTGGAGAAAGCCCAAGAAGTCAAATCGTATCTCGAACGCAATCCCGATGATACCGAAGCTAAAGCAAGCCTTACCGTTTTGGAAGAAGCCCGACCAAGAAGAATTGAGTTTGAAGAACTCGATTTTAACCTCGGTGAACGTTGGATGCCAACAGGAATTTATGCTCGTTTTGCTTCGCACTTGTTCGATACAGATGTAGTTATCCATTATTCCGAAAGCTCTGATGATTATTCTGTAAAATGTAATCGAGGGAATTTGCATATATGGGAGAAATATGCCGTCAAATCAGAAAGCAGAACGTTTGATGGAATTGCATTGCTAAAACACGCTCTCGTTAACACCACGCCCGACATTACTAAAAAAATTACAGTAGAGGGACAAGAGGTTAAAGTACGGGATATGGAAGCCATCCAAATGGCGAATACCAAAATTGATGAAATCCGTACTGCTTTTTCGGAATGGCTTCACGCCCAAAATGATGAGTTTAAAAACAGGCTGACCGACCAATACAATGATACTTTCAATTGTTTCGTTCGACCAAATTATGACGGAAGCCATCAGGACTTTCCGGGATTAGACCGTAAGGCTTTAGGCATTGAAGACTTATATTCGAGCCAAAAAGACACTGTTTGGATGATAAAACTGAACAACGGTGCTATTTGCGACCACGAAGTTGGTGCAGGAAAAACATTGGTAATGTGTACCGCAGCACAGGAAATTAAACGTTTGGGATTAGCCCATAAACCAATGATTATCGGGCTGAAAAGTAATGTTCACGAAATTGCTGAAGCCTACCGCACTGCTTATCCTCACGCTAAAATTCTGTTTCCGGGCAAAGAAGATTTTACACCTCAAAAACGTCTGAGGATTTTTGGCGATATTAAAAACAACGATTGGGATTGCGTCATCCTCACGCACGACCAATTCGGGATGATACCGCAATCGTCCGAAATGCAAAAAGAAATTCTACAAATTGAGTTAGATAGCGTAGAACGAAACCTCGATGCGTTGCAATCGCAGGGCAAAGAAGTTACCAGAGGAATGCTTGCCGGAGTAATCAAACGAAAAGAAAACCTTGAAGTAAAACTAAAAACTCTGCAACACGATATTGATAATCGCAAAGATGATGTGGTTGATTTTAAGATGATGGGCATTGACCATTTGTTTGTGGACGAAAGCCATCAATTCAAAAATCTGATGTTTAATACAAGGCATTCAAGGGTTGCAGGATTGGGAAATGTGGACGGAAGCCAAAAGGCAATGAACCTGCTCTTTGCTATCCGCACCATTCAGGAGCGCATCAATGCGGATATGGGAGCCACTTTTCTTTCGGGAACAACTATCAGCAATTCTTTGACGGAGTTGTACCTTTTGTTTAAATACCTGCGACCAAGAGCAATGGAAAAACAGGGCATTCATTCTTTTGATGCTTGGGCAGCTATTTACGCAAGAAAAACGACCGATTATGAATTTTCAGTTGCCAATAATATTGTTGCAAAAGAACGTTTTCGATATTTTATAAAAGTGCCGGAATTGGCGCAATTCTATTCTGAAATTACAGATTACAGAACGGCAAAAGATATAGGAATTGACCGACCGGATAAGAATGAGATTTTATATACTATTCCGCCTACTCCAGACCAGTCTGCATTTATTCAAAAATTAATGGATTTTGCAAAAACAGGAAATGCCGAGTTGCTGGGAAGACCACCGTTGTCGCAAAGTGAAGAAAAAGCAAAAATGCTCATTGCTACAGACTACGCCCGCAAAATGTCGTTGGATATGCGAATGGTAAGTGGGAAATACGAAGACCATCCCGATAGCAAGGCTTCGCATTGTGCAGCAACTATTGCTAAATATTACAACCAATACAATGCACAGAAAGGAACGCAGTTCGTTTTTTCTGATTTGGGAACTTATAAACCTGGCGAATGGAATGTGTATTCTGAAATCAAACGCAAACTTGTGGAAGACCACGGTGTATCTGCTCACGAAATCCGTTTTATACAAGAAGCCAAAAATGATAAGCAACGTAAGGAACTTATTAAAGGAATGAACGAAGGCAAAATTCGTGTACTTTTCGGTTCTACAAGTATGCTTGGAACAGGCGTGAATGCGCAGAAAAGAGCCGTTGCTGTTCATCATCTTGATACGCCGTGGCGACCAAGCGACCTTGCTCAACGTGATGGCAGAGCTGTTCGCAAAGGCAATGAAATCGCCAAGTTCTTTGCCAACAACAAAGTGGATGTAATTATCTATGCAGTAGAAAAATCATTGGATAGTTATAAGTTCAATCTGCTTTACAACAAACAACTTTTTATTGACCAATTAAAAAACAATAACCTGGGCAAACGAACGATTGACGAAGGAAGTATGGATGAAAAATCGGGAATGAATTTTTCGGAATATGTGGCGATACTTTCAGGAAATACAGACCTGTTGGATAAAGCCAAATTAGAAAAACAAATTGCAGGTTTGGAAAGCGAAAAACAAGCTTTCAACCGTTCTAAATCTAGTGCCAAATACAAATTGCAAGATTATACAGTGTTATTGGAAAGCGCACAATCTCGTTTCAACAGAATGAACCTCGATTGGGGAAATTTAAAACAACGCATTCAAAAACATTCGGATGGAACTATTGCAAATCCTGTACAGTTAGACGGTTTACCACTTAATGCAGATATAAAACAAATCGGCATCAAGCTCAATCAACTTGCAGATAAATCCCGAACTGGCGGTCAGTACGAAGAGATTGGAAATTTGTACGGATTTACGTTGTTGGTAAAAACCGAAATGTCTGAAAAAGAAGGTTTGGATATTCGGGTAAACCGATTTTTGGTTCAGGGCGAAGGAAACATTAAATATACCTACAACAACGGTTTAATTGCTAAAGATGAAAAGCTGGCTGCAATGAATTTCCTAAACGCATTGGAAAAATTACCAAGCTACATCGACCAAGAGAAAAAGAAAATCGTAGAAATACAAAAAGATTTACCTGTGCTTCAGGAAGTGATAAATGGGACTTGGGCAAAAGAAGACAGATTGAGTGAACTGAAAACTGAATTGGCTTCGGTTGAACGGAAGATACAATTATCAATAAACCCCGAAAATAAAGGCGAAGAGAAAGAAAAAATTGAAAAACAAACGCTAAAAACAGCCAATCCCGAAAGTGCTTTAAAGAATAAAAGCATTCATCTTTCAAGAGGTGTTTAAAAATATCAAACCGTTTACATTTCGTCTTGTTCGTCCATTTTTTTCAGAAGACTTTCTTTAAGGTTATCAAGGAATTTTGTACGGTTGATTTTGCGGCTTTTCAGTTCGATGTAAGTGTGGTAAAAATCGCCTAAATCTATATTAAAAGTTTGTCCAAATGTTTTGGCTATCACTTTTAGATCTATGTTTCCACCTTCAAAAACAGCTTGGGAATGCAAAGCATAAATTAGTTCTATCAACGCCGTTTTACTGGCAGTCCAATTTAGTGTGGGCAAATCGGTTGATTTTTCTTCGTTTGTTGCTTTATGAAGTTGGTTTTCGATGTAAATTTGAAGCTGGTCATTGGCAATAATTTTTGCAACTTTATAATCGTGAGAAGTCGAAAAGGTATGGTCTGCCTGAAAATAAAAAGTATCTAAACTTAGCTTAATATCATATTTGCCACGTACAAAAATTTTTTCATCAATGTAGGTATTGTTGGTTCGATAGTATTTATAAAATTCAAGATTACTTTCAAAAAATCTTTTCAATTTCCTTAATTCTATATTTAAGTATTTTTTAATGAGTTTTGCACCGTAGGGTCTTTTGGTTTCGATTTTATAGATGGCGTTGTAAAAAATAAGCTTGGCAACAATTACAGGTTTCTGATATTTGAAAAAGCGGATTTCTTCCTCTTTATCTTGGAATTCATTTTTCAGGACATACTCCTTTAATTCGGACAAAGAATTTACAATAAGGTTGATGATTGCTTCAACTTTTTGAAAACAGCTTTCCGCTTCAATTTCTGTGATTTCAGTTTCTAGTTTATGCAACGTTTCATTGAAGAATTTAGTCATATATTTATCTTTTGGGATTAATATCTGGGCTAATTAATAAATGTCCTAATTATTTTCATTAAGCCATTTTTATTGTTTTACCTGTGGTTTTCTAATCAGCAGAATAGCTGCAATCGCTAAAATAATTGTGGCAATACCGCCATACAAAAACTCCCGACCGGGAAACTGTGTACCTAAAAATCCTGCAATGGGATAGGCTATTGCCCACCATAAATGGGAAAATGCGAAATGAGCACCATATACTTTGCCGTGGTCTTTGGCTTCAATATTTTCGCCGATTAGGGTTTCGGACGGCATATCTGCTAATGTTTGACCGATACCTGCCAAAACCCATAAAAACATTACTCCGTTGTATGGTAAAAAATTAGCAAAACTAATGGCTATACCTAGTAACATTGCACCGCTTATTAGGGATACACTTCTACTTTTCGATTTGTCTAAACTTCCCAATAAGAATGCGGTAATAGCTGCACCCACGCCAAAAATTGACATTATCCAACCGTAATGTTGGTCATCCAATTTCAAGGAATTTTTAACCAAACCTATTGTATTTACTAAGATGATAGCTCCTGCAATAGCTGATATAAACTCGATGCTTAAAGCGAAACGAACAATTTTGTTACCGAATAGTAATCGAATGCCTTTTAATACTTCATTCCACGTATTTTTAGATGCTGTATTCTCATTATTTACACCTTTTTGCAATGTTCCTTTGGGAATAGTAAGTATTATAAGTATAGCAACGAAAAGAGTTGCACCATTTATGAAAAATATTTGTGTAGCACCCATCCATACTGCGAAAATCCCTGCCAGTGCGGGTCCGAAAACACTCAATAACTGAAATGTTGCCATTGATAAACCATTGGCTTCTCTGTAAATTTCTTTTTCAACTATCTGTGGAATAATTGCCCTATAAGTTGGTGTAAAAAATGCTGCAAATACATTCAAGGCAAATATCAACCCATATAATTGCCATTCGGCATTAACGAATGGTAACGCACATACGATTGTCATTCTTGCCACCTGTGTAACGAGCAGTATCTGCTTTCGTTGAAATCTTTCTGATACAACACCTGCAAAAGGCGAAAAGAGAATATAGGCTGTTACCCTTAAAGTAAGGGCTGATGCTAATATTGCCGCTGCGTTTTTAGGGCTCATTTGGTAGGTAAGCAAAGCCAAACCGAGCCAAGTAAAAGCATCACCCAAAAGGCTTGCGATTTGGGCGAAATATAGCTTTGCAAAAGTAGCATTCCTCAGAGATTTGAAGGGTTCTATAATTGGTTTAATTATTTTATTCATTGTCTATTTAATTTTGATTTCTGTACGACAGATACACAGGTTTGATAATAAAAACTTAAGTACCACTACATTTCAAAATAAAGCTCATTGTCTTTCTTTTGGGGTATTTCGTCTTCACCAATCATTTGCTTGATATTGATTTCTATGGTTAAAGCCAGCGATGTCATCGGAGTATCAACAGGTGTATTCTCAAATGGGTCTTGCATCATTATGGCGGTTTTTTCTATGGCAATAAACATTATAGGAATAAGTATTGACAGTATAATTTGTATAGTAAACTGCGAATGCTCTAATCCGAATGGCACCAAGATGGTAAAAACGTAGATTAATGTATGTAATAGCAGGCTGTACGCTCTTGGGAATACCGTGTTTTTTATGCGTTCACATTTCCCCATACTATCACATAGCTTAGTAATTGTTTCGTTTAGTTGCAGTTGCTGAAACTCCGAAATTTTTCTTTGTTCTGCTAAAAAACCCATTTGTTTAGAATGCTCATCAAGAATAGCGTTTGGAATATTGACAGCACTAATTTTATGAAAATTAATATACGCTTCGACTTTTGAAGAAAATCCTACTTTCCTCAAGGTTTCGCCCAGAGCATACACCCATACAATTTGCCGTTGAGCAAAGATTTTAATTTCTTCTTTTTCTTTAGTCGATAGAAATTGGTTCAATTGCCTTGTAAGTATTCGAGAGTCATTAACGATAGCTCCCCAAACAATCCTCGCCTCCCACCATCTTTCATAAGACTGTGAGGTTCTAAAGGCAAGTAAAATAGAAACAATAGTTCCTAAAAGAGCCAATATGCTAAATGGTATTGCAATATCTGCCAGTACAGGGGTTAAATGCAGAAAACCAATGGTTAGAGCAAAGGTAACTACAAAGAATATTTGCCATTTTACTTGCTTAACAAAGTATGAAATAGATATTTTTTTGTTTAAAAGCATTTCTTAAAATTTTTGTTATTAATCGTTCACTACCACAAACAGTCCTGAAAATCGGCTACCATATGCAGCAATAAACCAAGGGCAATAATTCTTATTATTTTGTTTCCAAATAGGAACAACAAAACATACAGCACTATAGCGTAATATGAATGCAGAAAGTGAAATCCTACACTGCATCTGTTTGGATCAAATATTGGTTCGGCAAACAGATGGTCAATGTCAACAAGCATCGTTGATAATAAAATTATCCAAACCGTTTTCCATTCCTTTTTAAAAAATACAAAAGCAACTAACCCTGGAAAGAAAAAATGCAGCGTATAGTGGATAATGTTTTGTAATATAAATAGGGACATATTTTAACTTCTATTTGGGGCAAATCTTAACTATTCCTCTTCTTCGGCATTTTTAATCGCTGATAAAATAGTGTACGCATTTTTGGTAACTATTTTTATTTGTTGAGGATTTGCTGTTGATGGTAATTCTATGCCCGTGTAACCTTCTTGTTCTATGCCTTTGGCAACTTGTATTAATTGAAAAGTATAACCGTTTTTGCCTTCATTGGTCTGCGCAATAATATAATCCACTCCTTCTAACTGTACAAGTGCATCATTCGGCACTGCATTTTTTTCATCTGTTCCGGTTTCTACCCACGCTTTTACATACATTCCCGGCAGTAGTTTTACATCTTTAGTAAAATGGCAATGTACGGGTATCATCTTTTTATCGTCTGCAGCCTGCCCAACCAAAAATACTTTTCCGGTGTGCTTGTAATCATTTTCATTGGATAGTGAAAACCTAACGGTTTGCCCTACCTGAATTTTGCCTAAATCTTTCTCAAAGGCATTTAAAGCAAGATGTAGGTCATTGGTACCTGTAATTTCAAATAGGATATCGGTAGGCGATGCGTATTTTCCGATATTGGTATTGCTGTTTTTTATGTAACCTGATATGGGTGCATAAATGCCCGCTGTTCTCGAAATTTTATTGCTCCTTTTAAGAGAAGCAGTACTGATGCCAATCAAAGCCATTTGCTGCTCTAATCCTGAGATGCGGGCTTTCATTACTTTGAAGTCGGAACTTACCTGCTGGTAGGTTTTTGCTGCATTTATATCCTCATTTCTTAAATCCTGTTGTCTTTTGTATTCCTGCGATAGGTATTCTAACCTGCCAATGCTTTCTAAATACTCCTGTTGTATGGAAATAAATTCAGGGTTTTCGAGTGTGGCTAATTGTTGCCCTTTTTTTACAAATTGCCCGGGTAATAAACCTGCTGATTTGATGTAACCGCCTAAAGGTGCAGATACGGTGGCTACACTGTTGGGTTCGGCTTCAATTGCACCCGTTAGTTTGATGATATTGCTTAGGTTTCGCAGTTCTATAGTACCCGTTTGTATATCCGATAATTTGTACTGGTCTGGCGTAAATGTTATTTGTTTTACTTGGGATGCAGTATCGGTTTTGTTCTCTGTAACTGCCTGTTCTGTAGCTGTTTCTTTTTGGTCTTTACAGGATAACACCGTAATTACTACGATTAGTAAAAAGGGAATGTATTTTTTGAACGAACTATTCATTTTTCTAATTTTTTTAATGATTATTTATTGCCGGAAAGTGTTTCAATGGCGATAATTGCCTTATTGAAATTGTACAGGCTTTCTACGTAAGCGGTACGAATGTTATTTGCCAGCGTTAAATTTTGCAAATGCTGGGCATAGGAAACCTCACCGCTTTTAAAACTTTTTTCGGAATTGCTGATGATTAAATTGGCTTGTGGCAGAGCTTGTTGCTGATAATAATTCAGCTCATTCTGAAGTTTGGCATATTGCTGTTCCAATTCTTTTAACTGACCATTGAGGTTGGTTTTATTCAGCTCCACCTGTGTTGCTGCAATTTCCCGGTTAATTTTTGCTGCATTAATTTTTGATTTATAACCTCCCGGAAACAATGGAATGCCAATACCAATTTGAAAAAAGCTAAACCTGTCTTTTCCGGTATAAGTCCTGTCAATACCATTGATGGTCTGCATTCCTTTATAAGTCTGAGCGCTATAACCCAAAATAATTTCGGGCAACATTTTACTCTTTTCAACCTGTATTTCCTGCTGGCTTACGTTTACTTCTTGTTGCAGGTATCCAATAATGGGATTGTTATTTGCAGAAAAGTTTTCGATAGTTAATAGTAATTCTTTAGCCGTAAGGTTGGTTTCTGCAATGCTGATATCATCTGTGGTATTCAGTAAAGTTTGCAATTGTTGTTTGGCAATTTTCACATCGGCATTGTTTTTTTCAAGTTCATTTTGAATTTGTTTTAACTGAACGGAAGAGGTCATTTTTTCAAGATTGGTACTTTCTCCCGTTCTGTATCTTGCATCACTTGCTTTGCTCAGATTGCTGTAAATACTGTCTAACGCTGCAATGAGTTTTCCTTTTTCCAGAACATACTGGTATTGCAAATACGCCAGCTTCACATTTTCTATCAATTCATTTTCCGAAACGGCTTTGTATTTTTCTGTGCTGATTATCTTTTCTTGTGCCAGTTTTGACTGGTTGCTGTACAGTGTAGGAAAGTCAAAGCGTTGGGTCACGTTAATGAGATTATCATTAATGGTTGGGTTGCTTACAACGCCCTGTGTGTAAGAAAGCTCAGTTTTTGGAATGGTTACGCTTCCTTTTTTCAAAGCTTTTTGAACATTGATGTTGTATTCGGCAATCCTTATGCTGTTGTTGTTTTTTACGGCTTCATCAATAGATTGCTGTAAGGTCAATACTCTTGTGTTTGTTCCAGAAGATACCTGCGCTTTCAGTGTAGATGAAAAGCATAAAAAACCTAAGAGCAATATTGCCGTTGGTAATGTTTTATTCTTTTTCATTTTGAATGTTGATTTTGTAAAATAGATATAGAGCACCGGAAGCACCAGTAAGGTAAGCGCTGTTGCAGTTATCAGCCCGCCAATAACCACGGTTGCTAAAGGACGTTGTACTTCTGCACCTGATGAGGAAGAAATAGCCATCGGAAGAAAACCTAATGATGCCACCATTGCCGTCATTAATACGGGTCTTAACCTCACTTTTGTGCCAATGCGCACTCGCTCATAAATATCGGTAACGCCTTCTTTTGCCAATCGGTTAAATTCTGCAATGAGTACAATACCGTTCAATACCGCTACGCCAAATAGCGCAATAAATCCTACACCAGCAGAAATACTAAAAGGCATATCTCTTATCAGCAATGCAAATACACCACCTATAGCTGAAAGCGGAATAGCTGTAAAAATCAGCAAACCTTGCTTCACAGAACGGAATGTAAAATAGAGCAATAGCAAAATAAGCAATAGCGCTACCGGTAAGGCTACGGCAAGTCTTGCATTGGCTTCTTCCAGATTTTTGAACTGTCCGCCGTAAGTAATATGATAACCTGCCGGCATTTTTACTTTGGCTGCAACGATGTCCTGTATATCATTCACAATGCTTTTTACATCGCGGTTACGAACATTGAAACCAAGCGTAATACGTCTTTTGGCATTATCTCTCTGTATTTGTACAGGACCCGGTTTATAGGAAATATTGGCGACTTCGCTTAAAGGTATTTGCTGTCCTGTTGGTGTACTTACAAATAGGTTTTGTACATCTGTAATGTCGGCTCTTGATGCGCTGTCTAATCTTACCACTACATCAAATCTTCTTTCTCCTTCGTACAGCAAGCCTGCAGTTTTTCCCGCAAATCCTGTTTCAATGGCACTGTTTACATCTTCTACGTTCATACCGTATTGTGCTATTTTATCTCTGTCGAATTGGATGCTTATTTGTGGCAATCCTGTGATTTCTTCAACATACAAATCTTCTACACCTTCAACGGATTTTATTTTCTTTCCTACATCAGAAGCCAAATCTGAAAGTACATCCAGGTCTTCTCCATAAATTTTCAAGACAACATCTTGCTTAGCTCCGGTTAGCAACTCATTAAAACGCATTTGTATAGGCTGTTGAAAGCTGAAAGTAGCATTTGGAATAACAGCAAGTGATTGTTGCATTTTATCAATCAATTCTTCTCTATCTGCTGCGCTTGTCCATTCTTTTTTAGGTTTTAAAACAACGACCATATCACCGGCTTCAATCGGCATTGGGTCTGTAGGGATTTCTCCCGAACCTATCTTATTCACTACCTGCTTTACTTCGGGATAATTTTTCAGTAAAATATCTTGCGCTTTTTGGGATACATCTATCATCTGGTTAATGGAACTGCCCACGGGAACTCTTGTTTCTACTGCAAAGTCACCCTCATCTAATTGGGGTATAAATTCTCCGCCCATTCTGTTGAATGCAAAAAGGGTTATAACAAACATTGCCACGGCAATAGATATTACCAACAGCTTTCGTTTCATTGCTCCTTCAATGATGGGGCTGTACACTCTTTGAATGGCTCTCATCATTTTATCCGAAAAGTTGTCTTTGTGCGTGGTCTTTTTGCTGAGGACTAATGCAGACATCATCGGAACATAAGTGAATGACAATAGGAATGCGCCCATAATAGCAAATGAAACGGTTTGCGCCATTGGTGTAAACATCTTGCCTTCTACACCTACCAATGCCAGTAACGGTAGGTAAACAATAAGAATGATGATTTCTCCAAATGCTGCTGCCGAACGAATTTTGGTTGAAGACTGAAACACTTCTTCATCCATTTGTTCTTGTGTAAGTTTTTCTACTCCGCCGTACCGGTTTTTGCTGGTTGTTATTCGGTGTAGTACTGCTTCTACAATGATTACCGTTCCGTCGACAATAATTCCGAAATCGATGGCACCAAGGCTCATTAGGTTTCCGGATACGCCAAAAAGGTTCATCATCGCTATGGCAAACAGCATTGCCAATGGAATAACCGAGGCTACCACAAGACCGCCACGCAGATTACCAAGGAAAAGTATCAAAACAAAAATTACAATTAAAGCACCTTCTACCAAGTTGGTTGATACTGTTGATATGGCGCCATCTACTAATTTTTTCCTGTCAAGAAACGGCTCTATCTCTACACCTTCGGGCAAACTTTTTTGAATTTCTTCAATCTTTGCTTTTACATTGGTAATTACTTCAGAAGAGTTGGCACCTTTTAGCATCATCACAATTCCGGTAACGGTTTCTCCCTGCGCATTTCTTGTTGCTGCCCCATATCTTGCCCCATTTCCGAAACGGACATCTGCCACATCCCTTAACAAAACAGGAATGCCCCCTTCGTTTTTAACTACGATTTTTTTAATTTCCTCAATATTCTTTACCAAACCTTCGCTTCGAATAAAGAAAGCATTTGGGCCTTTATCGATATAAGCACCACCAGTGTTTTGATTATTCTTTTCTAAAGCGGTGAAAATATCGGATATATTGATGTTTTGGCTGGCGAGCCTGTCTGGCTCTATGGCTATTTCATACTGTTTTACAAATCCGCCAAACCCGCTTACTTCTGCTACTCCCGGTGTTCCTAAAAGTTGTCTTTTAATAATCCAATCCTGAATAGTTCTTAATTCGGTAGCATCGTATTTGTCTTCATATCCTTTTTTAGGATGGATGACGTATTGGTAAATTTCGCCTAAACCTGTGGTAAGCGGTGCCATTTCAGGAACACCGACACCTTCGGGTATGTTTTTAGCAGCCAAGGTCAACCGCTCCTGAACTTGTTGTCTTCCCCAATAAATGTCTACTTTTTCTTCAAAGACAATTGTAACTATGGAAAGACCAAAGCGAGAAAAAGAACGCATATCTTTTATGCCGGGAATACTTACCATTGTTTGCTCTACCGGAAAGGTTACGAGCTGTTCTACTTCCTGCGCTGCCAATGTGGGCGATACTGTGATTACCATTACCTGATTGTTTGTAATATCGGGCGTTGCATCAATAGGAAGTTTGGTAACGGAATAGGAACCCCAGCAAATTAATGCCAGGGTAAATAATCCTATTACCAACTTATTTTTTATTGAAAAATGAATGATGTTGTTTAACATATCATAATCTTGTTTGAATGGTTATTGTTTAAGGAGATACTGTCCTTTCATTTTGATTTTGACAGTAATGTCCTCATTTGAATTGTTTTTGAAATACCATCCTTGCGGACCTTCAAACGGAGCAAGAAATGAACCTGCCATATTGTTTGAATAAGCAATGGTGTAGCTTTCAAAGTAGTTGCTGTTGTTTTTTACCTCTCCGTGAAAATCAAAGTACAGTTCACCTTTATCGGTAATCCACTCATATTTTAATTGTCCGTATTTCAACATATTTACTTTGTACTCCAATCCTTTACCGGCAGGAATAACTACGCTTACATCATCTGTACGTTCTGCCAATTGTGTAGCAGGCGCAGGGTTGTTTGCGGCATCAGGCTTTGCCACATCCGCCGGCGAACCTACATTTTCCATTTTCAATATCTTGTGCGGTTCTGAACTTAGATTTTCTGTACTTCCTTCTGGTACATATAACTTGCTGAAACCGGTTGCCTTTCCTATTCCTAAGGGGTCTATACCATATTCAGCTGGTAATACTGCACTTACGAGAAGGGTGGTTCCAATAATTAAAGCAATGATTACCTGCTTTATGATAGATTTTTTATCTAAAACTTTATGTGCTATTTCTGACATTTTGATAATTGTTAAGAGTTAAAATAACCGACTAACTGGTAGCCGAATAATAAAAAGCCCGCTGCCATAAGCAACATATTGGTAACTGTAGAGAATTTGAAAAAGCTCGGTGATTTTCTCCAAAGGGTGATAACAAATAATACAAGAGCTAAGGCGATGAATTGACCTATCTCTACACCGATATTGAAACCAAGCAGGTTGGTCAATAATCCTGTTCGGTCAAAACTCAATTCCTGTAATTTACTGGCTAAACCGAAACCGTGAAAAAGTCCAAAGATTAAGACAGCCGCTTTTGTATTAGGCTGGCGACCAAGGAATTTTTGAAAGCCACCTAAATTATCAAAACCTTTGTAAACGATTGAAAGTGCTATAATAGCATCGATGAGGTAAGCGTTGATAGCCATATCTGCCAGTACACCTAATAAAAGGGTAATACTATGACCAATGGTAAAAAAACTCACATACAAAAGCACTTCTTTTGGACGATAAAGAAAAAAGATAACGCCCACAAGAAATAATAAGTGGTCGTAACCTGTAAGCATATGTTTTGCCCCTATATACAGGAACGGTACAAAAGCAACGCCTGAATTTCCACTTAAAAAAGTTTGGGTATCCTCATCTACTCCGTGAGCATACGCCGACCCTGAAACCAATAGCAATAAGGCTATTGATAAAACAATTTTTACATACTGCATTTGAAATTAATTTTTTAGTTAGGCAATAAAAGCCTGGCAGTACTGCGTACAAGGGTACGCAATACCAAACAGTCGCAGGCTTTGCTACAATGATTATAAGACTTTGCTTAAAAAATTAATTAATGCTTATGTCCGTGTGCTTTATCAATACTGTCCTGCTTTAAAGGAGCTACAGTTGAACTATCTGCTTTTGCAGCAGGTGCAGTATGATTACCGGAAGGATCGTGGGAATGCCCGTGTGCTTTATCAATGCTATCTTGATTTGCTGTTTCCACAGGTGTCACTTGATCAGTATTATCTGAAGATTTTTTCTCGTTGGTATTGCAGGCAACTAAGGTAAGGGCAGCAAAAGCCGCTATAATGAATGATTTTTTCATTGTTTAAAAAATTTGATAGTAAGAAATAAATAATTTGCCCGAAAAAATGGGCATACGTCAAATTTTAACTTTCGAGGATTGAAAGTTAAGCAACAATGAATGAAGGGGGACCCCGAAGGGAATAGGCTCCGTGGAGCGGTGGTAGATAAATAATATGCCTATCTGGTGGAAAAGTATTTTTCTGATAGTCAACTATATATTCAACGGGCGCAGTAAAATGAATAGGCAGAGCCTTAATAGATTTTACGTCGTCCTTGGAAATGACAATTTTAGTTTCGCTTGAATTTGTAAAGGATATGTTTTCACCAGCGTGTATAAAACCCGAAAATGCAATCTCTAAGGGTGTTTCGCCATTGTTTTTGCCGTTATGATGTTCGTCATTAACAATTTCAAGGTGGTGATGGTGCGATACAATGCCGTGCCCCAAAATCATTATTTGGGCAACAATTAAGAATAATATGGCAGTGTATCTACGCAACATTTTGACAAAGATATACAAATAAGTTTTGTTGGTAACAAAAGAAAGCAAAAAAAAGAATTTAAGAACCATAATAAATTTAATAATAACTCCCTAACCAACCATTTTTAAATTTGTCTGCTTACTGAAGTAGTTGTAAGAACATTTTATGCCTGCTGTAATAAATGTTGTAAATCTGGGTCGTTCTTAATTCTTTCCAATTCATTTTCTACAATATTCAAAATGTCCATCTTTATTTGTCGGTAATTCCCTTCAATCTGTTTTTTCATTTCATCTTCGCCCTGCTGGTTTACGAAAGATAATATTTGTGGTATCTTTTGGTACGCTTTGGTTTCTGATGCTACACTTTCATTGTCCACCACAATTTCAGCGTGAAAGATTTTCTGTTCAATTCGCTCATCGAAGTTATCCGAAACTGCACCAACAAACATCCCTTGTGTTAAAGTTGAAATTTTTGAAGCTGGGATTAAACTGTCCAATTGCGTAGAAATGGAAGTTGATTTGTCGCTTCGGTTGATGGTTAAACTTTGTCTTTTCTGCAACACCTTTCCGAAACGTTCCGAAAGGCTTTTTGCAGTTTCTCCCACCACTTGTCCGCTGAAAATATTACCAACCGTATTCTGAATAACCTTGCTTTCCTTGTCGCCATAATCTCTCGTCAATTGTGAAAAATCTTGAAAACCTAAACAAACAGCCACTTTATTACTTCTTGCAGTTGCAATCAAATTATCCAATCCTCTAAAGTAAATAGTTGGCAATTCGTCTATGATAACCGAACTTTTTAATTGCCCTTTTTTGTTGATTAGCTTTACAATCCTTGAATTGTATAATCCCAACGCTGCGGAATAAATATTCTGTCGGTCGGGATTATTACCTACACATAAAATTTTAGGTTCTTCAGGATTATTAATATCCAAAGAAAAATCATCGCCAGTCATAACCCAATACAACTGCGGAGAAATCATTCTTGATAAAGGGATTTTTGCCGATGCAATTTGTCCTTGCAATTGGTCTTGTGCGCCACCTTGCCACGCATCCATAAAAGGAGATAAATAGTTTTCCAAATCGGGATATGAAGTTAAAATCGTGAAAACATCTGAATATTTTTTGTTCAGCAATTCAATAGCGTGCGGAAATGTGCAATATTTTCCGTCATCGTAAATTTTCAAATACCAAATAATGGCAGCTAACAAAATTATCGGACTTTCTACAAAAAAATCGCCTTGTTTCTGTATCCAACTTCGGTTGAGGTTTAGCATTATGGTATAAGCAGCTTCGTAGGCATCAGAAATATCCGTCATAAAATCAGGATTGAGCGGATTGCAACGGTGGCTTTTTCGTGGGTCGTCAAAATTTATCACATAAAATTTTGGCTGAACTTTGTATTTATCCCGATGTTTTAATAAATGATTGTATGCAATGGTAGAAAGGTCATCAAATTTAAAATCGTAGATGTACATTGAAAACCCTTTTTCAATTTGTTGCTTTATATAATTATTTACAATCGCATAAGATTTTCCAGAACCGGGTGTTCCCAAAACAATAGTCGCCCGGAAAGGATTGACAATATTTATCCAGCCATTATTCCATTTGCCCTTATAATAAAACTTTGTAGGAAGATTGACAGAATACTCGTTTTCCATCAATTTAGTTTCCTGCTGAAAACTCTCATTCTCATTGTTGAAAACATCTTCCATTAAATTGGTACGGAGTAAACGGCTCATCCAAACTCCTGCTACCATCAAAGCAATATAACCTAAAGCAGTGGTAAAAATATACAGAAATGTGGCAGTTAATAAAGGTAGTTTCAACAAAGGAAAATTCAGAAAAAACAAAATAATTCCAATCGACAAAGCTACATATATTTTAGACCAAGTTATCTTCTCATTTTTAACGCCTTTTGTTCCCAAACAGCTTAATGCCAACAGTACCAAAGCAAAAATTTTGGTGTATAAATTGTGCGAAAACAAACCGGCTGTTCGGTCAAAATTGCCTAAGATTTTGTTGATTATTTCCAGCGTCCAGCCACGTTCCAAAAAGAAACCGTAGCAGAACCAATAAAGGTGCATCAGTACCAAAAGGATACTTACTGCCCGCATAAATGCCATTATTTTGGCAAGACCTCTTAAATCGTCTTCTCCCTGCATTATTTTAGTTTTAATGTTCGGGCGTGAATTTAAAAGTTGTAAATATTGGTTTTTAAAATGTGGTAGTCAATGTCTGCGAATGGCATTGTTTGGCGGATTGCTATTGCTGTCCTCTATGGCGTTTCCTTTTCTTCTTCATTTTATTTGCAAAATCTTGTTCTTCATAATCTTCTCCTTGTATTTCAGGCAATAAGCCGCCCAATGCTTCGACCAAACCATCTTCGTGTTTTTCAGTATTTAAAAAATCGAAGAAATGATGAGGTTTTTCCACAGGTAAATTTTCCGCATCGTTTGACTTAGAAGCTTTTATTTGTGATTGAACTGGTTCTTTAATTTCCGGTTTGATGTTGTTATTCCAATAATCGTTAAAAGTATTAGCAGAAAGTTCTTTTCCCAATCGTGAACCATTCCAAATTGTCTTAGAATTATGGTCTATAAAAGTTATTCCGTAAATTCGTCCTACATCATTTCTGCGCACCACTACATTAATTCCTTGTTCGGTTAATTGTTTCTTAAAACTCAATTCATCAGTTGTTGATTGTAAAGCAATGTTTATAGCAGATTTTAAAGTTTTTTGAACAGGATTATTTTTTAATGCAATTTTACTTTGCTCAAAATGCAATTCCAAAGCTGGAAGTCCAGCACTTTTCCCAAACAAAGATGCCTTGAACGGATGACCTGCTTTTTCTCCTTTTTCATTTAAGGGAATGTACAATAAACCCTTCTGCAACTGCCCTTGCAATTCTCCTTCTACCTTTTCGGTGGTAATGTTAAACAAAGAAAGCAAGGCGTTGTATTCTCCCAAAGTTTGGTATTGATAATAGTTTGGCAAATGGCGAATAACTGAAGCTATCTGACTTTTTACATCGCCTGCTTTGTAATTTATGGGACTAAAAATCTTGTCATTCAGCTTATGTTCTTTATCTGTAGCAGCTATCAATCCGTGTTTTCTTTCTAGTTCACGGCAAATATTCATAGACCTCATTTTTTCGAATTTGTCCGAAATCTTTTTGCCTTCTTCGTCCACGCAAACCGATACGATATGAATATGGCTACGGTCAATATCGGCATGTTTGAATACCACAAAAGGCTGGTCGCCGTAACCCATTTCCCGCATATATTCTTCTGCCATTTCCCTATACCGATCATCGCTTACCTTATCTTTCGGGTCGGGATTGAGAGAAATATGCAAAGTATGTTTCTCGGTATTGCGGTTGGCTATCAGGTAAGGAGCAAAAGATTGGGCTAATTGTGCAACGGAATAATGACCTTTAGCGGTTTCAATCATCTTGTTTGCAAACAAAATCTGTCCGTTTTCATTCTCCACTTTGAGCTGATTGTACGCCAATGCTCCGTATAAATTTCCGCTTCTTCCGATTTTTGCTATCATTTTTACAGCTGTTTTTTCAAATGTTTTGTTTCAAATTCTTCGCTAATCTGAATGATTTTTTGACACAACATTGCCATTTCAGCCGTTTGTTTTTCTAATTTGTATAGAAACGCTGCGGCTTTTTTCTCGGAAAAATTCTTATACAAAAGCTTCACTATTTGGTTGTAATTGACACCCACAGAACGAAATTGACTATGAAACGAAGTCAATCTCATATAAAAATCAACCGTGCCTTTATCTATTTTAACTGATTTCATCTCGTTACCAAACAACAGAGAAATGATAAACTTTGCTTTATTGGGCATTCCCGATGTTTCAAAAAGCGATAAAAGTTTGGCATTTTCTTCATCAGTAAGACGAAAAACGTGGCGGTGGATGCTTGGGTCGATTTTTGCCTTCCGTCCGCCTTTATTTTGTTTTCTTTTATTATTCTCATTCATCACTAATCCATTTTAAATTCATACAAAACCTCGACTTCGGAGTGGTTTTTTCAGCTCCCGGCAGGGCAAGTTGTTTTGAGGCACGAACTCGGTTTCGAGTGCCTCAAAACACAACTTGCCGTGTTCTGATGAACACAAAAATCCGCCCTTCGGGACGGATTAAATTTAACAGGGAAAAACGGCTCGATGCCGTTCTGTTTAGTGTCCATTTTTGAGAGATACTTTGCATAAATCTGTTAATAAAAATCATTTTACAAAGTAAAGATCTGCTTATGAGAGTATTGCAAGACATTACCAAGACAAACATTGCCTTTGAGTGCCAAACACCGCCAAAGCCATAAAATTGATTGAAAATGATGATTTCTTTGCTTTTGAATGTTGGCAGGAACTCCATCAGGGATGATAGATTGATAGCATTCCGGAATGCAGATAATCCAGCAATCTTGACGGCAGGATTGCAAGGATGAAAGAATGATAGCGTGACGGCTTGTAATCAAGATTGCTTTCGTGAATGCAGGATTATAGGAACGCTAGAATGATGGCTATCCTGACTGATAGCAAACAATAATGAGTGCTGTCTTGCAGACCAGTAGGAAATCACGAATTCAATAAAGAAAGACTGCCGGTTATCCTGCAAGCAAGCCTGAAAACAAGAATACGAAAACTTTAAATTTTTAAAATATGGACACAAAAAAGAAACCTCTGTTTATTGCATTTTCTTCTCAAAAAGGTGGCGTTGGCAAAAGTACATTTACAACGCTCGTTGCAAGTACGATGCACTATAGATTGGGCTACAATGTAGCTGTATTTGATGCGGATTTTCCACAACACAGTCTGATGAAAATGAAGACAAGAGATTTGGCAATGGTTATGGAAAATGAAACTTTAAAAAAGCTGGCGTACAAACAATTTACCACCATCAACAAAAAAGCCTATCCGATTATGCAGCACAAAGCGGATAGTGTATTGGAAGCGGCTCAAGAATTTGTAAATACTTCTACCACTCCTGTGGATGTGGTATTTTTTGACTTGCCAGGAACTGTGAACACGCCAGGAATTCTGAATGCATTGGCGGGAATGCATCACATTTTTACGCCCATCGCAGCAGACCGTGTAGTAATGGAGAGTACACTCATTTTTACACAACTTTTGCAGGATGTGATTATGAAAAAAGGAGAAACCTCCATAGAAACCATTCATCTTTTTTGGAACCAAGTGGACGGAAGAGAAAGTACGCCATTGTATGCTGTTTACAATCAATTGATTGAGCAATTAGGATTGAGTTTGATGCAAAGCCAAATCAAGAACAGTACACGTTTCCGCAAAGAAAGTGAAGCGGATAGCAAAACAGTTTTCCGTTCCACAGTAATGCCGCCGGATGAACGATTGATGAAAGCTTGTCAATTGAATTTATTCATCGAGGAGTTTTTAAAAATCATTCAATTATAGCCTTATGGAGAAAGATAATAAAAGAAAAGCTACGCCCGATATTAACGAGGAAATGATGATGAACTTGATGGTGGATGGCGTAAAAAAAGACGGAATACAGCTTCCTCCTGAACCCATTGAAAAAATGGAAAATGAGGCTGTAAAACAAGAAGAATTTTCAAGAAATAAACCTGCCCAAAAGGAAAAGAACCGAACAAAGAAAATTCTTGATGGAAGTTATGGCGACCATTTTTTGAAAACGCATTCGATGACAAAGCGTGGAGATAAAAGCATCTACATCCGGCAGGAATATCACGCACGATTATCCCGCATTATACAGGTTATAGGAAAAGATGAAATACCGCTGTATGCTTACCTTGATAATATTTTGGAGCATCATTTTGAAGTATTTGAGAAAGCCATTATAGACGATTTTAATGAGAAATATAAACCCATTTTTTAAAACATTTAATTATGGAAATAGTAATTGTAATATGCTTGCTGATTGTAATTTTCTTGCTTGTACAAGATAAAATCATCATCAATAAAAAGTCGAAACAAAAACCGACACAAGAAAAAATCAATCCAAATCTTCCTGATATTATGGGTCTGCCTAAGCCAGTAAGAAGCCTTTCGATGCCAAACACTGCCAATGAACGCCAAATTGAGGAAGACGAAATAAATCCTGATAATTTAGACATAGAATACGACGAAAATGAAAACGTAGGTATTCAAATTCCGCAGGAAGAGCTGGACGAAGTTTTCAGAAATATACCTGATTTGGATGAAGAGGAAGAGGAATGGAACAGGTACGGAATATCCGATGGCGATGACGGTTTTGCCCAAGGGGTTACCTTTGAAGAACTAAGCTCCGTGGGGATGTTGCTCCAAAAAGAAGAATTGGAACCAGCCCAAAAGGAAACAGCGGTAGATATAGTTCAAAGATTACAGGGAACCGAATTATTTAGTTTGCTGGAAAGTTCAATAGATGGTGCTTCCAGAAGAATTGCCGAGCTTTTGGACAGTACTCTCACTTCTGAGACGGATGCCGGTTCTTCCACTTTGCGGAAAAGTGATGTGAGTGATTTTGATATTGGGGAATTTGTGTGAGCAAACTCCCTTTTTATTTTTGCTGCTCTAAAAATTCTTCGTAGGATACTGATTTGGCATATTTAGGAATGACATCAGCATTGCTTAACCAAGAATAATCAGCATCTATTTCTACATCAAATTTTGACGGAACAGTAATGAAAGTTAATTGTTCATATTCTTCTATTTCTAAAGGAAAGAAAGCGCCGCCCGGTTCTGAATGTAGAAAAAAATCGCCTTGCAAGGCTCCACAATGTTCACAATGATTAGCCCAATAACTACTTTCCGCTGTTTTAGAATATGCAATTTTATAATTTGGAAATAATCTTTTGATTTTACCTGCAATTTCATTTTCGATGAATACTGGCATACTAAAAAAAGACAATCCATCGGCTCGAAACCATTTTTCATCCTCATTTTCGTCGGTATTCAAATAATAAAAATTATTTGAAGCTAAGGAAATGACAGCAGTTTTGTTTGCACATTTATAGCAATCACTACTATTTAAAGCAATTGATACGGGCGATTTTATAATAACCGATACTTTTGATTTGTCTATCCAGTGCTGGAAATCATTAATATCCTTATGGTCAGGAACAAACCAAGTTTTTTGTTCTACATCCCAAAAAGCGCCTTTTGATTTGGCACTGTCTTTATCGCTGTAGGGTACATTTATTTTTAATGGCATCGTAATTTATTTTTTTAATGGCTCAATCCATCCCTTCAAATTTTTGGAAAGAATAATCATAAGTATATTCAAGCAAATGTGAGGTTGGGGGCTTTCCATCTGGCGCATAAAACTTATGAACATTTCTATATTTTTCAGAAATAAGATGTAAATTTTTTCTTGCTCTCGAAGCTAATACATACAAGAGTTTCTTTGAATTTTCAATACCATTATTATCATTAAAATGAGGAACATAACCGTCCAATAAGCCAAAGCCAATAACTGCATCGTATTCTTCACCTTTAGTTCCGTGTATTGTGGAAACAGTAATTCCATCTCGCTGTCTGAATACTTTTCTGAAATTTTCAATATCCCCAATATATGGATTTCCTTCATCAATCAATCTCTGAATTCTACTTTCAGAACTTGCAAAAAATGAATTGAAATGTTCATCTAACAAGGGAAAATTGGGCAGTACAATTTTTAACTTTTCACAAATCTGATTAAAGAAACTTTTTAAATAAGTTAAACCATCTGTCTCGTTTATCTCAAAAGAATTACAAATTCTTAAAAATTCTTTACTACTTACATTTGAAACATCAACACCTGCACTATCCAGTTCATTTAATATTTCTTTACTCCACCTTAGCCTTCTTACATACATAAAAGGAGATGGTTCCGTCAATGCAACTCTTGAAACCTTGAACCAAAAATTATCAATATCCCGAGAAAAAGGAGCCATTCCTGGTCCGTCAAAACTGAAATCAGGAAGTCTGATGATAAGTTTTCTTGTAATGCTTGCGATATGTACCCATTGTGGAGCAGTGATGCATATTTCGTTTGGGCTAATTCCGGCTGTTTCTACATTGTACAAAATTAACTGAGCTAATTCTTCAATTAAATCATCAACTGAGACAACTGAATTAAATGTAATTATACTTGGATAATCTTTTCCATTACCAAATGCAACAATTGGAGTGTCGAAAGTTTTATAATAATCAAAATAGTTGATAATAGCCGACGATGACCTATAGTTTTTATCTAAGCTTAATGGGGTCAATTCAAATCCTAATAATTTTTCTAATTCATCTTTAGGCATTGGGTAACCTCCCAGCGAGTCGTAAATAGATTGGTTTGGGTCGCCAACAATAAGTGTTTTTGAATTGCCTTTGTTAACGCTTAATATTTTGGATATGATGTGATACTGTATTTCCTTAGTATCCTGATACTCATCAATTAAAATAAAAGGGAATAATTTGGATAGAATATTTGCTACAACTGGTTTTGATTTGAGTATTTCATAAGCGTAAAACAAAATTTGTTCAAAATCAATCTGTCGGTTTTTTTCAAGGATTGCAAAATATTCCCCAAGAATTTTTTGTAACGAATTATGTTTTTTTGTGTCTAAACAGGTCAAATAGAAATTATCAGTTTTGGCAAGGATGCCACAATCATAATAGGTTATTTTTTCTTCTTTATAGGGTTTGCATAATTCGGTCAATATCTTTTCGCTGTCAAAAGAATTGATAACCTTAAAGCCGTTCTTCAATCGTTCAGAATACAAATGATATGGCTTTAAAATCCATTCCATACAAAAAGAATGGATAGTGCCAATCCATAATTGTGACGTATCGACACCTAATAACTCAACCCGCTCCTTTATCTCATCGGAAGCTCTATTAGTGTAGGTTATGGCTATAACGAATTCCTTGTCTGATTTCAACCTGCTTAACTCATAAGCAATTTTGAATGTAAGGGTTCTCGTTTTACCGCTTCCGGGACAAGCAATAAGAAGTACGCTATTATCTTCAAGAATTGCATCTTCCTGTTCTTTATTGATACTGTCTTTTTCCCAAATAAACATAACTACTTCAGTTTATCTATTAGTATTAAAATTTGGTCGTCTGGCAGTACAAGGTCAAAGTCAAAAGCTAAGTCTTCCAATTTATTTGTTCCATTTCTATATTTCAAAAGTTCCGCTTTACAACTTGTAAAATCGAGGGCATTATCAGCTTCAAAATGTTTATTCATTCTATATTGGATAATGTCTGCAACTATGTTTGAAGAATAGGTTTCTTTTGCAAAAAGGATAGCATCAAGAATGTAAGCTGGGATTTCAGTTTTATAAGAAATATGTTTGCCTAGCATAATTGCAAACCAACCTTTTCCTTCCTGTTTTGCCATTGTAAGCACCCGCTTACCATAAATAGCCACATCGGCACTTTCGATATCCGTTTTTGCTTGCGTACGTGTTGCTGGGTCAATATAGACTTTTTTAATAATCCTCTCCACTTCCCAAGCGTTTCCTTCTGAAATAAAATCTACTTCAAAAGTGTGCTTCGCATAAAATGCTTTGACCCACGTATTACCTGCTTCAAATGCATCTAATTTTGTTTTTCTTTCCAGCCCTTTTTGCTTAGAACCGGCTACTTTTTTCTTATACTTTTTCAAAGCATCACTGTCGCCAGCATTTTCAGTAGTATCGCAGATAGCATCATCTAAATCTGTGAGGATAGCACATTTACGTTGTATCCTGTCATTATGGAAAAGTTGCGCAACATTTTCAAACCCAGTGCTTCTAATGTTTATCAAACTTATTCCCAACTCGTCCAAGCTTATCCCCAAAACTTTCTTTACTATAATTGGGATTAGAATTTCTTCGGCATCGCCTTCTACCAAAATCACACCTTTAGCAAAGAGCAAGTTGGTTCTTACCGCATCCAAGTAACGTTGTACCTGATTGATGTTTTCTGCCCCCAAGTCTGTAGAAGGCTGATAAACCTCTGCATAATTTAGTTTTTTAGCTAAGATGTTTATGTTTTCTACATTACTGACTTCAGATATTTGCGTAGAATGGGTTGAATATATGATTTGAGTATCACCATAATCTAATTTGTCGAATAATGTTTTTTGAATGTGATTATGAATATGAGCCTCTGGCTCCTCTATAATTAAGAAATTTGCGAATGTATCTTTTGATTTTCGATATTTAAATTCCAAAAGTTTTAAGGTCAGGAAAATAAGATTAGCACCTCCCAAGCTTAACTCGTGGATACCGCCTTCATATTCTTCTCCTGGTTCTCCAATAAATAATTTCAAGGATTGGAGCAGTTTTTCCGCTTCATCAGGAACACTAGATTTTATAGATAATGATGAGGGAGAATAGGTAAGCCCAACAGCATCTTGAATTGTTGTTTTAATATCATCACGGATAGTCTGTACATCTGGAAGTGCTTCAATGCTTTCATTCAATTCTTTTACTAAATCGCTGATAGGCTGGTAATCAGCATCTTTTATTTCGCCACTTTTATTTTTTAAAAGGGTGAGTAACGGATTGGTTCTGTTATTATGGAAATCACTTACAACATCTCTTAGTGCCTGTATAAAAGTAAATGAAACTTCTTTTGCAACAGATAGCTGATGAGGAATTTTGGAACCAAATTTTGACGCATCAATAGCAGAAGGAAAAATGACATTTTCAAAATCACCTACAAGTTCTTTATACACATCAGGGTCGTTAAAATCCGCTGTACTTTTCCCTGTAAAAAACGTTTCATAGTTATCTAAAATGTTAATATCATCAAGGATAGCTTGTAATCCTGCTTTGTCGCCTTCCGCTAACTCAGAAAGTTTTTGTCTGATGTCTGCTTTTGGGCGAAAAAAAAGATTGTAAGTAGCTTTTTCTACATAGTCCGCTTCGGCAATACCGGTTCCGTGTATGAATAATGATTGAATGGCTTCTTCATCATTCAGTTCATCAAATTCTATGCTGATTATAATCCAATGACCTTTCCATCTTCCTTTGTCTAAAGTTCTATTAAAATCACCCTCAGTTAGTTTATAGGCAAACTGAAGAGAAGCATCTTCCAAAAGCAATCTGATTGCTTTAAAAACGTTGGTTTTTCCTGAACCATTTTCACCTATAACGGTGTTTATTCCTTTATTGAAATTGAAATATGCATTAACAAAATTTCTATAATTGACAAGGCTGACTTTAGATATGTACATTTAAAATTTGCGTTTTTAAATTAAGATTTTCAAAACAACTAATATAATACTTTTCTACGTTTTGGATGCCACCCACCGCCAAACAATTCCTCTCATTGCCACTTTCTTACAACGCTTTAATTTCTGAAACACCTTTGTCCCGAAAGTCCGCAAGGTGCGGGAAAACAGTAACAAATTAATGTGTTTCAATTATGGAAAAACAAAGAAAAAAAGTTTTGCTGGCAGCCGTGGCTATGCTGTCAGGAATTGGTGCGTTCGCACAGGGAAACGGTGTGGGCGGCATCAACGAGGCTACGCAAATGGTAACTTCTTATTTCGACCCCGCAACTCAATTGATTTACGCTATCGGTGCAGTCGTAGGGTTAATAGGCGGCGTTAAAGTGTACAACAAGTTTAGTTCGGGCGACCCCGACACAAGCAAAACGGCAGCTTCGTGGTTTGGTGCGTGTATCTTCTTGATTGTGGCGGCTACTATCCTGCGTTCATTCTTCCTATAATCCCAAGCCTTATGAATTACAATATCAACAAAGGCATCGGAAGAACGGTGGAATTTAAAGGGCTGAAAGCACAGTATCTGTTCATTTTCGCAGGCGGATTACTGGGTACGCTTATTCTCGTAATGATACTGTATATGGCAGGTGTAAACTCTTACTTCTGTCTGTTTCTTGGTGCGGGCGGTTCTTCGCTGATAGTGTGGCAAACCTTTTCGCTCAACAGAAAATACGGCGAACACGGATTAATGAAAATCGGGGCAAAAAAAAGACATCCCAAATACATCATCTGCCGCAAGCTCGTGCACCGCTATCTGAAATTCAATCCTAAACAAAATATCGTATGAGAAATGTAGCAAAAACAACCACATTGGAAAACAAATTTCCTTTGTTAGCAGTAGAAAACAACTGCATCCTTTCAAAAGATGCAGACATTACTGCCTGTTTTGAAGTGCGATTGCCGGAACTCTTCACGGTAGCAGCGGCAGAATACGAAGCCATTCATTCCGCTTGGCACAAGGCGATTAAAACCTTACCAGATTTCACGGTGGTTCACAAACAGGATTGGTATATCAAGGAAAATTATGCGCCAGATTTGACAGAAGAAAACCAAAGTTTTTTGGCAAAATCCTATCAACGGCATTTCAACGAAAGACCTTTTTTAAATCACTATTGCTATTTGTTCCTTACCAAAACGAGCAAGGAAAGAATGCGTATGCAAAGCAACTTCAGCTCGCTTTGCAAAGGTTCTCTTATCCCGAAAGAAATTAGGGATAAAGAAGCGATACACCGATTTATGGAAGCAGTTTCACAGTTTGAGAGGATTGTAAACGATAGCGGATTTGTAAGCCTGCAACGCCTAACTGAAGATGACATCATCGGAACAGATGAAAAGCAAGGCTTGTTAGAACAGTATCTAACACTTTCAAGAGAAGTAGGTACGCCAATGCAGGACATCGCTCTCGGTTCCGAAGAGGTTCGTATCGGTAATAAAAGATTAAGCCTTCATACTTTGTCGGACACCGATGATTTGCCAGGAGCAGTTTCAATTGATACCCGTTACGAAAAATTATCTACCGACCGAAGTGATTGCCGACTGTCTTTTGCTGCCCCAGTAGGTTTGATGCTCAGCTGCAATCATATCTACAACCAATATTTGTTTTTGGATAACAGTGAAGACAACCTGCAAAAGTTTGAGAAATCTGCAAGGAATATGCACTCTTTGGCAAGGTACAGCCGTGCCAATCAAATTAACAAAGAATGGATAGAAAAATATCTGAACGAGGCTCACAGTTTCGGGCTGGCTTCTATTCGTGCGCATTTCAATATTATGGCGTGGTCAGATGACCCAGCTGAACTAAAGCAGTTGAAAAATGATTGCGGAAGTGCCTTGGCATTGATGGAATGTAAACCACGCCATAACACTACTGATGTAGCTACTTTGTATTGGGCAGGAATGCCGGGCAACGCTGCCGATTTTCCGAGTGAGGAAAGTTTTTACACCTTCATTGAACCAGCATTGTGCTTTTTTACGGAAGAAACCAATTACCACAATTCGCCTTCGCCATTCGGGATAAAAATGGCTGACCGATTGACCGGCAAACCTATTCATTTGGATATTTCGGATTTACCTATGAAACGTGGAATTATTACCAACCGTAACAAGTTTATCCTCGGTCCTTCGGGAAGCGGAAAATCCTTCTTTACAAACCATATGGTACGGCAGTATTACGAGCAAGGCGCTCACGTTTTGCTGGTGGATACGGGTAATTCTTATCAAGGTTTATGCGAACTTATCAAAGGTAAAACCAAAGGCGAAGACGGCGTTTATTTCACTTATACCGAAGATAATCCGATTGCATTTAATCCTTTCTACACAGATGATGGCGTTTTTGACATTGAGAAGCGTGAAAGTATCAAGACTTTGATACTGACCCTTTGGAAACGTGATGATGAACCACCAACTCGTTCGGAAGAAGTTGCCCTTTCTAATGCCGTAAGCGGATATATCGAACGGATAAAAACCACTGATGATTTCCCGTCTTTCAACGGTTTTTACGAATATGTAAAAGGCGATTACCGCAAGGTATTAGAAAGAAAAGAAGTCAGGGAAAAAGACTTTGATATTGCCAATTTTCTCAACGTGTTGGAACCTTATTACAAAGGTGGCGAATATGATTATTTGCTCAATTCTGACAAACAGTTAGACCTTCTTACAAAACGTTTTATCGTGTTTGAAATTGATGCGATTAAAGACCATAAAATCCTCTTTCCCGTGGTAACCATCATTATTATGGAAGTTTTCATTAATAAAATGAGAAGACTTAAAGGTATTCGAAAACTCATACTGATTGAAGAAGCGTGGAAAGCGATTGCCAAAGAAGGAATGGCAGAATACATCAAGTATTTGTTTAAAACCGTCCGTAAATTCTTCGGAGAAGCCATCGTCGTTACGCAGGAAGTTGATGACATCATTCAATCGCCTATCGTGAAAGAAAGTATCATCAATAATTCAGACTGTAAAATCCTTTTAGACCAACGCAAGTATATGAACAAGTTCGATGATATACAGGCAATGTTGGGACTGACGGATAAAGAGAAAGGGCAAGTACTTTCTATCAATATGAACAATGACATCAGCCGTCTGTACAAAGAGGTTTGGATAGGATTAGGTGGTACGCACTCGGCAGTTTATGCCACCGAAGTTAGCCTAGAGGAGTATCTCGCTTACACCACCGAAGAAACCGAAAAATTAGAAGTGATGCAACTCGCTTCTGAATTGGATGACAATGTAGAACTCGCCATCAAGCACATCGCAATGCAGCGACGTGATAAAGTAAATCAATAATCTATAACATTTTAAAAATTTAAAAAAATGAAAAAATTAATGTATTTGGTGTGTACGGCACTAATGTTAGCCGTAGCACCGTCAGCAAAAGCACAATTTGTAGTAACAGACCCTGCAAATCTGGCTTCAGGAATTCTTAACAGTGCGAATGAAATCGTGCAGACTTCTTCCACGGTAAGCAACGTGATTAAAAACTTCAATGAAGTAAAGAAAGTGTATGAGCAGGGTAAGGAATATTACGATAAGCTAAAGGCAGTAAACAATTTGGTTAAAGATGCTCGTAAAGTTCAGCAGACGGTTCTTTTAGTGGGCGATGTTTCGGAAATGTATGTTCAGAATTTCGGCAAAATGATGAACGACCCGAATTTCACACCACAAGAATTGGTAGCCATTGGCAATGGATATTCCGCACTTTTGAATGAAAGTACTGAACTTTTGAAAGAACTAAAACAGATTGTATCTGCATCCAGTCTATCCCTGAATGACAAGGAACGTATGGAAGTAATAGACCGTGTGTACAAAGAAGTAAAAGACTATCACAGCTTGGTTCGCTACTACACCAACAAAAACATATCTGTAAGCTATCTCAGAGCAAAGAAGAAAAACGATGCCAAAAGAGTGCTTGACCTTTATGGAACTCCCAACCAAAAATACTGGTAAGCTATGGAATGGAATAATCTTCACGAAGTTCTTCGTTCGCTATACGATGATATGATGCCGCTTGCGGCAGATATGGCAGCAGTAGCAAAAGGTCTCGCAGGATTGGGTGCTTTGTTTTATGTAGCACTAAAAGTTTGGCAGGCATTGAGCCGTGCCGAACCCATAGATGTGTTTCCATTGTTGCGACCGTTCGCTTTGGGACTTTGCATTATGTTTTTCCCAACTATCGTGTTGGGAACCATCAATGCGGTTTTAAGTCCTGTTGTTACAGGAACGCACTCAATTCTTGAAAACCAAGTGCTTGACCTCAACAAACTGCAACAGCAAAAAGACCAATTGGAATATGAAGCGATGGTCAGAAATCCTGAAACCGCTTTTATGGTATCGGATGAAGAGTTTGACAAAAAGCTGGACGAATTGGGATGGTCGCCATCCGACATTGGAACAATGGCGGGAATGTATATGGACAGGCAGGCATATCAGATAGAAAAAGCTATCAAAGACTGGTTCCGCAATTTGTTGGAAGTCCTTTTTCAGGCAGCCGCATTGGTTATAGATACCATAAGGACATTTTTCCTGATTGTGCTATCAATACTCGGACCCATCGCTTTTGCGATTTCTGTCTGGGATGGTTTTCAATCCACACTTACGCAATGGATTACAAGATACGTTAGTGTTTATCTATGGTTACCAGTTTCAGATTTATTCAGTTCTATGCTGGCAAGAATACAATCGTTGATTTTGGAACGGGATATAGAAATGTTGTCCGACCCAACTTTCATTCCTGATACTTCCAATACTGTTTACATCATTTTTATGATTATCGGTATTGTGGGATATTTTACTATTCCAACAGTTACAGGATGGATTATCCAAGCCGGTGGGGCAGGAAACTTTACACGAAATGTAAACCAAACGGCAATGAAAGCTGGAAATCTCGCAGGAGCAGGAGCCGGTTCTACCGTAGGAAACATTAGCGGTCAATTACTCAAATAATTTAACCCATAATCAATAAAAAAATGGAATTTAAAACGCTAAGAAATATAGAAAACAGCTTTCGGCAGATACGATTGTATGCCATTATGTTTGCCGTTCTCTGCATTGGCGTGGTAGGATTTGCCGTATGGCAGTCCTATCGCTTTGCAGAAGAGCAACGCCAGAAAATATATGTATTGGATAAGGGTAAATCTTTGATGCTTGCCTTATCGCAAGACGCAAGTATCAATCGCCCTGTGGAAGCAAGAGAACACGTCAGGCGTTTTCACGAATTGTTTTTCACGTTGGCTCCCGATAAAAATGCAATCGAAAGCAATATGAAAAGGGCATTCAACCTTGCCGATAAAAGTGCCTTTGATTATTACAATGACCTATCGGAAAAAGGCTACTACAACCGTATCATTTCGGGAAATGTGCAACAGCGCATAGAAGTAGACAGCGTGGTGTGCAACTTCGACAGACATCCTTATGCGGTTCAAACGTATGCCAAGCAATTCATCATCCGTTCCAGCAATGTAACCAGACGTAATCTGATAACTTCCTGCTTCCTTGTAAACTCGGTTCGCTCGGATAATAATCCGCAAGGCTTCAATATCGAAAAGTTTGCAGTCATCGAAAATAAAGATGTAGAAGTCATCGAAAAATAAAAACCAAAGGTTATGAAAAAAATAAGAGCAAATCTGGACAGATACTTTGACAAGGTCGATGAACGCTGGCAGAAATTACCAATGCGAAAACAACATCAATATACCCTTTATTTTTTTATAGGCTATCTGGTGTTAACAGCATTTGTGATTGGCAAAGTTTGGTACGACACTTCAAAGTCCGAAAACGGTATGGTCATCGAGCATATCGAAAATCCTGTCCTCAAAAAAGATGAAAGTCCTGCAAAATTGCGGGACACAGTATCAACAATTCTAAAAAATCAGTTTTATGAAAGAAAATGATAACAAAAAGTCTGTGGTTCGGGTAACAGAAGGAAACCCGAAAGACAACGCTGATTTGCTTCACGAAGGCAATCAGAATAAAATGGATAAACTCAAAAAGCCGCTCATATTTGTTTTAATGGGTATTGTTTTTATCGGCTGTATGTATTTGATATTTAAACCGTCTTCGGATAAGGATGAAATCGAAAATCTCGGTTTGAATGATGCCGTTCCGCAAGCAACTGATGCCGGAATGCAATCTGACAAACAAAAAGCGTATGAACAGGAAATGCTGGAAAAGCAAGAGCAGGCAAAAAGAAATGCCCTTACTACGCTTGCCGATTATTGGAATACAGACAGCACGCAAAGTAGTGAAGAAAGCTTATCTCAAGAAGAGGAAAGTAATGTTTTGGGTAAAGATAAATCTGCTAATCCTGCACTCAATAGTTACCAAAATGCGCAAAATACATTGGGTTCATTTTATCAAAATGATAATTCAGAAACGATGCAACTTCGCAGGCAGGTAGACGAATTGAGAGACAGGCTCGCGGAAAGAGATGTTCCTCGTGCTACCACAGTTGATGACCAATTGGCGTTGATGGAAAAATCCTATCAAATGGCAGCAAAATATCTTCCTCAAAATACAAATACGGGAAATGCTGCTCCTGACAATGCATCAAACCAAACAACATCCGCATCAGAAAAAGAGCATTTTGTAGCATTTGCACCGGCAAGAAAAAATACCGTTTCTGCTTTGTATCGAGAACCATCAGACAGTGCCTTTTCCGCAGACTGGAGCGAAATTAAAAACCGTGGATTTTTTACCGCAGGGTCTAAAGAACAAGTAGTTCAACCGAAAAATAGTATCAAAGCCTGTGTACACGATGCACAGACGGTAACAGGCGAAACTGGCGTACGTTTACGATTGTTGGAAACGGCACAAACACCACAAAGAACTATTCCGAAAGGAACTATTGTAACGGCAAATGCTAAATTTCAGAATGGCAGATTACAGCTAAAAGTAACTTCCATAGAATTAGAAGGTAACATTATTCCTGTTGAGATAACCATTTATGATTTGGATGGACAACAAGGATTGAACGTACCCAATTCTCCCGAACGAAGTGCCATTACAGATATTGTTGCCAATATGGGCAACGCTACCGGTTCAAGCTTTAGTATGAATTCTTCAACGGGACAACAAATTGCTTCCGACCTCAGCAAAAGCGCAGTTCAGGGTATTTCGGGTTATTTCGCTAAAAAAGTGAGAGCACCAAAAGTTACTTTAAAAGCTGGACATCAAGTCTTTTTGGTATCTAAAAAATAATGTTCAATTAAAATTTATAAAAAATGAAACCTGTCCTAGACAAGCTTCATCACAATTAAAAATAAATATTAAATAAGATGAAAAAATACATAAAAACCTTTTGGGCTATTGCCCTGATATTGGGCTTGGCCGTGCATTCTTATGCGCAAGACAGCATCAGAACACCGCTTGAACTCGGCAAGATAGAACCTTACAAAATGGAAGTTACTTACGATAAAACTTCGCATCTGATTTTCCCAAGCGCTATTCGTTATGTGGATTTGGGTAGCGAATACTTAATCGCAGGAAAAGCAGAAGATGCAGAAAACGTACTGCGTGTAAAAGCATCGGTAAGAGCTTTCGAGCCTGAAACCAATTTTTCCGTAATCACAAATGATGGTCGTTTTTACAGTTTCAATGTGTATTACAGTTCTTATCCCGAAGTATTAAGCTATGACCTTTTAACAATGCAAAAAGCAGTGGATAAAGCGAATGGAAACGATGTACTTTTTGAAGAATTGGGTAATAATTCTCCGTCATTGGCAGGTTTGCTTTTGGAAACCATTTACAATATGGACAAACGCATTGTAAAACATATTGGTGCTAAAAGTTTCGGCATCCAGTTTATTTTGAAAGGAATTTACATTCACAACGGCAAATATTATTTCCATACAGAATTGAGAAACCGTACCAATGTTCCTTTCCAGATAGATTTTGTGAATTTCAAAGTCGTAGATAAAAAAATAGCAAAGCGTACCGTAGTGCAGGAAAGACCAATGATACCGCTTAGAACCTACAAACCTTTGGATGAAATTGGCGGGAAGGCAATCGAGCAAAACGTGTTTTTGCTAGACCAGTTTACCATTGATGATGACAAAATTTTACTGATTGAAATTTTCGAGAAAAACGGTGGCAGACATCAAACGCTTCAGATAGAAAATTCGGATTTGATAAAAGCCCGATTGATAAATGATATGCACCTGAAATTTTAATAACCTTTTAAAACAATGATATGAAAAAATATATCTACACCGTAATGCTCGTTTTAGTAGGCATCACGGTTGCACAAGCGCAAAGAATGCTCCCGAAGCAAAAAGGAATTGAACTGAATGCAGGTATTTTGTCCAAAGATAAAATAGGCAATGATTATTACCTCAACATCGGAATGACCGTGAACGGTAAAAACGGTAATTACCAGCTTTGGGCTTTGGAATATACACACCAATACCACGACTACAAAAATGTTCGCATACCGCAGGAAACGTTTACTGCAGAAGGTGGTTACAGCTTATTTTTATTAGGCGATGCCCGAAAAAATATCACGATTAATTTAGGAATAACAGGCGTGGTCGGTTACGAAAGCATCAACCGTGGCGAAGCGATATTGTATGACGGTGCAAAAATTTTGAGCGAAGACAATTTCATCTACGGAGCTGGCGGAAGAATAACTTTTGAAACGTATTTGTCAGACCGGTTTGTATTAGTGTTGCAAGGACGTACAAAAGTCTTTTGGGGCACAGACTTAGAGCAGTTCCGTCCGTCTGCTGGTGTGGGATTAAGGTTTAACTTTTAAAAACAGAAAAATGATAACAATATTCAATAAATTCAGAATAGGATTATTGCCGGTATATCTAATGCTGGCAATCCTTACAGCTTCGGTTTCTTTGGTATCTTGCAGGAAAGATGACGACCTCGAAATACAGAACAATTTTCCTTTTGAGGTAAAAGTAATGCCGGTTCCGAAAGATGTTGCCAATGGACAAACGGTGGAAATACGTGTTACCATACAACGAACAGGAAATTACAGCAACACGCAATACTATCTCCGCTATTTTCAATTTGATGGGCAAGGTTCGCTACGTTATTATGATGAAACGCCATACTTGCCGAACGATTTGTATCTGTTACCAACAGAGCAATTCAGGTTGTATTACACATCTGCCTCTGCCGTTTCGCAATCTTTTGATGTGTGGATTTCGGATAGTTTTGGGAATGAAAAGCAACTGACTTTTCAGTTTAATAGCAGTGATTAACAGCATAGTAATTGAATGTAAAAACCGACTTTAAAGGTCGGTTTTTTGCTTTTTTACTTTTCGTAAATTATTTTTTTTCTTAAATTTAGATAACCTAATTTGAATTTTTATGGATGCGGTTACGGCTCAGTTAGTACTTGGTATTATTCCGCTTGTTATCGGAATAGGGCTTGTTTATTGGATAAGTCGCAGAAAATTTTACAGGCGTAATGCTGTTGGAGCCGAAGGGTTTTCCAGCTTTGAGGCATCAGTATTTACACGTTTTATAGAGCGTATTGGCAAATGGCTTGCCTATGCTTTGATTATTATCGGCATACTTTCTATTTGGTCGCATTGGCAAATGAAGAAAGAGAAAAAACAAACTGAGGTTAAAACGGAACAGCCTGTAGAGCGTTGATAATTATTCTCACTATAATTCTTTTAAAATCGGATAACGAAACGGTTACCCGATTTTTTTAATATAATTGTATTCGTTTCCATTTTACATCGCAACTCTTTTTAAAGAGGAACTCACTTTATTAAACTCAATATCTGCGAAGTCTTTCTCTGCCTTTTCTTGAACATCGATATCTTTAGTATTTAAAATTGCTGACATATACTTTAGCTTCCTTTTTACATTTTCTAACAAATCAGACCATTTCATAATCCATATTTCAATATTTTTATTTTCATTTCTGAAGTAGAAATAGGGGTTGTCTTCATTTCTTTGATTACCTTTTATTTGGAATTCAGCATCGGAATTTATTTTTGAGCTAATCAACAAAATTTTATAATGAATATTGGAGCTTGAGGCGTCAAGTTTTTCAATTTCTCTGGCATACTTCATTACTTGTTCTATTTCTTTAGGGCTTATTTTTACTTTGGGTGCTTTTAGTTCAACAACTAAAACTTCTCTTCTTTTAGCATCTAAAACTCTTTCATTATACATAAAAAGGTCAGTAATTGATTTTACTGGTTTTTCATCAATAACATTAATATTATCTCCATCTTTTGAGGGCTTAAACATTAAACAGTCTTGTCTTAATTGAGTTAAATTTTTTTCTAAATTCTTATCAGACAAAAGTTTAGTGCTTTCTGAATATTCTTCTCCAAAAACCCATAACATTTTTTCTAAAAATTTATGTAATTCTTTTCGCTCTTTTACATTTTTTGATATTTCGCTATATACCAATTTTTCGAGGAATTCAATATCTTCAATCTTTGAAGCAACTTTATCTGAAAACTCAACAATATTATCTAAATCGGTTTTTTCCAATAAATCGGAAAATTTAGATATCATTTTGTTATTTAATTTTAGAACACTTCGTAAAATGTTATTTAATTCTCCATTTGATATTGTTCTATCAATAAGGGGATAAATAATTTCTCTTAACTGATTATTGTCTTTTAAGATATGGTATTTATCTTCTACTAAATAGGCTAATTTATCAAACAGGATAACTTTTGATTTAGAGCTTGCCCTCTCTTTGTATGGATAAAAATCATCATTTTTAAGATTGTCGGAAAAATTGTCAAATTCAAAATTTCTGTCTTTAAAAAATGTGTTCAGTTTATCTTTAATAAATTCTCTTACTTTTCTCCAATCAGGGTCTAAGTCATCTAAATCTATATTTCTGTAAATGTCAGATGATAATGTAGAGGAAGACACATAAATAAACCATCCTCCAATTTTTGGGCTCAACCAACTTGCATCATATTCTAAACTTCCCGCTATAGTATTCAGACCCGCATTTTGCGCTGTTAAAAAGACTTTGATTTTATCCATTTTCTTAATTTGCATAAAGTCAAAAAGAACTTTATGTTCTTTACCTTTTGTGTCTGTATAAGTTTTAGCTATTTTAATCGGATTATCTATTACAAAATCAGTAGGATTTAAAGCTTTACCGTTTATGTGAAATGTAACTTCTTTATTAAAAATCTTTAAGGGGTATCTCTCAAAAATTGCATCTGAAAGATTGTCTTTAAGAAATTTGTCAATAATTTTCTTTTTTGGTTCATTTTCTGTGGTTGAATGTGGGTACAAACTGGAAATTGTTACCTTGTAAAAAGTATTATGATTATTTCCTTCTAAGATATTTTCTTTTGTAGCTAATTCAATTTCAGAAACATTGATGTTTTTCCCAAAACTATTGAATGATAACGGGATATATGTTTCAGTAAATGTCTTATCTTCTTGTGAATATCCAATAGTTTCAATTTCAATTTCTTGACCGATTTGAAAACTTGCAAATCTTCCAATTCCTTTACCACCATCTTTATTTGCCGTTCCAATGTCCAATAGTTTCCTTTCAATGTCAGACATATGAACTCCATTACCGTCATCTTTTACAGAGATTTTTTTGATTAAAAGAGGATGTATTTCAGTTTCTAAAGTATAGTCAATTTCAATCCAAATATTTTTACTCTTGGCTTGAATAGAGTTATTTAATAATTCGCAGAATGCAGCAAACGTACTGATATAATTAGCAAATAATTCATTGACTAATCTTGAATTTGTCGTAAGTTTTCTATTCATAGTTTCTTATTACGTATTGTTTTGTTACACTTGCAATTAATACCAACATATAAACAATGCCTATTTTGCATAATAATCAATAGGATTTATTTTCTCCAAATCTACAAAATTAATTCCTATCAAATTGCTGTTTCAAAGCCAAATACAGCCTTTCAAAGCCAACCAATACAATCTTTCCTAATCCCATAATAAGCCTCTATAAATTCGACTTCCAAAGAAAAATGAAGCAAGCTATGGAAGTTATCGCAATACAAAAATCTGCATTAGATAGAATAAACAATGAGTTAAAATCACTTTTGGAACTGACAGAAAATGCTACCACAAAATACATTCAGATTTTCAAAGCAGAAAAATGGCTCGATAACCAGGAAGTATGTCTGATGATGAACATTACCAAACGAACTTTACAGACTTATAAGGACAAAGGGCTATTGCCATATTCCAAATTAAACCGCAAAAACTATTACAAACTCTCGGATGTGCAGGCTTTGCTTGAAGCTCGACAATCTTACAATACCAACGAAAATGGATTTACTAACGAATGAAACCGAAGAAATAATTGCCCATCAGCAAATGATAATGCAGTTGAGAAGCTATATCGAAGTCATACTAAAAAATTATCGTCCTGTAATGAATGGCGAAATTTATCTCTCAGGCGATGATTTGTGCAGAATACTTCACATCAGCAAAAGAACCTTACAACAATATCGCGATGATAATATTTTACCATTTATACAAATTGGTGGCAAGATTATTTACAAGGAAAGTGATATTCTAACTGTCTTGGAACAGAACTATATAGCCAAAGGCAAACATTGTTTATAATAAATTTTCTTCTAGCTATGCTTCTATCAGAACGACTTTAGTATCTTTGCTATCTAAAACATAGAAATACTTAAAGTGTTTTTGCTTTAAGTCCCACATTGAAAACTGGTAATTTTTAAGACAACGGGACAAATAAGTAGGAACGCTCACGTGATAGGCGTGGGCGCTCGCTTATTCGTTGTCGGGTATACCAGTGCCTCAATGTCGGTAAGTGTAGTTGCCTGCGCTTTATTTTTTTGCAGGGCTACATCAACCTAAAAAGGTATGATATGAAAACTGGTACTGCACAACAAAAAACTTCCCTTGCCTTTATCAATGATAAAAGCCCGATTTTAGATTTGATTTGCAACGAACTTCTTTCTTCAGGAATAGAAATTCTGTTTCGGTCTGAAACTTTTCCAAATGCTTTAAATGAATTATCGGCATTAAAAAAACTTCCGCAAGTTTGCATTGTTGACCTCAATTTTTACGACAAAAATGTACTGGAGCAACTACAATATTTAACTTCACTTCATCCCACAATAAAACTGATTGCCCATAGCGATATTGATGCTGAAAAAGTAGCGAAAAGTCTTTTGGGTATTGGTTTTGTAAGCTATTTATTAATTGGCAGTGATGCAGATATTTTTAAAAAAGCTATTAAAAACGCCACCGAATGATGATTTTAAACAAATTAAATTTCATAGATAATACTGGTAATTTTATTATTTTCTAATACAAAATTCATCTGTTCAAATTTTTGAAAAGGTTGTTTTTCTAGTTCTGTAGAAGCAGGAAAATATTTCACGCCAATCATTACATAAGGCAATTTAAAACTCCACAATGACCTGATTTTAAAATCCTTACCGCTTAATTCTTGTTCGGAGGAACTAAGGTATTCTTTGAATTTTGGAATTCCTCTGGTTTCAAAAATAGTTTTCCAATGCTTGCGTACCTCGAAAATTATATCTTCATCAAGTTGCTTTACGATATTATCTTCATCAGAATTATTACACGCCTTTATAAATTCCCTGATAATTTTGCGGGGCAACTTTTGTATTTCTCTAATTTCTTTCTTTTTGTTTTCAAGGTAAAGAGTAAAATCATTTTCCACAACATCGGATATTTTATCAAATCCCCACTGGAAAGCTTCTTGGCGAGATTTATAAAGTCTATCTGGCAAAATTTCTGCGCTTTTACTTTCATTGTTCGTTTTAAAATCATCTAACAACAAGAAACCTTTTTCATCGGTAGCTGTATTGATGCCATCTACAATATTGATATGGTAAAATTGCTCTTGGTCTTCAAACAAAACTTTAATTTTAGGATTGAAATCTTCCGCTTTGTTTATAGATGTTTTTATAAGATATTTCGTTTCGTTCAAAGGGTTTTCAATCCGTCTTCCCCAACCGTCAGTAGACAATTCAGACTGGTAACGGCTTATTTGAATTCTGATTTCCTTTCGTCCTCTTTCCAAATCTGTAGTAAATTCATAGCCCGGAAAACTACTGAGAATTGCTGTATCCAATTCCCATTCTTCATAATCGCTCGTAAAATTTATTTGATAGCTAAATTCATATTCCCGAATGTAAACAGGAAATTGAAACTGGTTTTCGATAATTTTCTGCTCCAATAAAGCAATATCGGATTTTCGGTTAACGGTTATTGAAATTTGAGTTTCTATCATTCTTTGAATTTGCGATTTTAATTATTTTGACAGATTTCAAATTTAATCAAATAGAAATATAGACAAAGCTTAATTGGCGATGTTCTTTTGCTTCTTTTCTTTGGTCGCTATGTGAAAAGAAAAGAAGTCAATCCAAAATTAAAGAATGGGATAACGAATATCCCACGCAAAAAACTCGCAACTGGTTTGATAAAATGGCGGAGCAAACATTTTCATCAAACGGGTTGCATCTTTATTGAATGCAAAAAGACATTTCCGACCAAAGGAAGGAAGTGTCTTTTTTGCTGAACCGATTTAATCGTAAATTTTAAATATTGCTCTTGGAAATTTTTCGGTCTAAAAGAGTTTCCAAAATTTCATAATCACTCTCATAAATTTCGCCTTCAAAATGATAATTGTCGGTTTCTTCGTCATAATGATAATTGGCAAAATCTTCATCTTCCAAATAAATATCTGTGACAATCCCGTCAGAAAATGTTGCCCTGCCATAGACCATATTGCCCAGTTCTTCATAATCCTGTATGAAATTTACTTTGTACTGTTTTGCTATCTTTTGAATAATTTCAAGATTAGGCGACCATTTTGTTTCATATTGAAAAACGCCTTCATCGCTTTCATTCCAATAAATATTGAAGAAATAACCGCCGTTTGTGTCGGGAACAAAATCGGGCAATTGCCCTTGTTTTTCTTTTTCTTCTTTGCTTTTCATCATTTGGAAAAGCTGCTGTATCTGTTCGATTGCTTCAGGTTTTCCCTCAAAAACAACCGTATTATTGCACCAATTTGCCATAACTTTTATTTTTAGTAGGCTACCACCGATTAAAGCGGTAGCCTGTTATTAATTAATTAAGATTTAAAATTTCCGCACCGTCTAAAGCAAATGCAGTACACAATTCAAATGCTTTCTGCGATTTTAGTTGGGCAGTTCCGCCCAATACAATACTCTGCAATTTGGCTTCATCGTTTTTGTAATTTCTTACATTCTGATAGTAGCCTGTAACAGCGTTGTACGCTCCGAACAATGTGCCTTTGGTTGTTTCCATTTGCTGTGTGTCACTTATCATTGCATAGGCAAAAGCATCATCAACCGTATTTTTAAAGAGGGTTGAAATTTCATCTTCTGCACCTTTTTTAAGCAAATCAAAAGTTTCCTTGTTCGGACAAAGTGCCAATTGAATTAGCTTTTTTACTTCTTGGTCTGTTACCTTTACTTTTGCCCAATCGTTGAAAATGCGCTCTAATTGATTGCTTAATGTGTTTGCCAATCCCATAATCTTGTGGGCATTCTCGATACGCTGTTTTGCTCCCGATGTGTGTTTGATGCGGACTACATTGGTCATATTTCGCAATGAAGCATTTAAGGTATTTTGACAAACAATACGGATAGGTGTAAATGCGGCTGTAATGCTTCCGCTACCATCGTGCGAAGTGGTTAGAAAAATATACTTTTCCGTAACATCATCGCCATTGCCAACACGAATATAATCGGGTAATTTAGCTGTAATAAAAATACGTTCTCCGTTGCCCAATGCGCCTGCGGTTTCGTACAGAATACCTTCGCCACCGCCTACAATAGCATCAAAGAAATTAAAAGCTTCACGGTTTTGTACAATGTGATAATCTTTACCAACTACACCCAAAACGGCATTGTTATCGGTTCGTATGTTGGCAAAATAATTAGGTACTTCCAATTCGCTACTGCCTATTTCGATACCGCTTGCAGTTTCGATAATGCCCGAATTTTTAGTGAAAATTGGGGATTTTACGACTTCATAGTCTAATCCAGCGTATTTAATCGCTTCTTCACTGGTTGGGAATTGCTCCACGATTTGCCCTAAACCGTGCCACGCTTTTTGCTGAACGCTAAAAAATGAATAACGTCCTGTTCTCTCGTTGAAATTAATGTTGTGTGCCATTTTGATAAAATTTTGATGTTAAAAAATGATTTGTATACTTGATTAAAATGGAAGGTCATCCGTTTTTCCTTCTCCAGTAACTTGCACGGTTTCGGTTTTCCTGCCACCTCCGTGCAGTTTGATTTGCGAGGTATGAAAGTTTAACCCAGAATGCGCTTCTCCGTCTTTTCCTATCCACGCTCTTGTGCTTACTCTGCCTGTGAGTTCAACCAATTTACCCTTGGTGAGTAGTGTGGCTACCTTTGCAGAAATCCAATAAGCGCAATCGAAATAGGTTGTTTGTTCTATGCGGTCGCCTTGCTTGTTTTTGTAGCTTTCGTTGGTTGCTACAGAAAAATTCACTACCTGTTTTTCATTTGACAATGTGCGTACTTCCGCATCTTTTGTCAGTCTTCCAATGATGTTCATAACCATAATTTTTAAAAAGTTGTACATTTTTGTTAGGTTCACTTTTCTCGTTTCCTGCAATCGTAGTGGTTTGTTTCGCTTCGCTTCTCAAATAATTTTTCCAAAAGAAAAACCGGAAAAAAGAAAGCAGATAATCTTAGCGGGCTAAGCGAAAAACCAAAAGGAAACGGAATAAGTCCCGAAGGGTGGCAAGGCAACACACTACCACTCGGCGAAGCCATCATTTTGCCTTGCCATTATGCCGTAGTCTTTTGGTTGGACAGGGGCGGTGGCAGCCCGCTATACCTTAGCTGCCTTTTTACCGGTTGCTTATGGAAAATCATTTTCTAATAATTTTTTTTTGGAACTAAATACAGGCTAAGAAAGCCTGCGACAGGGAATTGAAAAATGAAATCGACGAGGGGATGAGAAAGGGAATTGCATTTTTCAATTTTCTGTTTCAAAAGAAGCAGAAAGCTCTTTTACAGCGTTGGGATATGCAGAGGAGAGTAAATGTGCTTTTGCTTTTAAAATTAAAGCCCAAAAAAAAGCAGAACCGTTAAGTTCTGCCTAATGATAAAATAAAAATGGTTTAAATAGTTGTTGAAAAAGCTTCTTCCATAGCAAGAAATTTAGGCGCAACCAAATCCATATCCTTGCTAATTTTTTGGCTTGTGATTTTGGCATAAATCTGTGTAGTAGCAATATTTTTATGCCCCATCATTTTACTAAGACTTTCCAAAGGCACACCTTCGGTCAAAAACATTGTTCCAAATGTATGTCTCGCAGTATGAAAGGTAACTTTCTGTTCAGTAATAATCTCGGCATCTTCCATTAATATTTTAATGTGATTATTGCAAGTTGTATTGCCAGGAACCGGAAAAATAAATTCATTGCGTGAGGTGCCTTGGTATTTTTCAATTATTCGTTTTGGAATATCCATTAAGCGAACATTGGATGCAACATCAGACTTCTTTCTTCTGCTGATAATCCATTGATGACCATCAAAAAAAGATTGGATATTTCTAACGGTCAGTTTTTTAATATCTACATACGATAACCCTGTAAAACAACTGAAAATAAACAAATCTTTTACCAGCTCATATCGAGGATGCGATGGTTTGCACTTCATTAATTTTTCAACATTCTCTTTCAGAAGATAACCTCTATCGGTTTCTTCCATACTGATTTCGTAATCCTCAAAAGGACTGTTACGTATCAAACCTTTTTTCATCGCCAGTTCAATTAAGCTTAAAACTGGCATCGTGTAAACCCAAACCGTGTTGTGGCTACATTGTTTATCATATCGAAGATAAAAATCAAATTCTCTGATAAAGTCGCCAGTTAACTCACGGAAAGCCATATCGTCTCTATGAAATCGTTGGCTTATGAAATCTGAAAGGTGAGTATAAACAATATTGTATTTGTAGTAGGTGCTTTCTGCACGTTCTCCCTTATCGACTAAATTTTTAAATTCTGAATTCTGTTCGTTAAAAACTTTTAAAATGGCATCATTCATTACGCCGACACCTAAAAATGACAGTTTCACTTTTTGTGATGTAGCAAAACCTTCGTGTTTCAGCATATCTTCATAAATCTTGTCGATGCGCCCACGAATGTTATCCAACTTTTGATTGATGTTTAAAGCAACTGAACTTTTTCCCTCAACTCTCCCAAATTTCAAATTCCAATTATTTGGATTGATTTCTAGCTTTGTTCCCAAAGTTTTAGCTGTTCCGTCAATGGTAATACGTGCCATAATGGGGGCATTTCCATTCTTTTTCAGTTCATTCTTTTTCAAATAGAAAAGTAGTTTGAACGTTGACTTTTTTGTCTGTTCCATAACTCAAATGTTTAATGATTAAAATTAAATTACATTGAGTTACAAGGGATTATGAAAACAAATGCAAAACACTGAATTATAATCAGTTACCACAAAATTACAAGCTATCAACAAGTAACGAATTAGTAACCAAACCTTGTCATTTCAAGTCCAAAACCGGTAAGACAGAGCATTCCATTCTTAGACTATAATTTTACAAATCACTGTATAGCAACGGTCTTAATCGTTTTTCTTACTTTTGCTTATTATTAATCTTTTTTAAGGAAAAAATACAGTCTTTTATAGAATTTAGAGAATAAAATGTAAGTGTTGCAATGGGATTTTTTCGATTTTCGAAATATATCATTTTAAACAAATAATAATATCCCAGAATATTTTTACGGTCTGTAACTAAGAGTTTAAATCTAATACTGATTGTGAAAAGAAGCTTTAAATACATGTATATGAAGTCAAAAGATAACCAACCGAAATCGTTAAATTTTAGATTTAGAAAAGTCGTTCATTACTCTCTTATCTTTTGTATTTTATTGATACAGCTTATCATTGCTGGCTTTTTTTATAACGAATTTATAAATAGAAAGAATTTAGCATTCATTGAAAATCAGTTAAAAGAAGTAAATTCTCTTGAAAACTTAACAGATAACTCCAGAAAAGAGCTTTTAAACGCTCAAAATTCTCTTCAGCAATATCTTGTAAATGCTGACAAAAAGTACTTGGATTCTTATTTCGCATCTTTAGACAAATTAGGCGCAAATTTAGACAACATTAATAGCTATGAAGCTAAATTTCCAAAATTAAAAAATATATTATCATTTCAAAAAAAAGACTCTTTAGGCAGTAAAAACCTGAAGCTTTTGGTTGATTCTACTTATCAATATTCTACCCAATCAAATTTCAAAGCTCCCACTCCTTTACCTTCGCTGAAAAAGTATGAGAGCAATTATAATTTGGATAAATATGATTTTCACGTAGAAACAAAAACGATTGCTGATACGGTTAAGAAAAAAGGTCTTTTCGGACGTTTGGGAGATGCAATATCCGGGAAAGAGAACGTACGTAAAGAGAGTACAATTATTACCGTGAAACAAGGAAAGATCCCTGAAGCAACTGCTATAAAAGCTGATGTAGATAGTGTAATGAATCTTGTTCAAAACTATTATACCGGAGAAATAAAGAAAATGCAGGTGCAGGTAATTGGAAAACAAAATAATAACAATAAATTTTATACCATATTTAATAAACTTCTTATTTACAGTAATGGGGTGATGAATATTTATGATTTTGCGATCAAAGATTCTAAAGCTGATCTTGAAAAAGAATATGCTCTACGAAATTCTGAAAACAATAAGATTAGAACGAATCTGATTTTGGGAGCAATGGTTTTGATGTTTATTGTGTCTATATTAATAATGTATTTGACCAGAATCGCATTTGTATATGAAAACCAACTCAATGCAGCCAACAAACAGATTAAAGAGAACCTTAATTTTAAAAACAGAATTTTGGGAATGTTGAGTCATGAACTGCGTTCGCCGTTGAAGATTATTGGAATTTTCATCAGAAAAATCAATAAAAAAACGAATGATGACAGTATTAAAGAATATTTAAAGTCGATCAGTTTTACCAATAATACCTTATTGATGCAGGCCAATCAGATTTTAGAATATACCAAAAATCAACATGTAGAAAACCAGTTAATACCGGTTGTTTTTAATCTTAAAAATGAAGTAACCTCTATCTTAAATTCGATAGAACCTTATATTGAAACAAGAAATAATAAGTTTATTGTTGAAGAAAATATAGATCCGAAAATTGAGGTTTATTCTGATAATACAAAGATCAATCAGGTTTTTATGAATATACTTGCCAATGCCAATAAATTCACCGAAAATGGAGAAATACGTGTGATAACCAAAGCAGAATCTGTTGATGAAAATATAGTTTCTTTAACCACGATAATAAAAGATACCGGAGTTGGAATTTCAAAATCTGATCTCGAAAAAATATTTGAACCTTATTACCAAGGAGTTCTTTCGGAAGATGTAGAAAACTTAGGCGCAGGTTTAGGATTGAGCTTATGTAAGGAAATTGTAGAGCTGTATTCTGGGAATATCTCGGTAGACAGTGAGCAAAATGTAGGTACAACAGTGCGTTTCAAAATTAATTTGAATGTCAATAAATGAATAATTTAGATACTAAAACCGCTAATTTTTTACTTGCTGATGATCACAGTCTCATAAGGCAAGGGATAGAATTTCTTATAGAAGAGATCGGTTTTGATGGTGAAGTTTTTCATGCATCTACACTTCAGAAGGTCTTAGAAACTGTTGAAATGCAGCAAATAGAAATTGTTGTAATAGATGCTATTTTCCCAGACGGAAATAGCCTGAATATAATTTCTGAAATCAAAAGAATCAAACCTGAAGTTAAGATTCTCGTTTTTTCAGGAGTCGATGAAAGTACACAGTCTATTAAATATATAAACGCAGGAGCAAACGGATTTCTCAGTAAGCTGAGTGAAGAAAATGAAATAAAAGAAGCGATTCTCAAAATTCATCAAACCGGAAAATATATTTCCTTAATTACTCAGGGCGTACTCATCGATTCTTTACATAACCCAAATATTGTAAATCCTCTACAAAGGCTTACTGAAAGAGAATTAGAAATTGCAGAGATGTATGCAAAAGGCTATGGCAATCTCGAAATAGCAAATAATCTTAACGTAAAGCAAAATACGATAAGTACAATCAAAAAAAGAATTTTTGATAAACTGCATATCGAAAATGTGGTTGATTTGGCAGATCTAATCAAGAATTATCATTAGTCTTATTCTTATTTTCCATTCAAGTTAATATAGTAGTAGATAAATATCTACAACTATATCGAAATACATCTACAATACTTATTGGGAAGATAGCTCTATATCTTTCTATTTTTACACTATGAAAGATGAACAAAAAAGAAGTTCTTTTAAAGACGTTTTTTTGAGTCATTAATCAAAAAGTAAGTTTAGATTTTTTAAATTCAATAAAATGAATTTTAAATTTTGAACTTGTTTGAAAACATAGATGGTGAAAAAAAGAATAAGTGTCTGATTGCGGAGCTGAAAGGCTCTGCGAAAAGATACTAAAAAGTAAAACCAAATTTATTAAACTATAAACACAATTGATTAACCTAAGTGTCATCATTGCAGAGCTGAAAAGCTCTGTAAAAGATGCCTTATAATCAATAAAGATATTGATAAAAACACAAATGATAAAGCCGTAACTAATTGCGGAATTGGAAAAAAAAGTAATATGCACTGGGGGGAAGTTTTTCCATATTACTCCCTAGAAAATGATTTCAAAAGCATGTTAATTTAGGTTGGTAATCCTCCGGAATTTTACGGAGGATTTTTTATTTACTCAACTTATTACTATCTATTTTAAAGATTTATTCACTGAAGACTTGTCGATTATATTCATTGTTATTCCATGTGATGATTTGTAGATAAATATCTACAACTAGGTCGAACTACATCTACAAGAAATATTGTGAAGATAGCCTTATATCTTTCTATTTTTACACTATGAAAGATGGACGTAAAAGAATTTCTTTAAAGGTAATTTTTTTGAGACATTAATCTAAAGTAAGTTCAGGATTTTAAAATATGTCGATAAGAGAATTTTAAATTTTGAAGTTGGTTTGAAAACATACATGATGAGAAAAGAAAAAGTGTCTGATTGCAGAGCTGAAAAGCTCTGCAAAACGATACTAAAAAGTAAAACCAAAACTGTTTGTAAACACAATTGATTAACCTAAGTGTCATCATTGCAGAGCTGAAAAGCTCTGTAAAAGATGCCTTAAAAATCAATCAAAATAGTTATAAAAACACAAATGATAAAACCCTAAGTGATATTTACAAAGTTAAAAGGTTTGTATAATACGCAAAGGGAAAGTTTTTCATAAATACCTGGGAAAGTAATTTCGCAAGTATGTTAATTTAGGTTGATAAGCCTCTGGAAACTCCGGAGGCTTTTTTTATTTCGTAAACTTTAACGGAAACCTTACATTCTTGTAATCATCAATACTTGCTTTTAAAGAACCAACCGCCAATTCGGCTTTCAGCAACAAAGGAATGTGATTGTAGTCATTACTTACCCACATCGTTACGCCTTCTTTTTCTTTAAAAACCCTACCACTTTTTACCGAAGGAATAATTTTTAAAGCATTAATAGTTCCGAATTTTGTCTTTAAATTCTCGGTTCCGGTTACTTTAAGCTGAAAAGGAAACATTTCATCATCAATCCAGACATTCATATTAATAATGGTTCCTACTTTTAGCTCTGCGGGCGTTTTACTTCTCAGATAATAAAAACATGAGAGCATGTCTTGTACGCCTTTTACAGATTTTATAAGCTTTGAACCATTTGCAGGAGTTTTTTTATCTGTCAAAATCAATGTTTGATTATCATGATTAAAAACGGTTTGTAAATGTTGTGTATAACTACCTTCTTTTACATTTCTTACATAAAAACTAGGTAATTCTGTATTGATATTAATATAACTTTCATATAAATCTTCAACTTTAAAAAAAGCTTTCACCGCTCCTGTCGTTTGTCCGGTTCCTTTTACATATAAATGTGGAGTTCCTCTGTAATTGACTTTTTGGGTGGTGAGATTTGCTGTTCCGGCATTTAGAAATCCGTAATGTATTCTTAAGGAGATCGATTCGCCATCGGCTACATTGGTCAATTGAGAATAACCTAAAAAGAAAGCGAATATGGTAATAATGTGGAGTATCTTCTTCATAATATAAATTTTGCAAAAACACTGCCAATTTTTTCATTATCAGCTTTTTGTGTCTTTTTGATAAATCTCAGTTTTTTATTTGAGTATAATTAAATATGCTTCGCATTAAAATTAGTAAATTTGCTGCTATTAATTATTAAATTATCATCATATTATGATCACTACAGATATATTGATTATCGGAGCAGGACCTACGGGACTTTTTGCCGTGTTTGAAGCAGGTCTTTTAAAAATGAAATGTCACATTATCGATGCACTTCCTCAACCGGGAGGTCAGTTGGCAGAATTGTATCCTAAAAAACCGATTTTCGATATTCCGGGTTATCCATCTGTAAATGCTGGTGAATTGGTAGATAATTTAATGGAGCAGATCAAACAGTTTCAACCAGGATTCACTTTAGGAGAAACTGCGGTTTCTTACACAAAAGTGGATGATGAGTGGTTTGAAGTGGTTACCAACAAAGGAACAGTTCACAGGTGTAAAGCTATTGCTATTGCAGGAGGTTTAGGAACTTTTGAGCCTAGAAAACCTACAATGGATAATGTTGCAGATTATGAAGAAAAAGGTCTTGAATATTTCGTTAAAGAGCCAGAACATTTCAGAAATAAAAAAGTAGTTATTGCCGGAGGTGGAGATTCTGCCTTAGACTGGAGTGTTTTCTTATCAAATGTTGCAAGTGAAGTGACATTAATTCACAGAAGAAATGAGTTCAGAGGAGCTTTAGATTCTGTAGAAAAAGTTCAGGATTTAAAAAATCAAGGTAAAATTAAATTGATTACTCCTGCTGAAGTTACCGCAATTAAAGGTGATGGAAAAGTAGAAGCAATTACTGTAGCAGTTGATGGACAAGATCCTTACGATATTGAAACTGATTATTTTATTCCATTATTCGGATTGACGCCAAAATTGGGCGAAATCGGAAACTGGGGATTGAATATCGAGAAAAATGCAATCGTAGTAAACAATGCTTTAGACTATCAAACCAATATTGACGGGATTTATGCAATTGGTGATATCAACACGTATCCTGGAAAATTAAAATTAATTCTTTGTGGTTTCCATGAGGCGACTTTGATGTGTCAGAGTGTTTATAACAGACTAAATCCTGGTAAAAAATTCGTTTTAAAATATACAACCGTAAGTGGAGTAGATGGTTTCGACGGAAGTAGAAAAGAAGCTGAGAAAGCTGTTGTAAAGAAAATAGATTAATTTGATTTTTAGTTTCTGGTTGTCGGTTGTTAGTTAATACATTTCTGAAAACCATCAACTATCAACCATCAACTAACAACATTTATTAAAATGAGCGATATAAATATAAAAATCACCGATAGAGAAGGTGTTACTCACGAAGTGGTTGCTCCAACGGATATGTCCATGAACTTAATGGAAATTATCCGTTCTTATGAATTGGCAGAAGAAGGCACGATCGGAGTTTGTGGCGGAATGGCAATGTGCGCTTCATGTCAGGTTTATGTATTGGAAGATCCAGGACTTGAGCCAATGGGCGATGAAGAAGATGCAATGTTGGGCGAAGCTTTTCATGTGGAAAGCAACAGTCGATTGGGTTGTCAATTGCATATGGTTCCTTCGATGGAAGGTCTGGCTGTAGCAATTGCTCCTTATCCTTAAAGAAATTTTAAACAACATAAAAAAACTCCTGAAGATTTTTCTTCAGGAGTTTTTTGGTTTTTAACTAAAGTTATTTTGTTTCCTTTAATTTTAACGGATTTTGTCTTGAATCAAAGACATTTGCGATAATAACTTTATTTGTTTTTACGTTGATGTAATAAATAATTTTATAATTTCCAGAAACAAGATATCTAAAGTCTTGTTTTCTTTCGATTAATAATTCTTCTATTTGTCCAGCCTTGTTATTCTGCTCTAAAATTAAAGTTTTATCAACAATTTCATTAATAATTTTCTTTGCAATTTTAATTCCTGCCTTGAATTTATAATATTGAAAAATATCATATAATTTATCTTCTGCAAATTGCGTCCAGAAAATTTCTAATCCCATTTTTGGATTTTACTTTTTAAATCTTTTGCATTAATTATTCTTTCATTAGCTTCATCGTTAATTGCTTTATCAATTTCATTATTAAACTGCTCTAAAGACATAGGCTTTAAATTTTTATCAAAATTTTCAGATTTAATTTTATGAAGTAGATTTTCCAGAGTACTGATCATTTTTTCATTATCAATCCTTAGAAATTCCTGAACAAGCAATATTTTACGAGCTTCTAAATTCATAATTTTTAATATTTTAAATCAAATTTAGCTATTTTTTTGATTATTTAGATGAATATTTACATTGGTAATTTTTTAAAGGAACTTTATTTTAATTTTTCGTAGGCTGAAAATTCGGATGTCCCACTTGCCATAATGCAAATGAATAAATATCTGCATATTCTTTAAAAACAACATCAAAATCACTTGTAAAATGCCCATTATCATAGTTTGCATACAATAAGGTAGGTTTTCCTGAAGCTGAATTATTTTGTAAAATTCCCGCAAATTTTCCAGGCATCCAAGGAACAACTCTGGAATCATTCATACCGACACGTACAATTACTGCGGGATATTTTCCACCTTTTTTTACCTTGCTTTGAGCATCCATTTCAATTAAATGCTTTGTGTCTTCTTCATTTTTAATAGATCCAATTTCCGGAATTTGATTAGGCCCGTTTGCGGTAGTTTCAGATCGTAACGTATTAGTCATCCCGACTTCTGCAATTGCAACGGTAAAAAGATCAGGTCTTTCAGTAATCGCTCTTCCAATAAGAATTCCACCTGCACTTGCACCGTTTCCGATTAGTTTTGAAGGAGAAGTATATTTTTGATCAACCAAATATTCCGAGCAAGCAATAAAATCTTTCCAGGTATTGGGTTTTGTAGCTTTCATGCCTTCCTCATGCCATTTTTCGCCTTTTTCACCACCGCCTCTTACGTGAGCAATGGCAATAACAACTCCTTGTTCTAGCAAAACGGAAAGTCTCGTTGAGAAACGAGGCTCATAAGAAATTCCGTAACCACCATAACCTGTTATATAAGCTGGATTGCTACCATCCATTTTCATATTTTTAGGGTAAATAATAGAGAGTGGAACCATTACACCATCGTGGCTTTTTATTTCAACTTCTTTTACAGTATAAAGTTTATTATAATCAGGATAATTGCTTTCGGAATTAATAAATTTACTTTTTACGGGATTTCCTTTTTCAGGATTGTATTCATAGGCCGTTAATGGAGTAAGCCAATTAACATTACTACAGAAAATGTTATCATTTTCACGTTGGTTAATTGATAATGAACCATTTATTCCGGTCGGAAAATTAATTTTTTTCCCCTCAAGAGTATTAATATTTACCTGATATTTATCTCTGATAATTCCATTTCCTAATGAATAATAAAGATAGTTTTTAGAATTATGGATACTGCTAATTACACCGTCTGTACTTTCAGGAACCACCACTTTTGCATTATTAAAATCAGGATTTGATAAGCTTGTTAAGATGATTTTATAATTAGGAGCATCTTTATGAGTGAGAAGAAACAGTTTGTCACCTGAAATAAATACATCGGTAATATCATCCGAAGGCTTTACAATCTGTCTCCACTTAATTTTTTTATTTTTTAATTCGGAATAAGGTGCAACAAAAAAGGGGTTTTCTAATTTTGTAGAGCTTAATCTTAAAACAAGATATTTATAATCATCAGTAAAACCAATACTCGTAAATTGCTCGGTTAAAGCATTCAATTCAGGATAATTTTCTCTTGATGCTAATATTTTATCGGTTTTTGTATCGGTTCCAATAACATGCAACATTGCTTTCATATCCTTTAAAAGCATATTACTGTTCGGATCTGCAGTGCTCATTTTGGTATAAATGATAGCTTTGTCATCTGGTGTAAATTCAAATGTAAACTCACTCCAGATAGGACCAATTTCATCCTTTAGAAATTTCTTGGTCGTAAGATCTAAAATTCTTAAATCACAAATTTCACCTCCTGATTTTGATAATAAAATAGCCATTTTCTTAGCTCTAGAATCAACTATGAAATTGGTGATTTGTGTATTTTTTCCAAGAGTTTCAGGATCAAAAACCAATGTCTCTTTTCCTGTAGAAAGATCTCTTGAATAAAGTTTCGAAAGATTTTCGCCCTTTTTTGTTTTGGTATAAAAATAAGTGTTTTGTCTGTCCAATATCCCGCCAAAAGAATCGCTGTTCATTTCCTATACTTCTTTCATGCGCTTATAAAGATCTTCACGATGCGGAATTTTATTAATCACGCTATGGCTAAAATCTGATTGAGATTTGAACCATTTTTCTACTTCAGGGCTTTTACTATCTTCCAGCCATCTGTAATTATCTGTGATTTTAGTTCCAAAATAATCGTCAACAACTGGGTTTTCAGGAGTTTTTGGATAATTATATTGTGCCAAAAACAGATGACTTGCAAATAAACTTGCAGACAGAATAATGTTTTTCATAATTACATTTCTTGTTGGTGTGTGAAAATAATATTGCAAATGTACTAAACTTCTTCCTTTGAGATCCATTTCCCAACGGTCGGAGCCTGATAATTGCTCATTTTTTCTAAAAGTTCATCAATAGAATCACTTACCAAAAGCATTTCCTGATTGATTTGTTTTAAAAATCCTTTATCAACCATTGTCTGAACCAGTTTAATTAAATCATCATAAAATCCGTCGATATTCAGAATAGCAATTGGTTTTTTATGGAGTCCCAGTTGAGCCCAAGTAATCATTTCGAAAAACTCTTCCAAAGTTCCATAACCTCCGGGAAGAACGATTACTCCATCGCAAAGTTCATTCATCTTGGTTTTTCTTTCGTGCATGGTTTCTACCAAAATAAGTTCGGTAAGATTTTGATGCGCAATTTCTTTTGATTGTAAAAAATGGGGGAGGACTCCAATTGCTTTTCCACCTTTTTGTAAAACTCCGTCTGCTACAGCTCCCATCAATCCTACATTGGCACCTCCATAAATAAGTTGGATATTTTCTTTTGCTAAAGTTTGTCCTAATAAAGTTGCTTGTTTTTTATATAGATCATCCGAACCAAAACTTGATCCGCAGAATACAGTTATACTTTTCATTGTTATATTATTAATTATTTTGTCCATTTTATTTTTACGGCAGACATGATCTCTAGTTCAAGTCTGATCTCTGATAAAACTTCAAATTCGTTTTTTATATAAAATTCTAATGGAGATTTATAAAAACTGCCGTTAAGTTTTTTATCATTGCTGTTGTCAATTACCCAACCGTTCAATTCATTTTTATGTTGTTTCAATTCATTCAAAACTTTTGTACCCCAACCTTTACCATGAAGGTTTTCAGAAAGAATGATCGCAAACCATGTTTCACTTTCTCTTTCAAATGTAATTGCCCAACCCTGAATTTTCTCATCATCATTCAATAAAAGAAAATGACCGAACTCATTAAGCTTTTCAAGATAGTTTTCAAAACCATCGATACTTTTATAAGCTAATTTTTCAGGATATTCATTATTCCACAATTGCAGAATCTGTTCTTTTTGTTCTTGGTTGAGTTGATGGGTGTTTGTGATTTTCATTGGAATGAGTTTAAACAAAAATAAGCAAAATTAAATGTGGAGATTCTTAAGTTCTTTTATATTATGTTTTTAGAATTCAATAGAGGCGGGTTTCGGCCCATCTATAAAAACAAATTCAAATTGGCATTAGCCAAAATCTAATTAAAATTATATTTTTCTCTAAACTCTTGATATTCTTCTTCAAAGGTTTTCTTCCGATGATGAATATGTTGGTTTTTAATATAATTTCGAACTTGTTCAACCATTGATTCTGAAACAGAAACGGCAAAATATTCTTCTTGCCATGCAAATTTTTCTTTCGTCAAACAATTTTTATTAATCCAATAAGAAGACTCACCTTTTATTAACTGAACAATATTTTCAATGTTTTGATTTGAGCTTAAAGAAATTAAGTAATGACAATGATCAGAATATCCATTGACTACATCCATGAAAATTCGTTTTTCTATTGCGTTTTCTTTAATATGTCTCCAAACTTTAATATGCTGTTCTAATGTGCTAAAATATGGAATTCTATTTTTTGTTGAAAAGACAATGTGGATATAAATTTTTAGATAAGACATTTGTGTTGTTTTCTCAAAATTAGAAATTATTTTTTTAAGTTTTGGCTAAAGCCAAAGGAATGTTTTTTATCACAAACGGGCTAAAGCCCGTTCCTATTGAATAACATCATATTGTGAATTTTTGATTCGAACGTATTTTTGTTATTCAATAGGGGTGGGCTTTAGCCCACTTGTAAAAGATAATTCATCGATTGGCTTTAGCCAAAATCGATTAAAAAAAATATCCAAAATCAAAAGACTTTGGATATTTTTAATATAAAAATTACATTCTTATTTCAATGGAATATTCGCTAAAATATCTTTCGTGAAACTCCAGAATTTCTGTGTTGAAGAAATATTTGCCTTCTCATCAGGAGAATGGGCTCCTCTGATGGTTGGTCCGTAACTTACCATTTCCATTTCTGGGTAATTAGCACCGATAATTCCACACTCTAAACCTGCATGACAAGCTACAACGTGAGGTTTTTCTGCAAATTTCTCTGTGTAGATTTTTTCTAAAACTTGTACTATTTCAGAACCTGGTTTTGGTTTCCATCCTGGGTAAGATCCGCTGAATTCTACATTCATTCCTGCCAATTCTGATACCGATTTTAATTGTTCAGCTACCGAATCTTTAGACGAATCAACAGATGATCTTGAAAGGTTTAAAATTTTCAGACCACCTTCTTTTAATTCTACTCTTGCCACGTTGTTTGATGATTCTACCAGATCCTGTACATCCGGGCTCATTCTGTAAACTCCGTTGTGAAGAGATTTTAAAACCAAAATAATTTTCTTTGAATCTTCTACAGAAAGCACTTTTTCTGAGCTTGTAGAGTTTTCAATATTAATTTGAAGATGAGCTTCAACAGAAGCAAACTCTTCTAAGATTTCTTTTTTAATTCCGTTGGTTACATTTTCAATAAACTCACCGGCATTTCTCACAGAAATTAACGCCACAGATTCTCTTGGAATTGCATTTCTCAAACTTCCACCATCAATTGAAATCAACTGAACGTTTTGATTTTCCAAAGCTTTGTAAAGAATTCTGCCCATGATGATATTGGCATTTCCAAAACCTTTGTGGATATCCATTCCTGAATGACCACCTTGTAAACCTTTTACTTCAATTCTTACGATTTGTCCGTTAGATACTTCTGTTGCATAGTTTTGGGTTACGGTAACATCAATTCCACCTGCACATCCGATGTCAATCTCGTCATCTTCTTCTGTGTCTAAATTTAAAAGAATTTGTCCGGTTAATTGTCCAGGTTTTAAACCTAAAGCTCCGGTCATTCCTGTTTCTTCATCAATCGTGAAAAGAGCCTCCAAATCAGGATGTGGAATGTCTGAACTTTCAAGAATCGACATAATAGTGGCAACTCCTAAACCGTTATCTGCACCTAAAGTTGTACCTTTTGCTTTTACCCAGTCTCCGTCAACTTCCATCTGGATTCCTTGAGTTTCAAAATCGAAATTTACATCGTTGTTTTTCTGGCAAACCATATCCAAATGCGACTGCATAACAATCGATTTACGGTTTTCCATTCCCGGAGTAGCCGGTTTTTTAATGATCACATTTCCTACTTCATCTACTGTAGTTTCCAGTCCTAAATTTTCACCAAATTCTTTGATGAAAGCAATTACTTTTTCTTCTTTTTTTGACGGTCTCGGAACTGCATTTAATTTGGAGAAATTCTTCCAGATAATCTGCGGTTCTATATTGGATAGTTCCATAAAAATTTATTTTTATCAAAATTACGAAATAAAAAATGCTCCCGAAATTCAGGAGCAATATTTTTGCTAATTGCTAATTGCTAATTGCTAATTGCTAATTGCTAATTGCTAATTGCTAATTGCTAATTGCTTTTAACATCCACATTCACCATAAATAGGAATGGTGGTTTTGCTTCCGTCTGGTTTTTCAATAGTTAAAGTACCTTCAAAAAGCAAAGCTTCTTCGTGTTTTATTTTTTTACCTTTTACAGAGATTTTATAATTCTCATTTTCAATTTCTTTAGTTAGGTCTTCGCCAGCTTCCATATCGCTTGAAGAAATCAAATTCATAGCAATTCTTTTTCCGTCGAGTTTCATATAAGCCGTTTTTCCAGCATCATCAGCATAAATGTATTGTTCATTTTCAAAATCTGCTTTGTTTTTTGCAAAATAGCAAGAGCATTCTTTGATTTCTTTAGGGAAAGGAAATACATCAACTAAAACTTTCTCAGGTGCAGAATCTGTTTTCGCAGAATCCTGAACAATATTCAGAGAGTCTGTTGGTTTTGAATCTGGAACGGTTTCTTTTTCCTTTTTACAGGCAACCAAAGTTAAGGCTGAAAAGAGAATGATAAAATATTTCATTTTTTTAAATTTATGGTTAAGCAAAATTTTAATTGAGCTTTAATAGAGTTATTTTGGTTCTATTTTATCAATTAAATTTTTAAAATTTTTCAACTCAACTGATGGAAAATCATTAATTATAAATGAAGAATCACTAAGAATTATATGATTAAATATTCCGCTGTGAGAGGGTATAGGTTCTCTGTTTATCTTGTTTTCAGCAAGCTCATAAATGATTTTGCTAATTAAATTACTTTCTTCATCAGCAATTTTTATACGCTTAATAGATTTTGTAATTTTTGATTCATGTATATTATCACAATTTCCCGTTTTTTCTGAATAATCTGCAAGTAAGGGGCTTTTAAAATCATCTCGATAAATTATTAATTGTTTTTCGTCCCCACCCCATTCTCCACACTTATCGTCTCTGCTTAATATTTCTAATTTATTAACATGATTTATATTAAGTAAAATATTTTTATTAAACATAACATTTTCTTTTTGACAAGAAATGATGATCAATGCTCCGAATAAGGTTATAAATGTTTTCAGAAGTGAATAATTTTAATATTACTACAAATGAATTGCCAAAAGCTAATTATCCTCTTGCTCTTTCAAGTAGAACCATCATCAATAAAGATAAAACGACTAAACTTTCATCTTCGTCATCAATATCAATGAGTCTGTCAAGCTGGAATCTTCTTCCGAACATCGAAGGCATTTTCTTTAGCTTAAAATATTCTTTTCCATCCATTCCTTTTACGGTGTAAGACGGGTTAAGGAAATATCCGGTAAACATTCCAATAATTGGGATTTCACCAACCATTCCGTCGAAAAATTTCACCCACGCATTATCTTCTGTAATGGTAAATTTTTGTTGATCAGCTTCGTCTAAAACATTGTAAGATGATTTCCAAATAGAACGCATTCCTTTTCTTGCAAGTCTACCGAAATTTTTTCCAATGGTATCTTTAATAGAGTAAGATGCATTAAAATCAATCCACTGATTAGCCTGAATTCTGAAAAGTTCTTTAGTTTTGCTTTCGTCATTGAAAACGATAACGTCTTCTTTTAGTTTAAACATTTTCTGACGAACATAAGCTACGTAATTTCCTTGCCTGTCTGTAATGTTGAAATCGCTGGCCAAAGTTGTGATTTTAAATTTAAAATCCAGCGGATAATTAAGGTTGTTGAGTACCATTTAGTTTATTTCTGTTTAATATTTTGATGATCAAAGATAGTGGTTTTTTCAGATTTATGAATAATTCTACAAGGCGAGATTGCTATTGAAATTTTGCTCTTCAAAGTTATCGTGTAAATACGCATTGACTAATCATATTTTACAACTATAATTCTTATTTTTGTGCTATGGATTACCCAAGTAAAGTATTGGCAAAAGCAGTTGAAGAGATTTCTGGACTTCCGGGTATCGGTAAGAAAACCGCTTTGCGTCTTGCACTTCATTTACTTAAACAGCCTAATTCCAGAGCGACAAGTTTGGGAACTTCAATCATCAATCTGGTGAATGAAATTAAATACTGCAAAGAATGTCACAATTTTTCAGATTTTGATATTTGTGAAATCTGCAGCAACGACAAACGTAGCAATGAGCTGATTTGTATTGTGGAAGATGTAAGAGATGTTATCGCCATTGAAAATACCGGAAAATATCGAGGAAAATATCTTATTTTGGGTGGGAAAATTTCTCCAATGGAAGGAGTGGGACCTCATCAACTGAATATTCCAAGTATTGAAAAGAAGCTACAGCAAGGCTTGGCAAAAGAATTTATCTTTGCTCTAAGTGCAACTATGGAAGGTGATACTACGGCTTATTATATTTACAAAAAATTCAAAAATTCGGGTGTTCAGTTTTCAACTATTGCAAGAGGAATTTCAGTAGGCGATGAACTGGAATATGCAGACGAAATTTCTTTAGGCAGATCGATTACCAACAGACTTCCATACAACGAAAAGGATTAAAAATGAGTAAAAAACTTTCAATCGTTATCGTTAATTACAACGTGACTCAGCTTTTGAGAAACTGTTTGATTTCTATTGAAAAATATAGTAATGGAGTCGATTATGAAGTTATTGTGATCGATAACAAATCTACAGACAGTTCGTGGGGTGATCTTATACCAGAATTTCCAAAAGTAAATTTTATTGCTTCTGAAATAAATGGAGGTTTTGCTAAAGCTAATAACAACGCAATAGAAACAGCGACTGGAGAATATCTTTTGATTTTAAATCCGGACACAGAATTGGAAGGATTTTATTTAAATGAAATTTTAGATTTTGCTGATTCTAAAAATAATTTTGGTTGTCTGGGGGTAAGAATGCACGATGCTAATGGGAATTTTCTTCCGGAAAGTAAACGTTCGGTCCCTGATATGATCAATTCTTTCGAAAAATTATTTACCAATTTTAAAAAGAAAAACTCAAAATCATATTACCGAAATGATGTAGATGAATATGGAGTCGCAGAAGTGGAAGTGATTACCGGAGCATTTTTCTTGGTTAAAAAGAGTGTCTACGAAAAAGTTGGAGGTTTAGACGAAAGCTATTTTATGTACGGCGAAGATATCGATTTGTGCTACACGTTGCTGAATAACGGTTATCAAAATTACTATTACGGAAAGGCTTCTATTCTTCATCATAAAGGCGAAAGTACGGTGAAAGATGAGGTGTACCTCGAAAGATTTTACGGAGCGATGCAGATTTTTATTGATAAGTATTACAGAGAAAGTAAGCCCTTACAATATTCATTTATGAAAGCAGGTTTGAAGCTAAGGCATAAAATAGAAAAGATTAAACTCAAATAAAAAAAGCAACTCCATCGAGTTGCTTTCATTTTATCTTAAATAAAGTATTTCTTATTTATTTGCCGGAACACTTACCGGAGCCGAAGACTGAGAAGCTGGAGCTTTTCCTGCAGGAGCTTCTTTAGTTGGAGCTTGAGGAATTACCGGTGCTGCTTGCTTAGGTTTACCAGTCACAACAACGCTTATCAAAATAAGAACGATGATTACTGCTCCTAAAGTCCAGGTTGATTTTTCCATAAAATCATTAGTTCTTTGTACTCCAAACTGTGCAGAAGATGCTCCTCCGAATGTACTAGAAAGACCGCCACCTTTTGGGTTTTGAGCCATAACAACGATTACCAATAAAACGCTGGCAATCATAATAAGAATCATTAATAGTGTAAATATAGTATCCATTAATTTTAATATCTTTTTGAATGGGCAAATTTAATGTTTTTTTACCGAACCACAAAATAAGATTTAAGCTAAAAATAGAAAACGGCAGCAATTGCTACCGTTTTCATTAAAAATATATTAATTCTTATTTGAAGTCAGAATCTTTAGCCTGGTTTAATTCGTATGATTTTACTTTCATCACCATATCCATACCCATTTGATTAACTGTGATTGTATAAGGCATTTTTACACCAGCGACATCTTTGTAATCAGCAAAAGTAGTAGGAACTGTGAACGTTTGTCCTTGTGCTTTTACAGTTTCAGTTTCACCTGTTTTAAGACCAGTTTTTACGCTATAGTAATAAGCTTTATCACCAGCTTTGATTGCATAAGAATCTTCACCGTTAATTTTTTCAATTCCTGTCAATTTGTAATCTGCAGATTTAGCAAAACCTAGTTCTTCGAAAAGCTCAGTATTTTTTAAGTTGTCAGCGATTTCTTCTTTAGTCATCTGAACTTTTTGTCCCATTTGCTCAGAATAACCTGTTTTTCCATCAAAAACTTGTTTTTGAACTGTCATTCCACCAGCAGAAACTGTTTGAAGTTCTTTTCCACCTTGAGCTTTAACAATTTTGAAATCAAGGTTTTGTCCTTGCATAGACATTGATGCATTCGTTGTATATGAAGACACTTTTGACAAATTAGCTTTTCCGCCAATTGCATTAATGTACTTATCAACAACAGAAGCTACAGTTACGCTTGCATCAACTTTCTGTGCTGTTGGTTTAGCAACAGGATTTGCATATGCATCATAGTATTTTACAGGGTAACCTAATTTTTCTAATCCTTCAGAAATTTCAGAAGCTTTACCAGCGATGAAAATTCTGCTTTGGTTTGGTAAAATAGTTGCTTTTACTGCGTTAGAAACGTCAGCTGCAGTTACTTTATCAATAGATTTTAAATAGTTAGTGTAAAAATCAGCCGGAAGATCCTGAACTTTTTGGTTAACTGCAAATCTTGCAATTGTTGCAGGCTGCTCTAATGCCATGATGAAACTTCCTTTCAATTTAGCTTTAGCATTGGCAAGTTCGTCAGCTTTTACAGTAGAAATTCCGTTGATTTCGTTCATGAATTCTTTTACTGCTTTATCAGTAACCTCGTTTCTTACACTAGCTTCAGCAGAGAAAGAAGGAGAATATTTGCTTGCGCTCATATCTGAATAAGCTCCATAAGTGAATCCGTTTTTCTCACGAAGATTCATGAAAAGTCTAGCTTCTCCACCACCACCAAGAATGTAGTTGGCAATTGTTGCAGGGAAGTAATTTGGATCTTTCATTTTCAATGTGTTCAGGTTTCCTACAGAAACTACAGATTGTACTGCAGAAGGAACATCTACTACATTGATTTCAGTTTTAGCTACATTTGAAGCAGGCTCTAAAGCTGGGAATTTTGTATCAGCTTTTTTCCAATTGTTGAAAGCTTTTTCAACCATTGGTTTTACTTTATCAAATTTTACATCACCAACAATTACCAAATAAGCATTGTCTGGAGCGTAATATTTTTTATACACATTCTGAACGTCAGCTAACTGAATTTTGTTGATAGACTGTTCTGTTTCAAATTCACCTCTTGAAGTGTTTTTTCCGTAAGCTAATGCGTTAGAAACCCTTGAAGCGATTGCATCTGCACTCTTCTCTGAAGATTTTAGACCTTCAACAGCTCTGTCTTTAGATTTCTGAATTTCGTCAGCAGAAAATTTAGGATTGATGATTGCATCAGCCATTAAACCTAAAACTTCAGGGAAATATTTTGAAAGAGAGTTTGAAGAAGCTCCTCCAGTAGAGAAGTTTAAGTTAGCTCCTAAAAAGTCTACTTTTTTGTTGAATGCATCCTTGCTTAAAGTAGTAGTTCCGTTACCAAGCTGATCTGCCATGATTTCGCTTACTCCGGTTACATCGCCTTCAAAATAAGGCTGTCTGTCCATAGAAAGACTTACGTTTACTCTTGGCAATTTGTTGTTTTCAACCACCATTACGGTCATCCCGTTTTTAAGCTGAAAAGTTTTTGGTTTTGCAATGTTAATCTCAGGAGTTGGTCCTGGTTTCGGCATTGCGTTAATATCAATTTTTTGTGCAGAAAGCATTCCTGAGAATAAAAATGCTACGGCTATATAGGTCAATTGTTTTTTCATTGTAAAAAATTTAAAAATTTATAATCATATTTAAAACTTGAAGTTTTTATACGATTACTTTTTTTCAGGTAAGTAGTTAAGGATGATTCTCTGGTTAGAATTTAAATACTTTTTAGCCGCATTCTGTAAATCCTGCTTTGTGATAGATTTGTAGATGTCGATTTCCTTGTTGATTAAGTTTGTGTCGCCCATCAATACGTGGTTTGTAGCCAATGAAGCTGCAATTCCCTGAATGCTTGAGTTTGCATTTACAAACTGATTTTCGTACTGATTCTGAAGTTTTTGATAATCTTCGTCAGAAATTAAAGTCGTCTGAAGTTTTTTGATCTCAGCATCGATGTCTGACTGTAATGTCTGCTTTGATGTTGATCCCATCGGGATTGCAAAGAATGCAAAAATACCGTAATCTTCAAGACCTTGGTTGAAAGCTGCTACCTGAAGTGCCTTTTTCTCCTGATCTACCAATTTTTTATATAAAACTGAAGACTTTCCGTTGCTTAAATAAGAAGAAAGCATATCTAAAACATAAGCATCCTTTTCTTTGTTACCCGGCGTTCTGTATGCAAAAACATAAGCAGGAAGCTGGATGTTAGGATCGTATGCTGTAACTTCTTTTTCTTTTGTGATAGGCTCGTCTTTCGGGAAGTTTTTAGGATAAACAGTTCCTTTAGGAATTGCTCCGTAATATTCCTGAATCCATTTTTTTGTTTGTTCAGGTTTGATATCTCCTGCTACAACCAAAGTTGCGTTGTTTGGAACGTAATATTTTTTATAGAAAGCTTGGAACTCATCTAGTTTAGCTGAATTCAAATCATCCATAGATCCAATTGTAGACCAATGATAAGGATGCTTTGTAAATAAGTTTTTCTGTACGTTTGTGAAAAGATTTCCATAAGGCTGGTTATCCATTCTCAATCTCTTTTCTTCTTTTACAACTTCTCTTTGCGTATCTACACCAACCTGGTTGATTACCGCATGACGAAGTCTTTCAGATTCCATCCAAAGACCTAATTGCTCGTTGTTTGAAGGGAAAGTTTCGTAGTAATATGTTCTGTCGTTTGTAGTGTTTGCGTTGTTTTGTCCACCATTTGAAGAAACGATTTTAAACCATTCTCCTCTTTTAATGTTTGGAGTTCCTTCAAATAAAAGGTGCTCAAAAAAGTGTGCAAAACCTGTTCTTCCAACTACTTCGTCTTTTGCTCCTACATGGTACATTACACCTGTTGTTACTACCGGTGCAGAATTATCTTGGTGTAAGATTACGTGTAGACCGTTTGGTAAATCATACTCTTCAAATTTGATTTGTTGTGCATTCAGCATTGCTCCAAAAAAGGCAGCAGCTGCAACACTAAGAAGTCGTTTTTTCATAAAATAGAAATTGTTTTGTCAATGAGTTGTAAAATTAGACTTATTGTTACAAAATTTTTAATATTTTTTTAAGAATTCTAGGTAATGGTTGAATTTATAGCGTAAGATTTTGGTTCTAAAGCTTTATTCAGTTTTGCTCGATTAATTGAAATTAAATACAAATTTGAATTCTCCTCATAATACACTAATTTTGTCATCCAAAATTTTTTTGCAGCATGGAGGATTATTTGAAAGGACTGAATGAATCACAATTTGAAGCCGTTACTACTTTACAGGGACCTTTGATGGTACTTGCGGGAGCGGGTTCCGGAAAAACACGTGTACTCACAATGCGTATTGCGCATTTGATTACTAATGGAGTAGACCCTTTCAATATTTTGTCTTTAACTTTTACCAATAAAGCGGCTAAAGAAATGAAAGAACGTATTGCGAAAGTTGTAGGACAGAGCAATGCGAGAAGCCTTTGGATGGGGACTTTTCACTCAGTTTTTGCAAGAATTCTGAGAAGTGAAGCACATTATTTAGGTTATCCTTCCAACTTTACAATTTACGATCAGCAGGATGCTTTGAATGTGATCAGAAAAGTTCTGAAAGACATGAATATTGATGCTGATTTGTATAAACCTAAAAAAGTTCAGTCTAGAATTTCAAATTATAAAAATAATCTGATCACCGTAAAAGCATATTATAATAATCCTGAATTAATGGAAGCTGACGAAAAAGCCAACATGAAATTCATCGGAAAAATTTATGAAAAATATGTAGAAGCTTGTTTCAAAAATGGTTCAATGGATTTTGATGACTTGTTGTTGAAAACCAATGAACTTTTAACAAGGTTTCCTGAAGTTTTAGCAAAATATCAAGAAAGATTCCGATATATTTTGGTAGATGAGTACCAAGACACGAACCACTCTCAGTATTTGATTGTGAAAGCTTTGGCTTCAAAATTTGAAAATATTTGTGTGGTAGGAGACGATGCACAGTCGATTTACTCTTTCCGTGGTGCAAATATTTATAATATTTTAAATTTCAAAAAAGATTATCCTGATGCGGTGACTGTTTCTTTGGAGCAGAATTACCGTTCGACACAAAATATCGTCAATGCAGCAAACGTTGTGATTGCGAAAAACCTTCAGCAGTTCAAGAAAAATGTTTTCAGTGAAAATGAAGAAGGGGAAAAAATCAAAGTGTACCGTTCGCTTTCCGATGCTGATGAAGCCAATTTCGTAGCTGGAAATATTTGGGAATTGAGAAATAGGGAGCAGAGAAAATTCAGTGATTTCGCAATTTTATACCGTACCAATTCTCAGACACGAGCTTTTGAAGACTCTTTGAGACGTAAAAATATTCCGTATAAAGTGTATGGAGGTTTGTCTTTCTACCAAAGAAAAGAGGTAAAAGATTTGATCGGTTATCTTCGTCTTTTGGTCAACGAAAATGATTCTGAAGCTTTGATGAGAATCATCAATTATCCGACAAGAGGAATTGGTGAAACCACTCAAAATAAATTAATTGTTTTTGCCGATTCGCAAAATCTTCCGGTGTCTAAAGTGTTAGACAATTTGGGGATTTATGCTCCGCAATTGAAATTTAATAATGGAGTTTTAACCAAACTAAGTGATTTTTGGTCGATGATTAAAGCGTTTCAGGTTTTGCTTAAAACAGAAACAGCGTACAGCGTTGCGATGGAAGTGGCAAAGCGAAGCGGTTTGATTAAATTTTTAAAAGACGACCAAACTCCGGAAGGAATTTCGCGTGTAGAAAACGTTCAGGAATTGATGAACTCGATGCAGGGTTTCATTGAGGAGCAGATGCAGATTGAAGATGGTGATCCTAGTTTACCGAATTTTCTTGAAAATATTGCACTTTCTGCTGATACACAAAGAAAAGATAACGAGGAAGATATGGTTTCTTTAATGACGATTCACCTTTCAAAAGGTCTTGAATTTCCGGTGGTACATTTAGTTGGATTAGAAGAAAATCTTTTCCCAAGTTTTATGAGTTCGGCAACTCGTGAAGATTTGGAAGAAGAAAGACGTTTGTTTTATGTTGCCTTGACAAGAGCAGAAAAACAGGCATTTTTCTCTTACGCAGTTTCCCGTTTTCAGTGGGGGAAAATTACTGATGCTGAACCTTCACGATTTTTAAGTGAAGTTGATGAAGAATATATTGAATTTTTAAACCCGGCGATTGAGAAAAGATTCATCAACAATTCTGGCATTACTTCTAATATTTTTGATGAGCATCCTTCTGAAATGAAGAGCTTTAAAAAGATTGAAAAGAAAACCATCTCTAAAACTGAAAATGATAAACCGATTGCCGAACCGAGAAAATTGAAACCGGTAAGTACTGCAAGGATTATCAATCCAAGCGGAGCTTCTTCACAGGATATTGAGGTTGGCGATAAAGTAAGACATGACCGTTTCGGAATCGGAGAAGTGAAATTCTTAGATGGAACTGATCCGCAAAATATCAAAGCGAAAGTAGTTTTCTTACATGAAGGTGAGAAGAATCTGATTTTAAAATATGCTAAACTGACGAAGATTTAGATCTACAGTTTAGAAAGCAAAATGGAAATTCAATAACAACGAAAATTTGTTCTTAATAAAATAAAGAAGGCGCAATACTTATTGTGCCTTCTTTTGTTTTTTTAATTAATAATGACATAGAAAACGGAGGCGTTAAGAAATTTTAAAGAATTACCGTCAAAAAATTTCCAATGTTTGAGTGGCGGTAATAATTTAGAATTTATAACTAATATCTGTTTCCGCCCGAATTTTGGAAATTTAGGAAATTCTTTAAAATTTTAGACGGAGTTTTCAAGTCTTGAATTTTTGATTCTTTTGTTTCAAGACAAAAGAATGTTATCAGATTACCTTTCCACCAATTCCTTCACTGTTTCGCCATAAAAATCGGTATGTGAAGTTTTAATTTTTAACAACTGATACCATTTTCTGAACGCGCCAACGAAAACAACAAGCATTAAAACCATTGCTACAACTGCTAAAGTTGCCAATAAATACTGCTGTTTTGGAATATAAATATCCATTACCTGAATATAACCAGCCCAAAATGTAATAATCGCCATGAAAACTCCCGGAATTGCTGAACAAAGCGCATATTTTCCTCGGTTTAATCTGATGAGCATTGTGGTACAGACAATCAAACCGCAGGCTGCAAGCAACTGATTGCTAATTCCGAAGAGTGGCCAAATGCTGCTTACATTTCCGGTAAAAACCAGATATCCCCAAGCAAATGTGAACAATAAACTACTGATGATAATTCCGGGAGTCCAGTTTTTATCATTGAATTTAGGAATAACAGATCCCAACATTTCCTGCAAGAAAAATCTTCCAACTCTAGTTCCTGCATCAATTGCAGTTAAAATAAATACCGCTTCAAACATAATCGCGAAATTGTACCAATATGCCATCAACTGATCCATGTAAGGAATTTTATTGAAAATATGCGCCATTCCGACTGCTAAAGAAACAGCACCTCCGGTTCTTCCGTGCAGATCAATTCCAATCCTTTCAGAAAAATAATCAATTTCAACCCCATGTAAACTTGGATGAGTTGCTAAAAATGCATCATATGTTTCTTTTGGTGTGTTGATGGCAAAATAATCTCCGGGCATCAAAGTACAAGCTGCAATTAAAGCCATTAATGCTACAAAACCTTCTACAAGCATCGCTCCATAACCTACAAATAAAATTTCCTTTTCTCTGTTCAGCATTTTTGGAGTCGTTCCGGTTGCAATTACCGCATGGAAACCTGAAATCGCTCCACATGCAATTACAATAAAGATAAAAGGTAAAACAGGGCCGCCAATTACGGGACCTCCTCCGTTAATAAATTCAGTTAAAGCAGGCATTTGAATGGTTGGATGAATCACAATTACTCCAATCGCCAACATGATAATCGTTCCGATTTTTAAATAAGTTGAAAGGTAGTCTCTCGGAACTAAAAGCAGCCAAACCGGCAACACAGATGCCAAAAATCCGTATAATGGAATTGCAATAGAAATGGTTGTAATGTCCCATGTAAACATATTGTTCATGGTTTCATTCTGCATTAAATTATGTCCACCAATAATTCCGGCAATTAAAAGAACACCGCCCAAAATACTTGCAAAAGTCACCGAGTTTTTTCTGTAACGCATAATCAATCCCATAATAATCGCAATCGGCATTGTAATGACCACAGTAAATAATGACCATGATGCTTCGTGCATTGCATTAATACAAGCTAAAGAAAGTCCGGCAAGTGTTAAAATTAAAATGAATAAAATAGCAAAACCGGCAACCGTTCCCGTTGTTTTTCCGATTTCTTTGGATGCAATGGTTGCCAAACTTTGTCCTTTGTGTCTTACGGATGCAAAAAGTACCACCATATCGTGAACACCACCTCCTAAAACACAGCCAATTAAAATCCAGATTGCTCCGGGAAGATATCCGAATTGAGCTGCTAAAACCGGACCTACCAATGGTCCTGCTGCTGCAATCGCTGCGAAGTGATGTCCGAAAAGAACATTTTTGTTCGTGGCTACATAATCTTTTCCATCGGCAAATTCTACAGCGGGAGTTGTATTTTTGTCATTTAAACGGAGTACTTTATTGGCTAAATAAATTCCGTAGAAACGGTAAGCAATTGCAAAGATAAGCAGGGATGTGAATACCAATGTTAATGCATTAATTCCATTTAGAAATTCCATATTGTTTTTCTTTTATGTGAGTAAATAATTAAGGTTTTCGCTTTTTTATTATGAATAATTTAAGCATTTGACCAAGGTAATTATTTTTTGTATAAAATTTATCAATATGTATATCAACTTAGCGAAATAATAAGTGATATATTTCTATTTTAAAACTAATAATTTGATTTTTAAAGTGTTGTTTATTGCTTCTTTTTGAAAAACTATATTCTGATATTGATTTTCTAATGATTGACGAAATTAGCTTTTTCCTGAGATAAAATAAAGTCGACCATTGCGTTGTTAAGTTCCTCCTGATAAGCTTTTTCTGTTGTAGAAAACCCGTGATTTCCTTTTTTTACAATGATTAATTCATGAGTGGTTTTCTGCTTTTTCAACATTTTGTTGAGTCTTTTAGAATGCCTTATAGGTGCAATTTTATCTTTGTTGCCATGCAAAATTAAAGTTGGAACCGTATTTTGAGTATAATGTAGAGGAGAAATCGTTTTACAGAATTCTACAATTTCCTTTTTATCTTCTTTGCTGTTCAAGCCTGTAATTCCCATAATAAGCTTACCTCTCAAATCAATAATCTTTTTTGAAATTAAGCCTACAGTCAACAAAAGTGGTTTTGGAGCACGGGTATGAAGAAGCCTGTTCATATCAGTCGGTCCAAAATTATCAACCACATAATTTACTTTTGCCGAATATTTTGAAAGTTCCTTATCGCCAACAAAATCTTCATCCTGAGTATAAGCGCTTAAAAGCGAAAGATGTGCGCCTGCAGAAACGCCCCACATTCCAATATTGTTTTCATCAAGATTGTATTTATCTGCATTTTTGCGAACCCATCTTACCGCATCTTTTGTGTCCTGAATCGGTGCCGGAAAATGAATATTTTCGGTAACTAAACGATAATTAATACTGATAACAACATAGTTTTTTTCTAAAAGTTTTAAAATGGTGTTTTCAACATAGTTATCAGCTGTAATGATTTTGTCACCTTCAACCCAAGCTCCACCGTGAACGTACATCACAACAGGAAGTTTTTTATTTTCTGTATTTTTCGGACGGTAAATATCAAGCTTAATATCTTTATTCGTTTCATCGGTTTTGTAAACAATATTTTCTGAAACATTAGCGTGCTCAAAAAGGAGTATACTTTTCTGTTTTTGTGAAAATCCAAACGTGGAAATTGTCAATAGGAATAAAAAAAATAGGTTCTTTAAAAACCTATCATTTTTTGTGTTTGAGTGGAATGCTCTCATAAAATATTGCTTTGGTTTGCTACTTTACCAGTTCTTCAAAAAGTTTACCAAAAGTTTGGTTTAAATCTTTCGATTTTCCGGGATGCGGTCTTGAAGTTTGTACAACTGCACTTCTCACCGCAGTCAGCCAACGGAATCTGTCTGGAATTTCGAGTAAAGCAATTGGCCCGCCTTCTTTTTTTCCTTCAGCAATATTTTTAAAACTCTCAAGATTTTTAGTAATATCATCATAATCGAGTTTGCTGTGCATAAGTTTAAATTTATCAGGACAGAGATAAAATTCTACTTTGATAAATTTTTCTTTTTTCGAAAACAAAACCAGTCCAATGTTGAAAAACTCTTCTCTTTCAACCTTCGGTACCAAACGTATTACGGCGTATTCGTATATCTTATCCTCTTGCATTTCTGGCTTCGTTTATAAAGATTTGAGAATTTTCTAATCGGGTCTTCAGAAAGTTGAAATAAATTTCACGAATTTCGTCCGGACTTTCTTCAGCATCATTCCAGTGCAACCAATCCTGTGGAATTGTATTGACGATTTCTCTGAACAATGTTTCATTTAAAACGGAATGAGCAAATTGATCTGCCTCATCTAATTTTGTCGCCTGTGGAAGCAAAACGTGATCTTTTACATATTTAAAAGGGGTTTTCGCAGCCGCATCAAAATTCTGCCATGAATGATGGAAATAAAAAGACGCACCGTTATCGATAATCCACAATTCTTTGTGCCACATCAAAAGATTAGTATTTTTGAAAGTACGGTCTATATTGGTGATAAATGCATCCAGCCAAACAATTTTTGAAGCCAGAAGTGCATCGACTTTCACGCTCGAATCGTAGGCAATAGAACCTGAAAGATAATGAAGTCCTAAATTTAATCCTTCAGAATTTTTCAATAAATCCTGAATTTCTTCATCGGCTTCCGTTCTTCCAAAATCTACATCAAGATTGGCAAAAACCAGCTCTGGAATTGGTAATCCCAAAGCTTCCGTAATTTTTCCTCCTAAAAATTCTGAAATCAACATTTTTACACCATGACCGGCTCCACGAAATTTTAAAACATATTTAAAATCATCATCGGCTTCTGCCAAAGCAGGAAGTGAGCCTCCTTCACGAAGTGGAAGGATATAACGTTGTACAGTAACTGTTCTTAAATCTGACATAATGCAAAAATAACGTTTTCCTTTGTGCTTATTTCTATTTGTGCTATTTTTAGGTTTAAAATTTGTTTAAATTAAAATATTTCTCTTGAAGATTCGACTAATTGCAGAAAATTAAATATTTGTCGGATTCAATTAATTCAAAAATAAAATACATGAAAATCATCAAAAATCAAAATATACTCATCTCAAATCCTGAAACCAAGGATTTCCTTGCAGATGCATTTTACCCTGAAACCAATGAGACACTACCTTTGGTAATTTTTGTTCATGGTTATAAAGGCTATAAAGACTGGGGTGCCTGGAATTTAATGGCAGAAAAGTTTGCAGAAGCAGGCTTTTTCTTTGTTAAATTTAATTTTTCGCATAACGGAACTACCGTTGAAGATCCTGAGAATTTTGCTGATCTGGAAGCTTTTGGAAATAATAATTATTCAAAAGAATTGTCAGATTTAAATGTTGTGATTGATCATTTCGTTAAAGATCTAAAAATTGATGACCAAAAAATAATATTAATCGGTCACAGTCGCGGAGGAGGAATTTCTATTATTAAAACCTGTGAAGACGAAAGAATTAACGGGTTGATTACTTTGGCAAGCGTAGATACTTTAGAAAGATTTCCTACAAAAGAAAATTTTGAAAAATGGAAAGAAAACGGAGTTTATTATGTACAGAACGGAAGAACAAAGCAGCAAATGCCCCATTATTTCCAGTTTTTTGAAGACTTTAAAAATGATGAGTATCGTTTTGATGTAGAACGTTCGATGGAAATGGCAAAAGCTCAGGTTTTAATTATTCATGGAACCAATGATGAAAGTGTTGACGTGAAAAATGCAGAACATCTTCATATTTTAAACCCAACTTCAGAATTGTATCTTATTGAAAATGCAAACCATACATTTGGCGCAAAAGAACCTTGGGAAGATGATGCGCTACCAAAAGGGTTGAATGAAGTTGTTGAAAAGTCTATTAAATTTATCAAACAAAATATTTGATTTTATTGTTAAAATTATTTTTGATGTTAATAATTTTCATACTTTAGTGAAACATTAATACCATTAAACAAAAATTTTTATGAAAAAATCAAATTTAAAAAAATTAAGCAGAGCAGCTCAGAAAAGTATCTCAGGAGGAGTAGGAGGTCTAGAACCAATACAATGTGCAACAGGCTGCTACAAAAATTATCTTGGTGATGGACAAGGCATTTTATGCATTGTGCCCCCATGTCAATCTCCTAATTTTGGTACACAAAGCCAAGATGCTAATGGACGTTGGCAGTGCTGTTACTAAGTATTCAGTTTTAAAAATAAAAGAAAGGAGTGAAAATTTTCACTCCTTTTAATTTGAATCTAAATTTATTTAATCAAAATTTTCCAGGCTTCTTCAATTTTACTATCTAATAATAATTTTTGAGCTTCCAAATGAATGTTTTCGTCGTTATGACAAGTTTCAGAAGGTAAAACTTCTACATTAGCTAACATACCTAAATCATTTCCGGTAAACACTTTGCTAAGTTTTATAGCATCCGGAAGTAAATCAAATCCAATTCCTTTCGTAACCAATGGTTTTGGGACTTCAAAAAGATTATTTTCATTATTTCTAGAATACCAATTTCCACCAAGGCGTGCAACCATATCTAGTTTTTTCTGATCCAGGTTTCCTTCTTCATTCAGATATTCTTCTCGGATGTGGATCTTCTGTACTTCACAAATGACCAAATTTCCCGCACCTCCCTGGTCTCCTAAAGATCTTACTTCTAAAACCTTGCATTCAAAATTAACAGGACATTCTTCGATTAATTTAGGTGTAACCAAATCGGCATCTTTCATCGTTAGTCCGGACTTGATGAATTCGTTCACTCCGTCACCATATTCTGTAGACGCTAAAGAAATCTGTTGTACAATTGGAAAATTAACGGTTCCGATCACTACTTCCGAAGTTTCCAAAACATTTTCTAAAGTATGTTTTGTAGTATTGTCGCGTACTCTTCTCGATGGTGAAAAAATCAAAATCGGAGGAACCGTGCTGAACATATTGAAGAAACTGAATGGCGATAAATTGATTTCTCCATTTTTATCAACTGTAGAAGCTAATGCGATTGGACGTGGTGAAACGGCAGTCTGCATTATTGTTTGTAGTTGTACAGGAGTTATTTCGGATGGAATTACTGTTTTCATTGTTTATATTTAACCACAAAAGTCACAAAAGTTTTTAAGTAAATAATTAGAATCTTTTAAGATCAAAAAAGCATATCGTAATATTTATTTACGAAGGTTTCGTGCCCTTGATGATAGAGATTTTTTACATTAAAATTTACTAATATGCCTTTGGGTTTTTTCATTAAATTAATATAATTTAAAACTTGAGCACGATGAATTTCATGTAGTTCTGAAACTGCTTTTAATTCAATTACGATTAAATCTTCCACTAAAAAGTCACAAAAGAAATCACAGTTAATTTCTTTTCCTTTATAAACGATAGGTACTTTAAACTCAGATTTAAAGTTGATATTTCTTAATTTGAATTCTTCTTCCAAGCATTTATGATAAACACTTTCAAGCAAACCAGCACCCAAAATTTTATGAACTTCAATACAAGCTCCATTGATTTTGTATGTCAAATCTGTTAAGTATGATTGTGTTATCATTTGTGTGTTATTTTACAAATTAGCATAAAGTTTTGTGAACTTTATCGGAAAATTATGAAGCTTTAAATGTTAAAAAACTTTTGTGACTTTTGTGGTTGAGATTTAATTATTTAGTCGGAATGATTTTTCCAGCAACCTCACCAAAACCAACTCTAACGCCGTCTTTTTCAGCCCAAGCTTTCATAGTTACAATATCATTATCGTCGATGAATTTTCTTTCCTGTCCGTTGCTTAGCTGAATTGGGTTTTGTCCTCTCCAGGTTAATTCAAGCATAGAACCGAAAGATTTTGGATCGCTTCCTGAAATAGTTCCGCTTGCGTATAGGTCACCAACTTCTACGTTGCAACCATTTACCGTGTGATGAGCCAATTGTTGGGTCATGTTCCAGTACATGTGTTTGTAGTTGCTTTCAGAAATTAGGTTTTCTTCACCGTTTTCAGGCTGTAAATAAACTTCTAAATTGATATCGTAATTTTTGTCACCTTCAAATTTTAAATAATCCAAAACTTCAGGATCTTGTGTTGGAGAAGCGGTTTTAAATGGCTCTAAAGCTTCCAAAGTAACTACCCATGGAGAAACTGATGACCCGAAATTTTTCGCCAAAAATGGTCCCAACGGAACGTATTCCCAAGATTGAATATCTCTTGCAGACCAGTCGTTGAAAACGACCATTCCGAAAATAGCGTCTTCGGCATCTTTTGTAGAGATACTTTCGCCCATTTCGGTATTTTTATTGACAATAAATGCCATTTCCAATTCAAAATCCAATTGTTTGCAAGGTCCGAAAACAGGCTTGTCTGCATCTGCAGGTTTCATCTGACCTTTTGGACGGTTGATTTCTGTTCCTGAAACCACAATTGATGAAGCTCTTCCGTGATAACCTACCGGTAAATGTTTCCAGTTTGGAAGTAGTGCATTTGCCGGATCTCTGAACATTTTCCCAACGTTGGTTGCGTGCTCAATGCTGCTGTAGAAATCAGTGTAATTTGGAATGTGAACAGGCATCATCATTTTTACCTGATCTACATCGTAAAATGCTTCTTCAATGGTTTTTTCATCTTTAGATAAAATAGAACCTTCAAGCAATAATTCCTGTATTTTAAGACGTACGGCGTTGGTTACAGGTTTTCCAAGTTCAATAAATTCATTTAAAGTGTATGCTTCAAAAATATTGTCATCAAGACCTTCGATATCTTCAAAGTAACCAAGATCATACAGGGTTGCAAGATCTATAATCTGATCTCCGATTCTTGTACAACATCCTATGAATTCTTTATTGAAAACAGTTACTCCGAAAGGAATATTGTGGATTGAAAAGTCTGAATTTGATGAATATTCTACAAATGATTTCATAATTTTTGTAATTTAATTTAGATTAGAATAAAACCAATACTGATTTTACTTTTTAGCTTTAATCTTCGCTTTGGAAAAGGATTCTTCGTCAATCCATCTGTCTTTATTGTTGACGTCGATAAGGTATAAAATATTATCCTGTCTTGTCAGTAACAGTGTTTTGGTAACGGGAATCGGAACTTTTTTGTTTTCAAGCAAATCGGCTCTCAGTGAAATGATATTTTTTCTGCTTCTTACAATGTCGCCGGAAAAAACATTAGAAGTACTTTCACCAGTGGCTTTATCGTCAAATATTTCGACATACGTTGCTTTCTGACCTTTTATCACAATGAAATTTCTTTCTGTGTGATCGGGCAGGTCTTTTATCAAAACAAATTTTTTGTCATCAATATTTACATCGCTTAAATTTTGATTAATACCTTTTCTTTCCTCAAGTTTGGTGAGAATAGCATCTAAAGTTCCGTATTGTGCGTTTGCAAAAAAACTTGTTCCAATGAGGAGCAATCCGCTGAAAAATTTGATCATAATACTGTGTTTTATAAAAAAGTTTTGTCAAGATCTGCATCCTGACAAAACTCTGTATTTATTATTTTAGATTAAAGATTTCCTCTTTTTTCCTGCTCTCTTTCTAATGCTTCGAACAATGCTTTGAAGTTACCTGCACCAAAACTTTGTGCACCGTGTCTTTCAATGATTTCGAAGAATAGAGTAGGACGGTCTTCTACAGGTTTTGTGAAGATCTGAAGTAAGTAACCTTCTTCGTCATGGTCAATAAGAATTCCTAAATCCTGAAGTTTTTTAAGATCTTCGTCAATGTGACCAACTCTTTCAGGAACCATGTCGTAGTAAGCTTCCGGTGGAGCAGAAAGGAATTCTACACCACGTTTTTTCAACTCAGTTACGGTATGAATAATATCTTTTGTTGCAACAGCAATGTGCTGCACACCTTCACCTTCGTAGAAATCTAAATATTCTTCAACCTGAGATTTCTTTTTACCTTCCGCAGGCTCGTTAATCGGGAATTTTGCAAAACCGTTTCCGTTTGACATTACTTTAGACATCAAAGCAGAATATTCTGTGTTGATCTGCTTGTCGTCAAAAGAAAGGATGTTTACAAATCCCATTACTTTTTCGTACCATTCAACGGTAGGAATCATTCTGTCCCAGTCTACATTTCCTACACAGTGATCAACATATAATAGACCAGCTTCTTCAGGTTGGTAAGCACTTTCCCATTTTTCGTAACCAGGCATGAAAGGACCTGTATAATTTTTTCTTTCGATAAACATGTGAACAGTTTCTCCGTATGTGTAAATTCCGGACATTCTTACTTCACCGTGTTCGTCAGTTAATGTTGTAGGCTCTAAATATGGTTTTCCGCCTCTTTTAGTAGTTTCTTCAAAAGCTGCATACGCATCATCTACCCAAAGTGCCAAAATTTTAACACCATCACCGTGTTTTTTTACATGCTCATTAATTGGAGAATCAGACTTTAAACCTGTTGTAAGAATCAATCTGATTTTTCCTTGCTGTAGAACATAAGATGCACGATCTCTTACTCCTGTTTCAGGACCTGCATAAGCAACAGACTGAAATCCAAATGCTGTTTTATAGTAATGAGCCGCTTGCTTAGCGTTTCCTACATAAAATTCGATGTAATCTGTACCATTAATTGGTAAAAAATTCTCAGCTTGAGCAATTTTTTCGGCAAATGTAAGTGTTGACATATTTTCTATTTTTACTTTTATTTAATGGCTTGCAAATTACAAAATTCCTGTAAATAATTAAAAACAAAATCGTTATGCAACCGATTGTCTTATTTTTAACTAAAATTAAAGTTTGTTTAAGTATAGATAAGTTTATTGTTATTTTGTTATTTATTCTACATTTGTTAAAGATACAACATGCAGAAAATAAAATTATTTCAAACACAGAAAGCCGTAATTATTTACGGCTTTCATTTTTTATTATTTAATCTTCCTGCATCTGGGTTGTAATTATCCCATATTTTCCACACGTTATCTATTTTACGGATAAAATAAATTTGGGTGTTGAGCTGGTTCACAAAGTGCTCTTCTCCGGTTTCTCCAGCTTTGAAGAGGAGATTCCAGAACTCCTGAGTTTCAAGAATCTTTTTATCAGGATCGTCTGTTATAATATTTACATCAAATATTTCAAAATTTGAACGATTATTTTTGGTAACAAGTTCAAACTGTCTATCGCAAAGTTCTTTACTGAATGCTGAAGCTCTCTCAAGAAAAGGGGAATTGTCGAATACCCAATCCTTGAACAAGTCTAATTTTAAGGTAGGGAAATTTTTATATAATTCGAAAACTGCTGTACAGTATTGATACACAATGTCTACTGAAAAAACATCGCTGTTTACCTTTTCTTCAAGTACTTGGTGTTCTTTAATATCATGAATGTATGAGTTGAGGTCTTTAAAGCCTAAAAAAATACATATTTTATCAAGTGTTTTTAAAAAACGTAGATCATTGTGTGTTTTATCTTGATAATCGCTTTCAAAAAAACGCTGTAAAGTAATGTGCGAAATTGTATTTCCCAACTCAAACCGTTTATCGTTTTTGAGTTCTTCAGATGATGCTAATTCTTCTTTAATGATTTCTGAAAGAATGATATAATGACTCCTTTTCCATTCATTTACTGTTCCTAAAACTGAATCTTGAATTTTCGGATGTTTTGCAACTTTTTCTTTTATAGAATTGTAAATCGTCTTCATTTGTGTACTATTTATATATAACAAAAGTTTTTGGCAAAACGATTGCCAAAAACTTCATGGTTATTTTACTTAAATGTAAGAACTTTTTTAGTTTGAAAAGCTATATTTTTTATTTTTTTAATGTTTAAACCTCTCATAAGCTGCTCTTTCCAGCATTTCTCGGTCATCAGGATGTGCAATACTGATTAATTCCTGAGCTCTCTGGCGAAGATTTTTTCCATATAAATAAACGCTTCCGTATTCTGTTACGACCCAATGGATATGACCTCTTGTGGTTACAACACCCGCTCCTTGTTTTAGGAAAGGTACAATTCTGGAAATTCCTTTTTTTGTTCTTGAAGTGATGGCGATGATCGGTTTTCCGTCTTCGCTTAAAGCTGCACCTCTCATAAAATCCATTTGTCCACCGATTCCGCTGTATTGCATTGTTCCGATAGAATCGGCACAAACTTGTCCGGTGAGATCAATTTCAATAGCAGAATTAATGGCAACCATTTTTTTGTTTCTCATGATATTGATCGGAAAATTCACAGCACTTACATCATTGAATGCAAAAACAGTATTATCATCTACGTAATCGTACAATTTTTTAGTTCCGAAACAGAAACTTGTAATGGTTTTATTATTGTGATAACCTTTATATTTATTGTTGATAACGTCGTTTTTAATTAAATCAATCACTCCGTCGCTGAGCATTTCGGTATGAACACCAAGATCTTTGTGATTTCCTAAACATTTTAAAACGGCATCGGGAATAGTTCCAATTCCCATTTGAAGTGTAGATTTATCATCAATTAACTCAGCAACATTTTTACCCACCAACATTTCATCCGGACCTACTTTTGCTCCGTAATCAACGGTTGGAAGTTCTTCTTCGTGCCAAACCAGTTTATGAATTTTACTGATGTGAATCATTCCGTCGCCGTGCGTTCTCGGCATCAAAGGATTAACGATGGCGACAATTGTTTGAGCAGTATCGACTGCAGCTCTTGCAACATCCACAGAAGTTCCCAATGTACAAAAACCATGTTTGTCGGGCGGAGAAACTGTAATAAATGCTACATCAAGCGTTAAAATGTTTTTTCTGAAAAGAATCGGAATTTCACTTAAAAAAACAGGAACAAAATCTCCTCTGTCAGAATTTACGGCATCTCTTACCGGTGTGGAAACAAATAAAGAATTAACGAAAAACTTGTCTTTGTATTCAGGTTTTGCAACTTCTACATTTCCCTGTTGTGTAATGGAAACAATTTCTACATTATCAACACGGTGCGACTGTCTTGCTAATTCGTCAATTAAATGATTCGGAGTACATGCACTTCCATGAAAGAATACACGGTTTCCGCTTTTTACAGTATATACAGCTTCTTCTGCACTAATATAATTGTACATTTTTCTAAAATTTTATAGATATATTCTACGATTTTCTTTAATCCTTTAAAGATACTTCATATTGTTTTTATAACCCATAAATAAGAGAAAATATTTATCATGTTTTGGTGAAAGCTGGTTAAAAATAAAGGACTGAATGTATAAATTCAGTCCTCAATTTTTTTATAACAAGTTTAGAGCTAAAGGCTAATTGCCAAAAGCTGTATTATTCCTGTGAACGGTCTTCCAGACTGTGATCTTCGCTTTCCAGCCAAGAAGTTTTGTAAGACGGGTCTTCCACTTTCATCGCTTCTTCAGTAATTTTCAAAGGACGGAAAGGGTCTACCATCACTGCGTATTCTTCGGTGAATTTTTTACCGATACTTCTTTCCATTGCTCCAGGATGCGGTCCGTGAACAATTCCTCCCGGATGAAGGGTTAAATCCATTAAATCGATATGATTACGGCTCATAAAATCACCTTCTGTATAAAATAATACTTCGTCAGAATCGATATTCGAGTGATTGTAAGGTGCAGGAATTGCCATCGGATGATAATCATACATTCTTGCACAGAACGAACAAACTACAAAGTTGTGTGCCTCAAAAGTCTGGTGAACTGGTGGCGGTTGGTGGATTCTTCCTGTAATGGGTTCGAAGTTTTTGATATTAAATTTATAAGGATAAAAATAACCATCCCAACCTACAACATCGAATGGATGCGTTGCATAAATGAAATCAGTGATCTGGTTTTCTTTTTTTACCTTAATTAAAAATTCTCCTTTTTCATCTTTAGGTTCAACAAAAGTAGGAGCGATGATGTCTCTTTCACAGAACGGAGAATGCTCCAAAAGCTGTCCAAATTCGTTTCTGTATCTTTTTGGCGTGTAAATTGGTGAGTGACTTTCAACTACGAAAAATACCGTGTCGTCAGAATTTAATTCAACCTGATAAATCGTTCCTCTCGGGATAATTAGATAATCACCAAAAGAAAATTCAAGATTTCCTACAAAAGTTTTCAAAGTTCCGCTTCCGTTATGAACGTACAAAAGTTCATCACATTCAGCATTTTTGTAGAAATAATCCATTGATTTTCTCGGCTTCGCCAATCCCATTTTCAGATCATTGTTTACCAAAAGAAACTTTCGACTGTCCATAAAATCGTCTTCAGGAGTTACATTCATTCCTTTAAACATTCTTGGAGTTACGTTTTTGTCTACAGCAATTTTCGGAGCTACATCTTTTGGTTCGCCAATCGATTTGATTTGCGTAGGGCGATGAACGTGATACAGCAAAGAAGAAATTCCATGAAAACCTTCCGTTCCGAAAAGTTGCTCATAGTAAAATTTATCTTCAGGAGATTTGAAAACTGTATGCCTTTTTTGAGGGATATTTCCCGACTGATGGTATCTCATTTTTACTTTTATATCTAGAATTTCAAATTTAATATTTTTTAATGAATTGAAATTTAAAAACAATTTTTATTTAAGTTTTGTCGTTCTAAAAATAAATGTTAGTTTTGTCTAACAATTTTATTTCATGAAGCGAATATTATTTTCTGCAGTTTTTTTATCGTCATTTTGTTTCGCTCAGGAAACAGATAGTTTAGATTTAAATAAAACTCAAAAAACCGATTCTGTTAAGATTTCTGAGAAGAAAGAAATTAAAACAAAAGATATCGATGATGTTGTCATTACCGGAACGATAAAGCCAATCAGTAAGTCGAAAAGTCCGGTTGCGGTGGAGATTTACAGTCAGAAATTTTTCCAAAAAAATCCAACTCCGAATGTTTTTGAAGCGATTGCAATGGTAAATGGCGTAAAACCTCAGTTGAATTGTTCGGTTTGTAATACGGGAGATATTCACATCAACGGTTTGGAAGGACCTTATACCATGATTTTGATTGACGGAATGCCTATTGTGAGCTCACTTTCTACAGTCTATGGTTTGAGCGGAATTCCGAATAGTTTGATTGACAGAATTGAAGTTGTAAAAGGTCCGGCTTCGTCACTTTACGGTTCTGAAGCAATGGGTGGAGTCATCAATATTATCACAAAAAATGCTTTGACAGCTCCCAAATTGAGTGTTGATTTAATGACAACAAGCTGGGCAGAAAATAATGTCGATTTGTCTACGAAATTTAATGTATCTGAAAATATAGCTTCACTTTTAAGTTTAAATTATTTTAATTCAACCAAAAGATTCGACGAAAATAAAGACAATTTCACCGATGCAGCGTTACAAAACAGAATTTCAATTTTCAATAAATGGAATTTCAAAAGAAAAGAAAACCGACAAGCGAGTTTTGCGTTAAGGTATTTGTATGAAGACCGTTTTGGAGGAGAAATGCAGTGGAATAAGTCGTATCGTGGAAGCGATGAGGTTTATGGTGAAAGTATCTATACCAATCGGGTAGAAGCTTTTGGAGCTTATCAATGGCCGATGAAAGAAAATATTGTGACGCAGTTTTCTTACAATTTTCATGACCAGAATTCTTTTTACGGAACCAATCCTTTTGAAGCGACTCAAAAAGTAGCTTTCGCACAAACGTATTGGGATAAAAAACTAGGAAATCATGATTTGATTTTAGGAGTGACTTTCAAAAGAACTTTTTATGATGACAACACGCCCGGAACTTTATCAGGTGATGGATTGACAAATGAGCCGATGAAATCACCAATTTTAGGAGCTTTTATTCAGGACCAATGGGAAATAAATGATAAAAATACTTTGTTGTTAGGTTACCGATTTGATTACGATAAAATACATCATGCTGTACATTCACCGCGTTTTGCATGGAAGTTTTCCCCGAATCCTTATCATACTTTGCGTTTCAATTTCGGGACAGGTTTCAGAGTTGTCAATTTATTTACAGAAGACCATGCTGCTTTGACGGGTTCTCGAGATGTTGTGATTCAGTCTAATTTAAAACCCGAAAAATCGGTTAATGGAAACCTGAATTATGTCTGGAAAATTCCTGTTGGTGACAAGTTGATTAATTTGGATGCTTCAGCGTTTTATACTTATTTCAGCAATAAAATTGTCGGCGATTTTGATACGGATCCTGAGAAAATTATTTATGATAATCTTAATGGTTACGGAATTTCAAGAGGTGCTTCAATGAATGTGGATTATAGTTTTAATTTTCCTTTAAGTGTAAATATTGGGGTCACCTATTTGGATGTTTACCAAAAATTTGATGGTGAAACTGAAAAATCCCGACAACTTCATGCCCCAAAATGGAGTGGAACGTATAATCTGACGTATAAATTTCCGAGTAATTTGACGATAGATTTTACAGGACAATTTTACGGACCGATGCGATTGCCGGTTTTACCGAATGATTATCGACCTGAATATTCCCCGTTTTATAATCTTGCGAATATTCAGGTTTCGAAAAGTTTCAAATCCGGATTTGAAGTGTATTGCGGAATTAAAAACCTGTTCAATTTCACGCCAAAAGATCCTTTGATGCGACCATTTGACCCGTTTGATAAAAATGTTGACGACCCAATCTCTAATCCGAATCGTTATACTTTTGATACGACGTATGGATATGCTCCGATGCAGAAAATAAGAGGTTTTTTAGGGGTGAAATATATTTTGAAATAGTTTTAACAACGAAAGAGGCAAAAGAAGCAAGCGGAAAAAAGGTTTATCTAAACTTAAGATAATTACAGACTCATATGAATCAACGGATAATCTTTGCCCGAACCATCTTTTTCTGATCTTCCTGTTTTTCTGAATCCCATTTTTTCATAAAATCCTATTGCCTCCGGATTTTGCTCATTCACATCCACTTTTGTACAGCCTGTTTTATCATGCAAATGTTGATAAAGAATTTTTCCTAAACCTTTTCTACGAGCGTCATTATGTATAAAAAGCATTTCTAAAGTATCTTCTGAAACTGCACCAAATCCTTTTGGATTACTGTTTTCAGAAATAATGTAGACCTCAAGATGAGGAAAATACTGCTCAGGAATTGCTTTTTTGAAATATTGAAAATCACTTTCCAATAAAAAATCATGAGTAGCTTTTACGGCAGACTCCCAAATTTCAACTAGTTTCGGATAGTCGTCTGGAACTGCTATTCTAATTGTATAAGACATTTCTTATTTTTCGGTTAAATTTAAAAATTAATCAATGAAAACGAAAATCATGTTTTGAGAATGATAAGGAAAAAAATAATTGACTAATTTTAAGTAAAAGAAATCTTATGTTTTTCCCTGAAACCATCAGCAAAATTTTAAAAATAAAATATCCAATAGTGCAAGCTCCAATGTTTGGAGTAAGCACTCCGGAAATGACAGCAGCTGCAGCAAAAGCAGGATGTTTAGGTTCGTTAGCTTTGGCTGATCTTTCAGCCGAAAAATCTGTTGAATTGATCCGTAAAACTAAAAAACTGACCAATCAACCTTTTGCGGCTAATATTTTTGTTCATCACATTCCTGAAATAACAGATGAATTAAAACAACAATATTCTAAGACTAAAAAATATCTTGAAAATTTGGCTCAGAAAAATAATATGGAAATTAAGCTTCCTGAATTAGAAAGCTTGAAGATCAATTCTTATCATGAGCAAATTGATGCAATTGTTGAAGAGAAATGTAAGATCCTAAGCTTTACTTTTGGAAACCTTGACAATAAAAGTATTCAAAAATTAAAAGAAACCGGAACAATTTTGATCGGAACCTGTACTTCTGTAGAAGAAGCTTTGGAGTTGGAAAGATCGGGAATCGATATTATTTGCGTTCAGGGAATCGAAGCCGGAGGTCACAGAGGTAGTTTTGTTTCGGAAAATATTCCTCAAATCGGCGGATTTTCATTGTTGTCACAGGTGTATGATGCTGTAAAAGTTCCTCTGATCTATGCAGGTGGAATTTATAATGCAAAAACTTTGGCTGCTGCAAAAGAATTGGGTGCAGAAGGTTTTCAGATAGGAAGTCTTTTGCTGACTTCTCAGGAAAGTGCTTTACAGGATTTTGAAAAAGAAAGACTAAAGAATGTCAATGAAAAAGATATTGTATTGACGAAAAGTTTTTCAGGACGCTACGCAAGAGGGATTAAAAATAAATTTATTGAAACGATTGAAAATTCAGAGTATATTTTGCCGTATCCATATCAGAATAAACTGACCGGAGAAATGAGAAGAATTGCAAGAACGGTGAAGAATGATGAGTTTGTCAATCTTTGGGTTGGGCAATCAATTGTTAACTACAGCGAAATTTCAACTCAAAATATTTTAGAAAAATTAATTAGGGAATATTCAGAATCTATTTAATTTTAAGGTTCTCGCAGATTTAATTGATTTAGCAGATTTAATAAATGGAAAAACAGTTTTATTTGTGCAGTTAACGGGATAATATTTAAGCTATCTTTAAATTTATATCATAAAATCATACAATATAAATGAAATCACCATCACAAAATTTTGAAAAACCAATAAGAAAAAAATCAACTGCTAGAAAAATATTTAAAGTCATTGGATTTGGATTCTTAGTTTTAATTCTTGGTTTAGGCATTGCAGAATATGTTTACCGAAACGAAAAAGAAACACCGCTTTATAAAATTCAACAGTATTTAACGTACAGCAAAGAAGATTGGGCGAATTATGAAAACAATAAGCGGATGTTGGCAAGTTCTCCTGCGGAATCGAGTATAACCGATATTGCAAGTCCTGCTCCTGAAAGCCCGATTGATACATTGATGTGGGAAAATGCAATTAAAAATAAAGATTTTATTCCGGATGAGGTTTTGGCTGAAATTAAAAGGTACAAAGCTCGGGATTTTTCTAAATTGATCTTGGCAGAAAATAAACCGACAAGTGAAGAAGCTCAAAATGCCATTATTAGTCATTATAAAAATGAAGTAAGTCAACTTTTAGACGAATATAAAGCCCATATTCAAATCGGAACAGCTTATAATGCACCATTGCAATCAGGAGATGAATTGGTAAGAGTTACGGCAATGGTTTCGGCGTTTAATAAAGAACGTGGAAATTTGGGAAATATTCAGATGCCGCTCGATGTGATCTATGATTTTGTTCAATATAAAACTGAACCTAATGTTTGGTATGTATCAGATCTTAGCCAGAATATTCCTTATGATTATAAGCTTAATAAAGACCCTTGGTAAAGTTTTCATTAAAGTTAATATCAAAAAAATAGCTTTCAGAAGTACTGAAAGCTATTTTTTAGTGTGTAAATTAAGAGTTTATTCTTCTCAATTATTTATTTAGATCTAAACCTCCAAAATTTCCGGAACTCATCATCATATAAACACCTTGTGTTTTATCAAGCAAATCCCAATAGGCATGAAGTTCTTCAGCGTTGGTAAACACTTTCAGGTTTTCATTTTTAAATTTCTCTTTAATTAAATCTGGAGAAATTGGCTCCATTCTTTTTATTTTTAAAGCATCTTCAGAATAGAAAACAATGGCTTCATTCAATCCGTCCATTGCGTGGTCGTATTGCTCAAGAAAAATAGGATTTAAACTTGAATACGTGTGAAGTTCAAGGAAACCGTATTTTTTTTCGTTTTTAAACTGTTCACAAAACGCTTTTACAGCCGCTTTTACTTTGCTTGGAGCGTGTGCGAAATCTTTGTAAAGAATTCCTTTATCTTCTCTTTCTACTTTTTCCAGACGCTTTGAAGCTCCTTTAAAGCTCATAATAGCATCATAGAAATCTTCATCCATAATTCCCAAAGTATGGCAAATATGTCTTGCTCCTTCAAGATTTAATAAATTGTGTGCTCCAAAAACAGAAAGTGGAATATCACCCATTTCGGTTTTCAGAAGTACTTTTCCGTTGCTGATCTCGTATTCTGGGGTTTTATATGGAATTTTTCTGAAATAATTTTCAGCATTTTCTACCACTTTTACCACTTCTGCATCTTCTTCATTGTACACCAAAACTCCACCCGGAGTTATGCTTGCTACAAATCTTCTGAACTGCTCGATATAATCGTCAAATGTTTTGAAAACATTGATGTGATCCCAAGCAATTCCGCTCATTAAAGCGATATTCGGTTGATATAAAAGAAATTTTGAACGCAAATCGATAGGAGAGGAAAGGTATTCGTCACCTTCCAAAACCATAAAATCGTTGTTTTCGGTCAATTTTACCATACAGTCAAAACCTTCCAACTGAGCTCCCACCATATAATCTACATCTTTCTGATGGAAATTCAGAACATGAAGAATCATTGATGTGATGGTTGTTTTTCCGTGAGAACCAGCAATGACAACTCTGGTTTTAGTTTTTGATTGTTCGTAAAGAAACTCAGGATAAGAATATATTTTTAAACCTAATTCTTTTGCTTTTGCCAACTCAGGATTGTCTTGATGAGCGTGCATTCCGAGGATTACAGCATCAATATCAGACGTGATTTTTTCAGGAAACCAGCCCATTTCTTCGGGAAGAATCCCTTTTTTTTCTAATCTCGATTTGGAAGGTTCAAAAATAGCATCATCTGAACCTGTCACATGATATCCTTTATCTTTAAGTGCAATTGCAAGATTGTGCATTGCGCTTCCGCCAATAGCAATAAAATGAGTTCTCAACTTATTTCCTTAGTTTTTTACGTTATTGTTTATGAGTTTCTGAAATTCAGCGGTAATGTTTTCCCAATTGGTTTTGTAATTGGGCATAATCATGCTTCCGTCGTTTTTGCTTCCTTCATTTACACCTTTCTTAATGTTGATTGAAGTTGTCACATTATCATAAACTTTTTTATGATCTTCCTGAATTCTTCTGAAATTATTTTTTGAAAGTGTTTCTTCCAGATTTTTCAGATCTTCATTAGATACTTTGAAGCTTTTTTTTATTTTTTTACCCTGTCCTTCAAAAGAATAATGTACATCATTTCCTTTAATTAAAAGGTTCTCGTAAGTAGGAGCATAACCTCCGCTTTTAGAATAACTGATATCAAAATCCTGATAAACTTTCTGACTGTTACAAGAAAGTATGGTGATCATTATTAAAAATACACCTAAAATCTTCTTCATTGTTTTTTAGTTTTGAGAATTGCGCTGTTCAGATTTTTTAGCCTTAATTTCTTCATCATAGGTGTGTAGGATATTAAAATCTTCGGTCTGCTCAATGGCAGTCATTATTTTAAGAAGAATCTGCTGTGCATTTTCTTTGTCGTAATCAATATCCAAAGGTTTTTTAAACTCCATGGTTGGTTTTACTCCGGTTACTTTTACACGAAGTCCTTTTTTATCAAACGCTCTTCTGAATCCATTTATTTTAATAGGAATCACAATCGGGCGCTGGTTTTTTATCAGTTTTGCAGTACCTTTTCTTCCTTGTGCAAAAGCTGCAGTTGTACCTTGTGGAAAAGTTGCTACCCAACCGTTGTCGAGAGCTTTCATAATGTTATCAATCTCTCCAAGATCTACCATTCGGTTGACGTTTTTCCCTTCTGCTCTCCAGGTTCTTTTTACGGTAACTGCACCTGCAATTTTAAAAATTTTAGGAAGAATTCCTTTGTTCATGGTTTCTTCAGCAGCAACGTAATAAAAATCTACTCTTGGATTAAGAAGATAAATAGGATTTTTAATGGTATTTAAATATCCATTGTTTACTGCACAAAATGCGTGATACATTGCCGCAACATCAGCAAAATACGTTTGGTGGTTTGATACGAAAAGCACATTAGAATCCGGAAGATCTACCAAATTTTCGGTTCCGGTGATTTTAAGCTTATTGAAACCATTGAATCTTCTGTAAGAAACAATTCCCAGAATAAAAATGATTAATCTTTTTAAAAAATAAGGTGTTCCGAATGAATCGGTAAAAATGTTCTTCTTCGCCATTTTTCAATTAAACATAATAGTTGCAAAGTTACATTTTTTTAATCAACTGGCTGAATTCGCTTAAGATCATCGCTGTGGCTCCCCAAATAATATATCCGTTAAAATTGATTACCGGAACTTCATGACCTCCGGCTCCCGGAAGTGCCATGATTTCAGGACTGTCTGGTAAATTTAAAAATGAAGTAATAGGAAATTCTATCACTTCTACAGCTTCACTTTGCTGCAAAATAAATTCAGGATTTTTTTTGGTGTAAGAAATAAATGGATAAACATAAAAATTACTTGGCGGAATGTAAATAGGAGATAGCTCCCGTATAATTCTCACATAATGTTTTTCGATGCCTATTTCTTCAGACGTTTCACGAATTGCGGTTTGGGCAAAATCTTTATCAAGCTCCTCACGTTTTCCGCCTGGAAGAGAGATTTGTCCGCTGTGTCGGTCTCTTTCGTTTGTACTTCTTACAATCAGAGGAAAATGCCATTCATTGTCTTTTAGATATAAAACGATATTTACGGCTGCAAATTTCGGATTTTTTTCTAAAACCTGATCGTATGTAAATATAGGACGTGAAGGCGGCGAGAAAATTCCGTGTGCATTGGCGCCTGCCAATCCTGCATTTTTTATTTTTCGTAGTAAATCTTTTCCAAAACTCATACTTCAAATTTACTAATATATCTTGTAGAAAGGAAGTGTGAAAATGTTAATTAAAAATAATTTTAAGTTTAAAAACTCATAAGTAATAATATTGATTGTGTTGTGTAACTAATAGCCGTTATAAAGAAAAACTGAAAACAGTTACAATACAAACTGCATTCAGTGATTTTTAAAATTTACACTTTTGCAGTGTTTTTTCCGGCGTTTTGCGCTTCTATCTTTGTCTCATTATTAACCAACAAATTTTACTGAAATGAGAAATTTAATTACTGGTGTTTTAACACTAACAGCTATGGGGTTCACATTTGCTCAAATGAACATCGATGTTAGCACTCAAAATGGAAATTTAAACGCAGCAACTGTTACACAGACAGGAATGCTAAATTCAAACTCATTATTACAGGATGGAAATCGTAACGTTGCAACGATTGACCAAACCGGAATACAAAACTCTAATACAGTTGTGAGCGACGGTAACAGAAATAACGTTGATGTAGATCAAACTGGCTGGCTTAACGTTAATAATACCAATCAGGTAGGAAACAGAAATGATGCTTCAACTTTACAATGGGGAGGTTGGAATAGCGTAGATCAAGATCAATTAGGCAATAGAAATGATGCTTCTGCAACTCAATATGGAGCAAGTAACGCAATTATCCAGTTTCAGGATGGAAATGATAACTCAGCAACGGCTCTTCAAGTAGGTAATTCTAATGCAGCAGGACAATATCAAATGGGATCAGGAAATAGTGCTGTAGCTGCTCAAGGTGGAAACTCAAACTTAATTGTACAATGGCAGGATGGTGACGATAACGTTGCTGTCCATGGTCAGTTAGGTAATAGCAACCAAGCTTTTGTAGGTCAATTTGGAGATGATAACCAAGCTTATGCGGCTCAAATTGGTAATGGTAACTATTTAGAACAAGGCCAATTTGGTGATTCTAATACAGCTTTAGATATTCAGTTAGGTAATTCAAACCAAGCTTATATTTATCAATATGGAGATTCTCATCTTCACGTAGGAACTCAAATAGGAAACAATAATACATTAACGGTGACCCAATCTAATTAATTCTTAGGTTATTTTTTATTCAACCCAAAGAGAGGCTTCGGCTTCTCTTTTTTTGTTTAAAGATAATTCGTAGAAACGATGATGTGATGTAACGGAAAGTAGTGATTTTAATTTTGTAATGGTAAGGAGTGTTTCGTAAGGCTGTGTAATAGGGTACCTTTAAATAAAAAAATGAAAGCCTTAACCAAATTAATTTCATGTATTATCTTCTTCACATTTCTTTGGGGGAAGTCGCAACAAGTTGATTGGAATAAAATCAATAGCAATACAATTATAGATGTGATTTCTCTTCAGAGTATTCCACAAAGTAATTCATCATCTATTGTTGCACAAGTTGGAAACGGGAATAACACTGATCTTACTATCAGTTCTAAAACCAACATTATTATTCAGCAGCTAGGTGATCAGAATAGTATTTATTTTAATAATGCTTTTACCGAAAAGGAAACTAAAGCTGCCGTTACCGTACAAGGTTATAATAATATTGTTGATGTCACAGGAAGTAACAGCGTTTCAGATGGAATGCAGATTAATGTAAAAGCAGATAATAAGACGGTCTTTGTAAGAAATTATTAGATAAAATGCGATGAAAAGTTTTTATTCATTATTAGTTTTTTTATTTCTTATGCTCTTGCCCTCATCAATCTTTGGGCAAGAGGATAAGAGAATTATAGCAAAAATTGAAAATGAAACAATTGAAAAACAACTTAAAATAAAAGCGATTGTTACTAATAATACTCCTACTTACGTAGAGCTCAATTACCTTTTGGTAAGCATTAAAAAAGGAGAAAATGGAAATCTTTCCAACAACAAACAAAGTGGGAAATTCTCTATTAATCCGGGAGAAACAAAATCTTTATCCGAAATCAATGTAGGTTTAGAAAATAAAGATGCACTGAAAGCGTTTCTCTACATCCGAGACGAGCAAACCCAGAAACTCATATCTAAAGACAGTTTAGAAATTAATCAGAATTTTTTTAACAAAAAAATCAGCCAGGTCGAAAAAGAAGAAGCTTTTGAACTGAAAGGCCTTACAATTGACGACACAAAAACAAAAGTGGGAAGAGATTTTTATGATATGTTTTACATTCAGTACAGTCAAATTCCCGATAAAAACAGTTCAAGTATAAAAATTTCTGAACTTCCGGCAAGAGGAACCAGTGGACAAATAAACATTGAAATTGATGATAAGGTTATTTACAGCTTTATTACAAACCCAAGTGAAGACTATCTAACGGAGCAGCTTGCCTATACTTTAAGATACATCAAAGAATATAATATCAGGAAAAATCTTATAAAAAATGAATTTATCTACTAAAATGAATAGTCATGAAAAATTTAACCGTTGTAATGATACTTTTTGCCGGGACATTTCTCGCAAAATCTCAGCAACTGGTATATAAACCTATCAATCCCGCATTTGGTGGCGATACCTTTAATTATCAGTGGCTTTTGAGCTCAGCCAATGCTCAGAATCAGTTTGATGAAAAGTCTAATATAGATAATTTATTAAGTGGTTTAAACTCTCTAGACAGTTTTACACAAAGCCTGAATAGGCAAATCTTGAGTCAGCTTTCTAGCAAATTGTTTCAGGAACAGTTTGGTGATGGAGCTTTAAAACCAGGAAATTACATATTTGGTTCACTGTATTTGCAAGTGACTTCTACAGCTCAAGGACTATTAATAAATATTTTGGATACCGGTTCGGGAGATCAGTCAGAGATTGTCATTCCAAAATAAAAAAAACTAAAAACGATCATGAAAAGTTATATTAATGTCAAAATGTTATTCTGTATAATGGTTTTGTCTATTGTATTGGGATGCGGTTCTATGATTGGATTACCTTCTTCAAAAGAAAAATCAATGATTGGTGAAATCACACCTTATACTACAGAACTCAAAAACTTACCAGCTCCTAAAGAAAAAATTGTTATCGGAGTATATAAATTTCGGGATCAAACCGGGCAGTACAAACCTGCAGAAAACGGAAACAACTGGAGTACAGCAGTTCCGCAAGGTACCACCACAATTCTTATCAAAGCTTTGGAAGACAGCCATTGGTTTATTCCTATCGAAAGAGAAAATATTGCAAATCTTTTAAACGAAAGACAAATCATCCGTTCCACAAGACAGGAATATCTGAAAGACGCAGATAAAAATAACAGTCAGGGATTACCGCCATTATTGTACGCCGGAATTCTTTTGGAAGGTGGTGTCATTTCTTACGACAGCAATATTCTGACTGGTGGAGTAGGCGCAAGATATTTTGGGATTGGTGCTTCTTCACAATACCGACAAGACAGGATTACTATTTATCTGAGAGCGGTCTCTACTTTAAACGGAGAAATTTTAAAAACGGTTTATGTTTCCAAAACAATTCTTTCCACAAGCGTAAACGGAAGCTTCTTCAGATATGTTGATGCAGAAAGACTTTTGGAAGCTGAGGTTGGGATGACTCAAAATGAGCCCGTTCAATTGGCGGTAACGGATGCTATAGAAAAAGCGGTGAAATCTTTAATTGTAGAAGGTGTTCGTGATAAAATTTGGGGGAAAGCAGTTGATTCAAATGTGAAATACCAAAAACTTATTGATGAGTACAATGCCGAGCAAGCCAACAGCAACAAAAGATTAATAGGAAATAAATATCCTAATGACAACAGACAGAATTTTTCAATTTTCGGAAACGTTGAAACGCAGCAGGTAAAAGATGATTATGTAAATCCTGCAACCAATATTGGTGGGAAGATTGGAATCAAATATTTCCTCAATAAAAATTTCAATTTAGAAGGAAATGCCAATTATTTCAAGATTCAAAACGATAACATAATGTCTCGCTCATTTTTCGTTACAGAAATTAATCTTGAATATATAATCATTCCACAATACAAACTTTCGCCATACGTCTATGGTGGAGTTGCAACGATGTTTTCGCAGGATAAATCAAGATACAAAGCACAAGTTGGTGGCGGATTAGAATATTTGGTAAAACAAAATATTGGTTTAAGGCTTTCCTCGCAGTATGATATGGGATTCAGTGATGATTGGGAAAATCTCACAACAGGTAAAAGAAATGATCAGGCAATACGATTTGGTCTTGGAATCAATTTTTATATCGGAAAAAATTAAAAACTAGGTTATGAAAACTTTTATAAAAATATTCACCATTCTCATTCTGATTTTTTCTTTAGGATCATGCAGTGAAGAATTGGTAGAACAGGCACAAACAGGGAATCTTAAAGGGAAAGTTGTAAAACGTGGCACCAACGAGCCGATACAAAATGCAAAAATTTTTACAACTCCAAGTACACAAACTGTGTTTAGCGACAAAGATGGTTTGTTTGAAATAAAAGATCTACCAATCGGAAACTATTCGGTGAAATGTGAACTTTCGGGTTATGTAACCAATTTTCAGGCGGTCAATATTCAAAATCAAGGGCAATTGGTTACGATTGTTTTTGAGATGAATGATGATGATTCGTTAAATTCTCCACCGACAGCTCCTGTGTTGTTGAGTCCAATTGATAATGCGGTCAATCAACCTTTGACGGTAGAACTCAAATGGAATTCTACTGATCCCGATACAACGGATGTTTTGAAATATAGATTGATTGTAAAAAATAATCTCAATACAAATATTGTTGAGGTAAATGATCTAAAGGAAAAGCATTATACGTTAGATAATCTTCAGTTTGGAGTCAGTTATTTTTGGCAGGTTGGCGTTTCAGACGAAATTCATCCGGAAGTTTTGAGTGCTGTATTCAAATTTACAACGAATACTGTTCCTGCAAATCGGTATCATTATGTGCGTAAGCAAAGTGGAAATTTTGTAATCATGTCCAGCGATAATCTGGGAAGTAATTTTCAATACACAGCTTCTATGTACAACAGTTGGCGTCCGAGAAAAAATAATAATGCAGGATTAATCGCATTTTTAAGAACTGAAAGTGGCGGAACTCATATTTACACCGCAAATCCGGATGGTTCAAATCCATTTAAAGTGACGCAGATTCCGGTTTCCGGTTTTAATAATTATGAAATGGATTTTGCATGGAGCACGAATGGAAGCATGTTCATTTACTCCAGTTTTGATAAACTATATAAAATTAATAAAGACGGAAGCGGACAGGAACTTTTGTACACAACACCCGATGGAAGTCTGATTTCAGAATGTGACTGGAGCTATGATAACAGTAAAATTGCCCTGAAAACAAATAATTTTAACGGCTATAATGTGAAAATTTATATTATCGATATGCTCGGAAATGTTTTGAAGAATATTGTTAATAGTGGTTTAGGAGCAGCAGGAGGATTAAACTTTTCTGTTGACGGACAAAAATTGCTGTACACAAGAGATGTTTCAGGATATCAGGATTCTAATTACCGACAGCTCGATTCGCGAATTTTTATTTATAATTTAGTAACCGACACTATTATCGATATTTCTACGGAAAGTGATAAACCAGTTGGAACCAACGATCTTGACCCAAGATTTTCACCGAACGATGCTCAGATTATTCTGATGAATACTTCGAATGATAATATTTCACAGAAAAACGTCGTCGTTATAGATTTAAATAACACCAATACAGATTTTACCAGAACTACACTTTTCACCAATGCAGAAATGCCGGATTATGAATAATATTAAGACCAAAATATTTCTCACAGATTGTTTTAAAATTTGTGCGATTTAAACAATCTGTGAGAATTAAAAATAGAAAGCATAAAATTTAAAAAGACATATGATTTAAAATTTCTAAAACTTAAATAAGCTAATTTAAACATTCATATTTTTTTGTAAACTTTTGCCTCAATTTTTTCTAGGATTAATGGCAAAAAAGAATCTAAACCTTTCGAGTTTAGATTTTTTTGGTTTAAAACTTAGAATTTTTAGTGGATGATGTTATTCTCCAAAGCATATTTTACCACACCCACCGAGTTTCTTACATTGAGTTTTAAAAGAATTCGCTTTCTGTGAGTTTCTACCGTATTGATACTGATAAAAAGTTTTTCACTGATGTCTTTGCTGCTCAATCCGTCGCAGATTAGTTTCAAAATCTCCATTTCACGCTTTGTTAAAGGGTCTTTAATGTGAGAATTTTGTTTTTCCTGCTCGTGGCTGATGTAGTTAATCATCATTTCTTTCGCATAATCACAAATGTAGATTTCGTTTGAGATTAATGCCTGAATAGATTTTAAAAATTCATCATAAGAACTGTTTTTGTCGAGGTAACTTTTAATTCCTTTAGTAAAAAGTTTTCTAATTGATGTTACGTCAAAAGAGTGCCCGATTACAATAATCTTGATATTTTTATTTTCAGCAACAATATTTTCTATAGAAGAATACATTTCTGTACGTACTAAAATACCGGAGCTGATCATTAAAAATTCTGGAGGGTCATTCTTGATGTGTTTAGAAAGATTTTCGTACGAATTAAAAATTTCGATCGAACTAAAAATCTTGTTTTGAACAAGAATTTTTGATAAACCCTCCGCATACAACAGTGGCTCATCAAAGATGGTTAATTTAGGTTTCATCAGGGTAAGTTTTCAATACATAAATATAGTAAAAACCCCATTATTTTACACTAAATAATCCGTTTTTTTACGGGTTTTATTAATGTAATTGTTGTTTTTATATGAAAATGATAATTTGTAGTTATTTATATCATTGATTGTTGATTAATTGCGTTTTCATCATTTTTTTGAGAGTTTAAATGTGTGAATAATTCGGTGTTTACATGAATTTATTAAACTTTTGGAGAAAATTTATTTCACAAGTAGGGAATTGTACATTAGGATTGAAAAAAAGTTTTTTTCAAAAATTATCTCATGTGAGGCTTAAAATTTATATAATTTTTTAAAAAGCTGTAAAATCAATGAAAATAATGTGATTTTTAAATGAAAAAAAACCTCGGTTAATGTATGAAAAAGTAAGCTATGATAAAATTTAAATAAAAAAGCCTCCAAAATATGGAGGCTGTAGAATGTTTTTTAATTAGAATATCCGCTCAATTCTTCCTTATTAGAATTGTAGATTTTGTATTCTAAATACTTAAAAGAATCCCTGGGAATAATGGTGACCCATTTTTTGTACTTCAAAAACCATTTCATCTGGATGCTTTTAAGACCTTTAGTAAGGTAAGCTTCTACGAAAGGGTGTACATGCAGGAAAAGTTTTCCTTTTTCTTTCTGCATAATGGTTCTGATGGTGTCTCCCATTTTCTCAACAATTACGATCGGAGCTACTATTTCTCCGTCTTTGTTGGGATTTTCTTCTTTAATGTCGATTTGTTTTTCCGGACGGTTTCTTTGTCTTGTGATTTGTATCAATCCAAACTTACTTGGAGGTAAAATCTTGTGACGGGCCTTGTCGCGGCTCATTTCTGTTTTAAAATGCTCATACAAATCTCTTCTATGATCGGGGTTGGTCATGTCGATAAAATCTACAACGATGATGCCTCCCATATCGCGAAGACGCAATTGTCTTGCTATTTCTGTGGCTGCCATTTTGTTCACATTCAATGCGTGTTCTTTATTGGCAGTATTTCCGGTGGTAATATTATTTCCGGAATTGACGTCGATTACGTGCAACGCTTCTGTGTGTTCTATCACCAGATAAGCGCCTTTTGAACTTGGAATATTTACGTGTTTTCCGAAGCTTTGTTTTAGCTGCTTTTCAACGTTATAATATTCGAGAAGAGGAATGTGGGAGTCGTAGAACTGAACGATATTTTTTCGTTCCGGAGCTATTACTTCCAGATAATTTTTCATTTCGTCTACCATTTGCTCGTCATCGCAAAAGACATTTACAAAATCCTGGTTAAAGTTATCTCTCAAAATAGACGATGCTTTATCATCTTCGCTCAAGACTTTAGAAGGTACTTTGTTTTTCTGAATATTCTTAAAAGTATTCTCCCATTTCTGAATCAGTTGATTCATATCATTATGGAGATCGGCTACTTTCTTTCCTTCTGCTACTGTTCTGATGATGACGCCAAAACCTTCTGGTTTTATACTGTCGATCAGGGTGCGAAGTCTTACTTTTTCTTCAGAACTGCTGATTTTTTTTGAGATTGAAACTTTATTGTCGAAAGGTATCAAAACCAAAAAACGTCCTGTTAAAGAAATTTGGGTAGAAATTCGTGGTCCTTTTGTGGAGATAGGCTCCTTGGTAATTTGTAATAAAACGATATCATCTTTGGCGATGATCTTATCTACAGTCCCGTTTTTGTCGATTTCAGGCTGAATTTCAAAATTCTTTAAACCTGATGAAGTCTGTTTTTTAGAAACCGAATCTTTTAAAAATTTTCGGTACGTAAGGTATTGCGGTCCCAAATCCTGGTAATGCAAGAATGCATCTTTATCATAGCCGATATTTACAAAAGCGGCATTAAGATTGGGTGCAAGTTTTTTTACTTTTCCTATAAACAGATCTCCTACTACAAAATCATTTTTGTCTTCTTCCTCATGAAGTTCACATAGTCTTCCATCCTCCAGCAAAGCAATCTTTGTAAGATCATCTTCATGCGAAACTATTAGTTCTTTCTTCATTTTTAAAATTAAAGATAAAAAGATTGGTGATGAAATTTGAGGTTAATGATTGCTCATTGTTCTCAATTCCTTACTGTTTTACATAACAAAATATAGTCGGTGAATATTAAAAAATTAAAAACACCAACTATATTATTATACTAAAAATCCCGAAGGAGATTATTTTTTCTTATGTCTGTTCGCTCTTCTTCTTTTCTTTCTTTTGTGTGTTGCAACCTTGTGTCTTTTTCTTTTCTTTCCGCTTGGCATAATGTTAAATTTTTTTTAAGTAACTAGTTAATATTAATTATTTCTCTCTTTATTTTACTGCAACCTTAGTTTTCACTTTCTCCACAAAAGATTTTGATGGCTTGAAAGCAGGAATATTATGTGCAGGAATTTCTATTGCAGTGTTCTTAGAGATGTTTCTTCCCGTTTTTGCTGCTCTTGTTTTCACGATGAAAGATCCAAAACCTCTTAAGTAAACATTGTCTCCATTGTACATAGAAGTTCTGATCTCCTGCATAAAAGCTTCTACAACTTTCTGTGTTTCATTCTTTTCGGTCCCCAATTTATTTGAGATGGTGTTTACCAATTCTGCCTTTGTCATTTCCTTTGTAAATTTTAAATTTTAGGTGTGCAAATTTAGTCAAAAAAATTGAATATTAACAATTTCAAACGAAAAATGTTTCACATAAACTACTGAGAATTCTGTGTTTAGTATAGTGTATTGCTAAAAGAAGGAGTTTTTTACATGCTGGAATTGTAATATCCGTTTTCTACACAGAAGCGAATGAGGTGCAGTTTGGTTTTTAAACCGAGCTTTTCTGTAAGTCTGTTGATGTACGTATCGATGGTACGTGTGCTCAGATTGAGCTTTTCGCCAATCTCTTTATTGCTGAAGCCTTCATAGCAAAATTTCATCAGTTGAATTTCTGTTGATGAAAGTTCTTCCTGGCTTTTTTTCTGACGGTTCATATATTCCTGAACCGCCAAAGGCTGTTGTTTCCAGTTTTCGGAATAAGCTTGATAATCAAAATCTTGAGAGGTAATTTGTCCTTTGATAATGTCTTTTATAATATTGCTGTTTTTTTGGCAGTAATAGATATTTGGAACCTTCTCTAAAATCTCTGCCATGTCTTCCTGATACGTTCCGGAATAGGTGATAATCGGTGTTTCACTATTGTTTTTTCGGATAAATTTTATGGCTTCAATACCGCTGAGAACAGGCATAAAGAGCTCTATGATAAAGACATCTTCCTGTTTCCTGTAGATTCGGTTAATCAGCTCATGACCGTTGTTGCAGTCATTAAGCAGCACATTAAATGGGTTTTCCAGAAGCGTTTTGATCATTATTTTTTTAAAATAAAAATCGCTGTCCGCAATAGAAAATCTTACCGTATTGGTCAGTAACTTACTCATTTTATTTTCGTGATTTGGTATGGCAAAATAAAATTCTGCTGACTAAAATAAGAAAATCTTTCGGATCTGAAAATTAAACTTTACATTAAAAAATTGTAAATAGTATTGTATGCATTGAATTTAATTTTGTGCATAAATATTTTTTTTCCTATTTTCACAATCCAAACCAAATCACAAACATGTCTACGAGTAGAGAAAAAAAATTAAACAAATCTGATGTAAGATTAGGTATATGGAAGTTTATACTTTCATTCGTTATATTATCTGCAATCTCATTTACCAGTGTATTCTTCTTTTTTAAGAGTTACGACAGGCAGCTTGCCGGTGTTGATGAAGAAGTACGTGCATACCGAGACCTTTTGGCTAAAGATAACCTTCTTCGTATTCATGTTGACAGTATTTACGCAAGAATGGAGCTGTTGGATTCTGACAAAGCTTATAACGATAACTATTTACGTACTTACATTCTCGACAACGTTCGCGAAGCTCAACAGCTTATGGCAGCCGACAGTGCTCATAATTTAAAACATTACGCAGTTTTAATGCAGAAAATTAAGCCAATGCTTAATCTTAAAAGCCAAATCCTCAATGTCTCTTTTAAACAACAGATTGCGATTCGTAATGTTCAGGAATGTCAGGGGAAATCTAATCAGATTAACAGCAAGATGAAAATAGATCCTACCAGAAATTTTACAGGACGAAGAAGATAATTATATTTTAAAGTTTAGAAATTATGCAGGGACAAGTTACATTATCAAAAAAAGAAAAACATTATCAGTTTTTTTACCTCATATTAATGCTTATCGTGGCGCTTTTCTTTCTGGGAGTTATTTTTCTAAAAGATTTTGCATCACCGTTTTCTGAGGCAGATACCAATTCGTTACAGATTTTGGATCAGAAAGTAAAGTTTGATCAGCAGCAAAAAATTGGTTTAAAATTAATAGATACCGCTTCGGCGAGAGTTAACAGATTGTCTGTAGAAATTCAGCAACCTGTAGAAAGAAATGATGCTGAATATGCAGTGCAGGATTTAGCCAATACGTTTCAGAATGTCACTGTCAACGATTCCCGAAAAATGGCTTTTCCACAAATAGGAAAATTCTTTAAAATGAACATGGTAGACAAAGAAAGAATCATGAAAATGAATGAAACGACGAAAACATTCGAAAAACAGTTTGAAGACTGTCAATTAGGATACAAAGAGAAAAGCCAGACTCTGAGAGATCGGAATAATGCTTTAAACCCAAGATAACACCAAAAATATACAAAACACATCACAAAAACTTACTATGAATTATTTTCAAAAGAACAGGAAAAACATCATTATTGGTGTAATTGCCACATTGCTTATTGCCGCACTCGTCGCATTGTGGCTGCAAAAAAAGGTCATTCATTCGGAGAGTGATATTGAAGGAGTAGTTTTCCCGTCTTCGCTTTTTACAGGAGATACTTTAAGATTTCAGGATAAAACACCGTTTGCAAAATTCAAAAAATGGGATTTTGGAGATGGGCAAACTTCAGACAAAGACAAAGGAATTCATTTTTACAGTAAGCCGGGTTATTACAACGTGACCTTGATTATTGATAATAAATATTCTAAATCTTTCCCGATTATGGTTTCCCCAAGAGGAATTCCAAAACCTAAAGACAGCACAGCCGGAGTAACGAAGATTGATGCCCAAACTCAGGCAATGCAGTATGAAAACATACAATTCCGTGCGCTTTCAGATGCTACACAGTTTACCTGGAGATTTGGAGAAACCGGAAAAATTGATGCTAAAGACAAACTGGCTATTTACGCGTTTCAAAAACCTGGAGATTATACGGTTACATTGTATACCGAAAAAGATTTGGAACCCGTTGAACATCGTATAAAAATCTTACCTGCGTACAATTCTATGCAGGATGAAGAGCCTACTTTAGACGAACTGTATGCGAAAAAAGATAATGATTTTAAATATCACTTGCAGCAGATTGCCAATGGTAACAGCTTCAATATGCATTACAATTATCTTTTGAAAACCTATTTGTGTAATAACGAGAATGCAATTGTAAAAGTTAGCGACAGCAAAGTCAATAATTTTTATCTGTATTGTGCAGGTCTTCAGTTTGATAAAAATACAGTGATACAAACTGTAAAATTGAATTTTGATGATGGTATGACTTGTGTAACCAAAGTTGACATCAACCAAAGCAAATAATAAATTGTTCGTTTATCGGGCATCACACCAATTATAAAGAAAATTAAGATGAAAAATAAATTTCCTCTAGCGGCTTATTATATCGGGCTTTCAGTTTTGCTGACGAGTTGTCAGGTAAAATTGCCATCAAAAAAAACTCCTGAACCACAACAATATGGGCAAATTGATAATGCTCCGGTAATTAATGGTTTTCCAAAAAAATCAGCTCCCTGGATCGTTATTTCAGACCGATCAAGAAATACAGCTTATCTCGATAAAAATGATGAAAAATCATATAAAGAAGTGAAATTTTTAGAGCCTTTAATGGTTTTAAAACACAGAGACGGAATGGTAAAAGTAGCAGAATATATTCCTGATGCTTTGATGAAAAAGATCTCGTCGAAATCAATAAAAACCTACGGCTGGATCCCCGAATCTGATCTTTTGCTTTGGAGTAATTCTTTGAAAAGCGAAAAAACAGGTTATCCGGTAAGAGTTGCGGTAGTTCCCAATAATCCTGATGTTATTAAAAGTGCAGAGAGGTATTATAAGAACGATTCGATCATGGTTTTTAATTCGCCAAGCCTTATTGAAGCTGCAAATGTAAAAATCCCGAATGGTCAAATGGTCTACGTTTACAAACAGGCAGAAAATAACAAACGTTTTCTGGTTGGGAAAAAACCAAGAATCGATATGGACAGTATCAGTACAGGTTTGTATGGTTGGGTGAGTTCTAATGTTGTTTCAGCTTGGGGTGAACGTTCTGCTGTAAAAATGAAAAACACAACAGGTATTAAAGAAAGTACTTTAGGAATTCATGAAGGTTCTCCAGGAGCTCAGGATAAGGAAAACCGTACTGCTGTTTTGTTGACGGATGTTAATCAAAGACCGCCTCTTGAAAATATTTTCCCTGTAACATTGGCTTTAAATGAAGAAGCAAAACCTGATCTTAAAACTAAATATTTTACCAATGTTTTAGATTACAGTAAAAACTTTGTTAAGAACGTCTTGGGAGAGCCTATTATTTTTGACCGTTACAAAGAGATAATTGATAAAAACAAGAAAATAAATATTGTTTTTGTTCTGGATATAAGTGAAGCAAATAGACCTTACATTCCCATTGTAAGCTCGCTTTTACAGGATCTTCAGTTAAAATTTGAAAAACCTTCTTATTTTAATTCTGTAAAATACGGTGTGGTTCTTTATAAAAACAATTCTTGTGGAGAAAATGTAATTCCGTCGCCTTTAAGTAAAGATTACAACAAAGTAATGAGTTTTATTGAAGATAAAATGAATGAAATGAATTGTCCTAGTAGTGTTGGAAATCAGCCGGTAAATGAAGGTCTGATTGCAGCTGGAAATTTACTTTCTGGTGTTCCGGATGAAGCTAATATTGTAGTTACAATTGGTACTTCCGCCAATCGAAGCGGAAATATGTATGGCGTTATTGGTTCATTAACACAAGCTCAGGCACGGTTGATTATGTTCCAAACTAATGCTCGTTCTTCCGATACTTACAACGATTTTGTTTTGATATCAGAAAATATCGTGACCAATACGGCTAAAAATGTTGCCGAATTAAAAAAACAGAAAATTATTAATCAAAGTGACGTCTTAAACAAGAATAACTTTAGTTTAATAGAAAGTGATGCAGGCTTCTTTTCTTTAGATTTCCCTAAACAGAGTATGGCTCAAGGATTTGTAATTTTCCCTAAAAAAGGGGACATCACTGCACCGGGGCTTTTGGTAAAATCTGTAGATAGTCTCATTGCTCAGGTTACTTATGACAATGAAATGATAGATAAGTCATTAAATGAACGCTTCCATTCTTCGGTGGGTGCAGGGAAAACTGAGGTAGATTTTAAATATAAATATTTGTATCCGGGATTGACTAATCCGGTTCCTTCAGGAATTGCAGCGCAGTTGATCAACTATGGAAATCCGTTTTTAGCAAAAGGATATATTCCTAAAGAATTGATGGATTACAAACAGAATATGGAAAAAGGTATTCTTGTTTCTGAGAGTGAATATGATCAGTTGAAAGCTTTCTATAAAGAAGTTTATGAAAATACTGGGGCTGCAAGAACAGACTTTAAACAGGGAAGAGCAATTAGAGAATATGTTAAATTATTGAAAAAATATAATCCAACGCTGAAATTTTTAGACAAAGGAGAATTGTATAAGAAGCCGATGTCTTATGCAGTGGGAGTAAGTACAGGTTTTGATAATTCTGATGAAGAAAAAATGTCTAAATACATGCTTGCAGGCTGGAAAAAATCTAATATCATCACCAATGAAGAAGCAAGAACTTATTTTAAATATTACAAAGATCTTGCAGACAGAATGCTTACTTACAGGAATAATCCTGCGGTAAAAATTAAGCAGAACGGGCAGGAATTTTATTGGCTTAATGAATATTTTATGCCAACAATGCTTCCTGTAGAGGAACCGGAATATACTCAACATTAATTAGTTATGACATAATAAAAAAACGGAGAATTAATTTTCCGTTTTTTTTATGTTAGAATACTTTTTGTTATCTTTGAGTACCAAATCTCACATTATGTCTACTCAATCATCATCTCATGATGGTAAACACTTCGTCGTTCAAAAAGGAACTTGCCAGTGTAACCAGGGAGATCAGTTTCCTAAGCATATCGTTAATGCTCACAACAAACATTTCTGGAATGATTCTGCCGGAAATTCAGATTATTTAGCTGTTACAGAAGATGATTTGCAATTCAATCCACCAGGTCCGAGTTTTGGAAAATGTAAATTAAAACCCAGTTCGGGAGGATATCTTCCCTGCGCTTATGCTCCTGCCGGAAAATGGCAGAAAACTTACGAAAAAGTTTTGGTGATGGGTAAAAAGTGTGTGACAGAAGTTTCGGAACTTCAATGTGCAACGGGTGGAAAAATTACGATCAAAGATCACGGACAGCGTGGTGAGATGAGTAAAAAGAATGTAAAAAATGCTGATGCAAAAGTAATCAGACATGCAAATCCTCTTGTGGATGTGAATGACTTTAAAGAAACAGCAATGGAAAGCGAAATCGACGCTTATTAATCTTTAAACTTTCCTGAAATGTCTAAAAAAGGAGTTTCAAAAATATCCGGAAATTCTTCACCAAAAGTGGGGGAAGCCGTTACGTATACTGTTACAGATTGGTATCCTTCCACTCCTCAAAACCAAAGGAATCCGGCAAATGTTATTTGGGAATTATTTAAAAAAAGACCCAACGGAAGATTTACATCCACCAACATCAAAAAAACGGGTGTTGGGAATTTTACTTTCGGAGAGGTTGCACAAAAGCATACCTATCGTTTAGAAGCCTATCTTTTTGAACCTGAAGGAAGAGGTGCGTCAACAATTGAAATCAATCCTCAACCTGCAGCCGTTCCAAAAATTGAAAAAGTAGAACTTCAGTATGTAGACGATTCACCGGGAACGGTGTTCAGTTTTACAGAGAAAATGAGAGCTCGCGCGCAATGTGTGAATTTGAATGGTAAAAAATTAAAGTTTACTCTTTGGGAAGATGATGCCACAGGCGAAGGACACGATGCAAAAAACCTTTTAATTGAAACTAAAGAAGCCACTGTAGACAGAAGTGGTGTTGCTACAGCTGAATTTATGCTCACCCGAGCTTTGATGCAAAAGGCAATGCAGGGAGAAACAGATCCCAAACAACTTGAGTTTTATGTTACGGTCGAATATTTTTCACACAAAAGACACGCAACAGATAATGTCAATGTGAACAATCCTTTGCATACACCTGCGCCAATTCCTCAACCAAGACCACAACAACCGACAAGTAATCCTACTCCTCCGCCTCAATCAACACCTGAAACTCAATCAAATAATACGCAACCCAGAGCCGAAAATTCTCCTGCAGCAGAAAAACCGGCATCACAGATGGAAGAAAGGGGAGTTGCTGGTCAGAATCCAAACCCATCTGAAGGAGAATTGCACGATTATCAGGAGGCTCAAGGAACAATTGAGGCTGAACAACCATCAACTCCTCAAGCTAATGAAGGGAAAACAGTAAGTATTGTACAAGATTCTTCGGTGGAAGAATTATTGGATGCTTATTTTGCTAAAAAAGAATACACTAAACAAACTGGTGAAGCTGCCGGAACTTTAGAATATAAGTTTGGAAGCAACGGAAATAAAACGGCTACTGATGCAGAAAAAGAAAAAATTGCAAAAATTATTTTAGGAAAGCCTGCTGTAAAAGCATTGGCAGACAAGAAAGAATACACAACTCTGGAAGCCATTAAACAGGCTCTCTCCAAAGAGGTTTATAATAAAGATGAAAAAGTAAGTTTCCAAACCTTTAAACTGGGAGCCGAATTAAAGAAAATTACCTCTGCGCCTTTAGACACAAAATTATATTTGGTGGCAAAAACTGCTGGTTCAGGTCTAAGTGACAAACAGGCTACGATTATTATTAAAGAAAAAGATGGATTAATTAAAGGTTCTGCAGGAGCTGTTCTACCCATCTTAGAAATTAGTGAAGAACAAATGGATCAGGCTACTCCGACCACAGGAGAAGTTCCGGGAACTGAAAAAAGTGAGTTCACAGGGAAAATAGAAAACGGAATGGTAAAAATTCCTGTTCATCTGAGACCGAAATCGGATGATGAACTGAAACAATGGAAGGAAAAGGTTTCCAGAGGAAAAGAAGATGGGGAATACACTTACAAATTTGGAGGTGAAAATAAAGTCACCGATGAAAATTCTAAAAAAAGAGTTGCAGAAACCATTTTGAAAAACTCAAAAAATGGAAATACGAACAATGAAAAAATAGCTGATGGTAAAACTGCTTACATTGAGGATATTGAAAAAGCTCTTGAAATAAAAACATATCAAAAAGACCAAACAATTAAATTTAAGCTTTATAAAAAAGAGAAAGAACTTCTTTATCTTCAAGCTAAAGCTCAAGGCGAAAAACAACACGATAAAGAATTTTTGAAAGCGGATGGGGCTTATTTTGAGGTAGCTACAAAATGTCCAAGATGTGGAGTGCTAACAATAGAGGAATTAACTCAGGTATTTCCATCTGCCGCTGAAGATAGAAAGACCCAATTGATGGATGCTTTTAACGGAGCTAATTCTAAATTTGGACTTAATACTTGTAGACAAAAAGCTCAATTTTTTGCTCAGGTTTTACAGGAAGTTGGTGAATCTATAAACGTACGAAATGGTGAAGGTTTAGATTATCCTGCTGAAGAACTTCCAAGACATTTCGCAAATTTCAGTACTACAGGAAGATTAAATGGTGCACCAAATAATCTTGCATATCAATATGGTAGAAGTGCACAGAATAATTACAGATCAAATCCTGAAATGATTGCAAATATTGCATACGCGAATAGAGGAGGTAACGGAAATGTTGCAAGTGGTGACGGCTGGAAGTACAGAGGCCGTGGAATCATTCAAATCACATTTAAAAATAAATACAACAGAATAAATACCAGAATAGATAACGATTACCCAGAATTCGGAATTGATATCGATGCAAATAATATTAATAATCTTAATGAAGGAACAGTTGCTAGTATGGCATATTGGGAGGATTATGGTTGTCAGACCGAAGCAGATAAAGGTGTAGAAAGACCTAATTTTGATGCAATTGTAGATATAGTTAATCCAAGTACGCCTTCTCGTGAAGATAGGTGGCAAAATTTACAAAGAATGATAACTATTTTTAAAGTTAAAGAATGCAGTGGTAGTGAAGAAGATTCTACATGGCATCAACCTTTAGACACGATGGTCTTAAGAGGTTGGTATTCAGAGACACAATGGTCTCCAGGTAAAAGTGATTTCCATGGTAGAACCGGAGGAAAGCATGATGGATTAGATCTTTATGCCCCTGTTGGTACACCTATCTACGCTTCTATTGACGGAACAATCACATATCAGGAAGATCCTACCGGATATGGACATCGAATCTTTTTAGAAGGTAATTATAAAGGTCAAAAATATTTTCTAATGTATTGTCACCTTTCAGAATATGTCACGGGTGAGGTGAAAGCTGGTGATCCTATTGGTAAAACCGGGCAGACAGGAAATGCTAATGGTCAGGCTGCAAAAATGGCTCACTTACATTTTGAAGTCAGAAAAGCAAAAATGTCTAAACCTTCATTTAGTCCGCTTACAGAAATTCCCGAATTAGGAAGGGCTGTAAATATTAATCCAGATCAAACAACTCAAACAGGAACTTAATATGATAAATTCAAAAATATTCTACAGCATTTTTCTTTTCTCAATATTTTTCTCCTGTAAACAGAATAAACAGGCGGATCAGAAGGCAGTGATTAATGAAGTTAAAACCGATATATTAAAAAATATTCCTTCAAACTTAAAAATTGAAAAACAGGAAAAAATTAATATAGATAATGATTCTGACGACGAATTGATTGTTACCGCAGTCGACTCGCTTTCTGAGAAATATTTTGAATATTGGTATAAAAATGGAAATCTTATTCATGAATTTTCTTATCCTTTTGTTTCTATTAATTATAAATGGTTTGCAGATTTAGATGATGATAATAAAAAAGAGGTTATAAGAGCACAAGGATATGAAGATGGGGTAGATTATGCAATTTATAAGATTAAAAATAATGACGAGATTCTGCAATTATATTTTAATCCAGGATTGAAAGATGAGAGATACGGAGATAAGAATTTTTGGGCTTATCCCAATGATATTAAAGAATTAGCTGTTGATCAAGATAAAAAATTATTGGTTTCTTTAGATAATAATTATCCGAGAGATGACGATCACACGATGCCTGATAATCAGCGAGAGTTACCTTTTGTTTTTTTTAAAGGAAAAACTACGCAACCGGATATGGAATTGAAGAACTTAAAAAGACAACAAAAAATTGATTTAAAAGATTTAGTTAAAAGTATTGCGAAGGGAAATTCACCAGAAAGTAAAATTTCTGTGACGACAGTTCAGGAGATTATCCATGATTTAAATGGAGATGGTATTAAAGATAAGATTGAGGTATATAAAAACACATCTTTAAATGATAAATTTGATCAGGAACATTTCGATTTGCCAATCAAAATTTTTAAGGGCACTAACAGCGGATTTGAATTATGGAAAGAAAATAATAACTTGATTTATTCCGTAGATAATACATGTGCTTCTGAGGGCTTTAGTAATATCGTTGTAAAAAATAACTACTTTACCATTGAAGCACAGACATGTTATGATTACAATATTTTAGTAAATGGTTTTACTACTTTTAAAATAGAAAATAATGAAATCTTTTTATATAAATATGGAGAAGAATATTTTGATAAAAGCAATCATGATAAAAAAATACCTTCTAAAGTCTGGACTCAAAAGAATCTCGATAAGATCAAATTTCAGGATGTTAATGAATCATTTCTGAAAAAGTTGAAAAATAAAAATTGATACAGTTTTAAAGATTAAAATTTGTTTTTTGATTCAATTGAAAATTTATCAAACTAAAGGGAAAGGTATTATTGAAGCCGCTAAATTAATAAACTAAAATGTTTTCCCAGCTAAAGTTTAAATTCTATTTGAAGCTTATAGAATAGAATTTTGAAAATCTTACATAAAAATATGAAATTAGATCATGAAAAAAATTAATATTTTAATAATACTATTTTCTTTCGTATTTTTTAATTGCCAAAAGAGATCAATTCTAAAAGATGATATAAAAACTTCAAAAATTCAATATCAAATTGATGGAAGATGGATGGTAAACTGTGAAAATGGAGTTGGTAGTTTAACGATAGAAGGACAGGATGCTTCATTGATACTTCTGTATAATCAAATTTATATTGATATGACAGAGCTTAAAAGGTTCGATTTTGAGAATGGTATTTCATATAAACTAAAAGAAATACCTGAAGATATAGGAAATATCGGTAGGAATCTAAATTGGAAAGAATATATAAATGATGAACCGATTGCTTATATTAAAATGATTGATGATAAAACGTATCATTTTTATTGGTATGGATTTTATAATAAAAAAACAAAAAAAAGAGAGTTTAAAGAAAATAGTTTTCGGCAGGAAGCTAATAATGAAGAAGTTATTCTCAAAAAATGTGAATAAGATTTATCAAAAGCTGAATCTAATATGAATCTAAAAATACTTAACAAATTCTCAAGATGCGAACGAGTAAAAAAATCATCATTTCATTTTTATTATTTTTTATAATTGGATGTAAGAAAAATAATGCTTCAGAAATAACAAACTTAGACACTCAAGATTCTGTAAAGAGTCAAAGCTCTGTTGAAATAAATGACAATTCTAAAGAACTAAATGATTCTTTTGTTATCAGTTGTGGTTCAGGTTGTGCAATGACCTATAATCTTAAAAATGTAAAAGATTTAGGGAATATAAAAGAAGTGAAATTTGAAATAGAAACTTATATTGACGATGTACTTTCGGAAACCAATGATGAAACCTATCTTTTTTATTACAATCAATCAAATCAAATTGAAAAAATACAGCATAAAGGAGAAAAGGAAAATATCTTGGAAAACTTATTACCAAGTGCTGTTGAATCTTTCAAAAAATTTTGCGGGTAAATTAGTAGACACAACTAAAATAAATGCTATTCAAGATACTCTAAAATACGAAACACATCATGAATAAAATTACCATTCTAGTATTACTATTTTTTTTCTTACTTGCCAATTGTCAAAAGAAATCAATTCTGAAAAATGATAGAGTAGAAGCCAATAATACTGAAAAGGTTCAAACAATAAATCTTAATCAATATACTAACAATACAAATTATTTCATTAAAACATTTGATGTAAACAAAGATGGAATTAAAGATAAAATTGTGAGTCATAATCGTTATTTGGGAGATGAATTATTGTTGTTTTTAGGAGATAAAAGCGGTAATTATAATTTGGCTCTAAAATCGACTAACTTTTCTGAAGACGGTGGCAATCAGATAACTGATATTAAAGAGGCCAAAGAAGGATTCGAAATTATTACTCAATTTCCGGATAGAGGATATCTTCAGAATGCTTATTTGGTTTCGGGTATAAATAATAAGTTTATTTTAAAAAAAATTCAAAGTGAATCTGAATCGTGGCAGAGTGGTTACACGGAAAAGTGCAGTCAAAATATAAATGTGGATTTGAAAAAATCCATAACAGAACTTTCGAAAGTAATAGGCAACACAAAAAAGAAATGCACTAAAATATATAATAAGCAGTCTAAAGTCAGAAATTAAATATGGATATTTTTTATTAGTAATATGAAAATAATCTTAAAACTAAATTGGATTTTCTTAATCCTAATTTTCATCAACTGTAAAGAACAAGATACCAAGAATGAACCTCCTGCGAAAGCTACTTTTCCTAAAGAAACTAGTAAAATAGAGAATAAGGATGAGCTTTATGTAGGAAAAGAATTTTATTCGGGTGATGAGCTCAATACCTATACTTTCCTTAAATCAGGTAAAATACATGAAAATGACAGTTTAACGTATTCTATTTATAAAAGAAATAATGAAGAAAATTATTTGTTCAGTATAGAAAAGTTGGTGTCAAATGAAGATCAGGAACGATATAAAATAGTTGATGTATTCAAATTTACTGATTATAATTCTGCAAATAATAAAGTCGAAATAAAAAATCAGAAAGACAGGTATTCAGTTTTACTTTTAGATAAAAATAAAGTTTTAAAAAAATGGGATTTTACATTAAATAATAGTGCGATAAGTAAAAGCTGGAATGGGAAATATGAATGCAATTTTCTTCGTATTAAAGAAGAATCTGCCGATCCACGTGCATATGCAATGATTTACATTGATATTAAAGATAATAAAGCGACCTTTCGATTAGATAGCTATAATGAGATTTTAGACAAAGATCTGATTATTTTGAATAGTAATCCAAACAAAATCATTCTACAGGAAAAAGATAACAGCGATTCAAAATTTTCAATTATAAGAAAAAATGATGACTTTATTCTGACCAGCGATTTACTTGATAAAACCACGGGTGAAATTACAACCTACAAGCTAAAGAAAAAGAAATAGTAGAGATCAAACTGAATGTCTAAAAACTTAAAAAGCCGATTACAAAAAAGCTAAATAATCAAACTTAGTTTTAAAAATAATTAGTAAATTAATGTTCTCTTTTCATAAACACACTATCATAAAGGCATTTATAAAAACATGATGATCCATTTTATACTTCCCGGAGATACCCTCGAAAATATTGCTGAAAAAATCAGGCTTGAAAATCCTGTTTATCTTAAAGAATTTCACAATCAACATTGCCTGAAAGAAGATTTTATTGTTGATAATTTGATTCCCGGAAAAAAACTTTTGTTACCCGATTTTGCGAAGATCAAAGAATATAATGATAAAAATGATGCCCCTTTTAAAAGCCTTGAGCTAAACCCTAAAATTGTTTTTAATCCAATTGGTTTTAACGAAAAATTTAAAACTATAATTAAAGAATCATCCAATGCAGAAGGTAAAACTGTTGACAAAAGTTTTTCTTATATCGCATCTTTAGAATGGAAAAAAAATGAATTTGGGGAATATCTTTTTCATTTTACCAAAGATCAGTTTTCAAATCGCAATGACACAAAAATGGAAAGTTTGGCGATTGAAAGCATGAAGTCTTTATATCCGATTGAAGTTTTTGTAAACGCCAAAGGTGAGATTTTGCGAACTGCTTTAAAGAAAGAAATTTTAAATAATTTTAATCAGATTAAGGGAAAATTACTGGATTTTTTCCCTGATAAATATGCTAAAATTTATCTTGAAGAATTTGAATATGTTGTATTAAATCCTGATGTTTTTGATCAGAAAATGAAAGAAGATTGGTTTCTGAAAATCTACTTTTCATCTTTCCGAAATCCTTTTGAAAACGGAAAATCTTTTTTTGAAATGTATTTAGATAAAACCTTATTAAACATTCAGCAAACTGCAAAATTAACGGACAACAAAGAAGAAATTTTATTACATCAAACCTTAAAAAGTAAAGAAGAAAACCAAAATGATTTCACAGGAAATGCAACGATTTCTAAAAACGACGGAATGATCAAATCGATGAATCTATCCCATACTTACAACGAATTTTCAGTTTTGTATACCACCGAATTTTCAATTGAAAATATATGAATTAAACAGTTTTTTTAATTGCCTATAATTTCTCATTGTATTTCTTTGTTAAGTTTACGCCGTTGTTTAGCTTAAAATCAGTCAATATTTAAAATTCTTTGTTTCCCTTTGCGGTAAATTAATATAAGTTTTGTTGAAATTAGGTGAATTTTAAATTATTATAATTTTTAGTCCAAAAAGCTTTAATTTTTAAATATTTTCATAAATATTCGTGCATTCGTGGCAAATCAGCAGTTTATTTCCAATTATCTTCTAAAAACCCGCAGAATATATCTAAAAAAAAGACTGCTTCAAAATTGAAACAGTCTCTTTTAATATTTTATCTTAAAACTTATTTAATTACAAATTTCAGACTCGATTCATCAAGTTTTAAAATATAAACTCCCTGCAAAAGGCTTTTAATTTTAATTGATTTTCCGTTTTTAAAAGGATTATTGATCGTTTGCATTACTTTCCCCTGTAGATTATAGATTTCCGCTTTTTTAATATTTTGTGTATCTCCTTTTACAAAAATTTCTTGATTCGTAATAGGATTCGGATAGATCTGTAATTCTTTTGGCTCGGCAATAATATTTGTCGTTTGGCTTTGTCTTGAAGCAGAATTATTGCAAGTCCAGCTCAGGTTATCAATCGCCACTCTGTTGCTTGTAGAATTATTCACTAAAGTCACCACAACATTCCCTGAAACATTAATATTGTTAATTGTCGTCGTAGTTGCCGTTGTGCTGTAAGGAACTGTTCCAACATTTATTCCATTTACTTGAACCGTAAAATTTCCATTACTTCCACTGAATTTAAGCTGTGTTGTAACCGTCAAAGATCCAATTCCGTTTGCAGAACTGCTTGATTTTAATGATCCGTCTCTTACGGTAATTGCTTTGTTGGAAATGGTTTGATCACTTCTTGAATCCGTTGCCGTCCATGTAATTCCGTTGCTCGTCCATGTTTTTGTTGAATACGATGATGAACTTGCTGTTGGAATCGTTTCAAAATTTTCGTTTACACAACCTGTCGGATTTGGATTGGTTGTTCCCGCATTCGTCGTTGCTGAAACAGTAGAACTGTTTGCTGAAGAATTTCCTGCAGCATCTTTAGCTTTAATATAAAAATTATAAGTTGTAGAAGGATTTAATCCTGTAACTGTCGTTGAAGTTGAAGAAACGTTGGTTTTTAAACTTCCGTTCATATAAACATCGTAAGAACTCACGGCTACATTATCAGTTGCAGCATTCCATGTAAGAGAAACCGTGTTCGTTGTTTTTCCTGAAACTGTTAAATTAGTAACCGTTGACGGAGCTTGAGTATCGGTTGTTGGAGCTTGTCCTCCCCAAATTTGGTTCACATAACTAGGATTGTCGATAAAAGGATTTCTGTTTCCCTGAAAAGTATAGGAAGCATTATTTCTGTTGATTTCTGCCTGCGAAACAGGATCCTGATTATGCCACGCTAAAAGAACATTCAGTTCCCATGTTTGTAATCCGGGAAATGCAGAACTTCCAAGCATATTTCCTGTGGAGAAAGTTGAGAGTTTGCTTTGATATCTTGTCACAAAATAGAAAACCATTCTCGCTACATCACCTTTAAATTCATCGATGGGTTCAAAAACTGTCCCTGAAAATCCTGAAGATGACGAACTTCCCAATTTTGAACCATTTAAAGAAGTGAAACTTGCGCTTCCCACTTTTCCGAAAGGATAATTAGAACGCATTCCATTTACTTTTCCATCGGTAGCTCTGATGAAATGGATGTCATTTTTCATCGGTGAACCTTCATTAAAAAGACTTTGAGGAACGATGTGTTCACGATTGTAGCAGTTTCCTTCAGTAGAGTAGGTGCCACACTGATTATTTCCCGGAGTAAATTTGTAAGGGTCTGTAGAGCTTGGTTTTTCAGAATAAATATCGAGAATAGAACCGTCGTTTTCGTAATTTTTATCAATGTCTGTGGTTTTGTAGGCAGTCCAAAGTCCGTTGTAACCTTTGTCTTGATGTCCGTTTGTAATAATATTGCTTAAAGCTGTTTTTAATGAAGCTCCCGACAATCCGTTCGCTGAGTTGTAATATCCTGCAGGAGCTTGTGCATTAGCAAGCTGGGAGAATACTACACATAAAAGTAGTTTTTTCATAATAATATAATTTTTTGGTAAGATTAAAACAATTTGGTAAATGTAAAATTACATTATTATTAAATTTAAAAGCAATTATCTTTTCCACAAACAGGTTAAGTTTTTGTAAAATTTCACATCACTTATTTCAAGAAATATCGCATAAAAAAAGTCAACACAAAATTTTGTGTTGACTTTTAATATAATTTAAAATAAAAATTTTATTTTTTCATTCCCGGAGGATAGTTTGCCATAATTTCGGCTACAATCTGAGGAATTTGTTTTTGTTTAGCTTTTGGTCGGTCTACAGAAATTCCGCTACCGATTCCTTGCCAAACTAATTTTTGAGATCTAGAGTCTACAAGATCTACAATAATTGCACCTTCATTATAATTGCTGGTCCAGGTTCTGTTCATTCCGATTCCCCAACCGAAACCACCGCCCCATCCCCACATTCCGTAAGGATTTGTGCTGTTGATATCGGTAATTTTTTTGTGGTTAGCTTTTACATTCACAATCAAATCAGGATTTTCTCCCGGTTGAAGTCCTTTCATCTGCAATTGTTTAGACAGCTCATTCAAAACTCTGTCTTTATCGATGTCATTCAGTTTCAAATCATCGATTCTGATTTTATATGTTTTGTAAGTCGTAAAATTAGCAGTTTGAGCATAATCTGAACGTACCTGAAATGGGCTACAAGACGATAAACCTAAACTTGCTGCAAGCAAAATAAAAATATATTTCTTCATTTTATTTATTTTTTTTAGTGGTTTTTATAAATGTGTCTGTCTTCTTATCGTATCCGTATGGGCAATGTCTGCAACCGCTTTTACAGCAATGTCCACGTTTAAGATGGAATTTTTCGGTAAAAACTTTGTAACCTTGCTCGTTATAGTAAAAGTCTTCACCCTCTTTGATTTCAAAAAGAGCCATAAGTTAAATCAAAACTTTTATATTTGTTATCATGATAATTGTGTGCCAAAAGCTCCTCAAAAATACAAAAATAAACGGCATTACGCTCTATCCTTTTATTTTCATTAAAAATCCTGAAGATAAGAAGAATAGAGTTCTGATTAATCATGAAAAAATTCATATCAGACAGCAATTGGAGTTATTGATTGTCTTCTTTTACATTTTATATGTTGCAGAATATTACTATCATTTCTTCAGACTTAAAAATGCACATGCAGCCTATCACGCAATTTCTTTTGAAAGAGAAGCTTATTCAATGGAACATGATTTAAATTATCTTAAAAATAGAAAATTCTGGGCATTCAGAAAATACTTTTAATTATAAATTCGTTATAAAAAATGTGGAACAAAATTCCCCTCCTCTGGAGGGGTGGCAAAAATTCAAAGAATTTTTGACGGGGTGGTTTAAAAATACCTTCACAAAATATCCTCAATTTTGCTTAAGAATTAGTGTTACTTACACAAGCTCAAATAAAAAAACTAATTTTGTTAAAACAAATATCATTTAAACGAAGAAATGCTATTACAACTTCCTACAGAAACTATTCCCATTCAGGAAATCCTAATTAATAAAAAAGTAAAACTTTTCATCAAAAGAGAAGACTTCATTCATCCTCAAATTTCAGGAAACAAATACTGGAAACTTTTTTATAACATCAATAATTATTTAGAAACTCTGCCGGAAAATCCTTTAATCATTACATTTGGCGGAGCCTATTCAAACCATATTTCGGCAGTTTCTGCCACAGGAAATCTTTTTGGAATTAAAACTTTAGGCATTATAAGAGGCGAAGAATTAGAAAAAAAATGGCGGGATAATCCCACTTTACTTTTTGCCAAAAGAAACGGAATGAATTTAAAATTTGTTTCGCGTGAAGAATATCGCCATAAAGAAAAACTGACCGAATTTTTACAACATGAATTTCCTGAAGCATTAATAATTCCTGAAGGCGGAACCAATAAACACGCTGTTCAGGGCGTAAAAATGATGCTCAATAACGATACAAAAGATTTTGATTATCTTTGCACAGCAGTTGGAACCGGAGGTACTTTGGCGGGGATTTCAGAATTTTGTGAAGATAATCAGAAAGTTATAGGTTTTAAAGTAGTTGAAGATTCTTCTTTAGAAAGCAAAATATCAGAATTAACCTCTAAAAGAAATTTTCATCTAACCGATGCTGCTTTTGGCGGTTATGGTAAAATAAATGATGAAAATGTTCGTTATATCAATGATTTTAAAGCGAAATTTGATATTCCTTTAGAACCAGTGTATACAGGAAAAATGATGCAGAAAGTTTTTGAAATGATTGATGCTGATTATTTTCCTGAAGGAAGCAAAATTCTGTGTTTTCATACCGGAGGTTTGCAGGGAATAGAAGGAGCCAATTTGCTTTTAGAAAAACAAAATAGAAATTTAATAATATAAAGCTGAAAAGCATGATGCATTCATGCAGCAATTTTAAAATGCAAGTGATTACTTGTCTGGCTTTAAAAATCAAAAAACATGAAAAGACTTTTCTTACTAATTAGCCTTTTAGTTTTATCAAAATTCTCAGCTCAGACCTGGGCTACAGAAGATCAATACATTCAGAAATTTGCTCAATATGCGGTTGAAGAAATGGAAAAATATAAAATTCCGGCTTCAATTACTCTTGCGCAAGGACTTTTAGAAACAGGTGGCGGACAAAGCCGTTTGGCGCAGGAAGGCAAAAACCATTTCGGTATAAAATGTAAAGAAGACTGGACCGGAAAGACAATGAAGCACACCGATGATGCTCCAAATGAATGTTTCCGTGTGTATGACGATCCTAAACAATCTTACGAAGACCACTCTATATTTTTGGCAACAAGAAAATATTACACCAAACTTTTTGATCTTGATATGAAAGATTACAGAGCTTGGGCGCATGGTTTAAAAAAAGCTGGTTACGCAACCAATCCTCGTTATGCATCAATTCTTATCGGAAAAATTGAAAAATACAAGCTGTATGAGTTTGATGAAGTAAATTCTAAGGAAGTTCTTTATGCAGTATTAAAAAAATATCCTGATCTGAAAGACGACCGTACTTTCATGGCGAGAATGGAGCCTGCAAAAGCTACAAAAAAGACGACAACTCCTGTTACTGTAAAAGTTCCTTACAAAGCGACTTCTTATGCGCAACAACAGCAGAGAGTGGAAAGAATTAAAACCAAAGCTGAAATTCTTAATTCAATTTTAATTAAAAGCCATCCGAATGGCGGTTTAAAATATATTGTAATTCCTGAAGATACTGATGTACAGTATATTGCTAAGAAATTTAAAATCAGCGAAAGTAAACTGATGAAATGGAATGAGCTTGAAGGAACGGCATTGGCAAAAAATGAAGTCGTTTTCCTTGAATCTAAAAATTCTGAAGGAAATACTGCAATCTATAAAGCCGAATCTGGTGAAGATATGTATGATATCGCACAGAAATTTGGTATCAAACTCCATAAATTATACGCTAAAAACAGAATGGATGAAGGTCAAAAACCATCTGCTGGACAGCTTATTTATCTGATTGACAAAAAACCTAGAAACTAAAATCAGTTGTTAGGTTTTAGTTGATGGTTGTTAGTTTTAAGAACTGATAATTAATCGCTATTAACTAATTACCATCAACTATCAACTAAATATAATGAAATACCAAAGAAGTTCAGCTTTATTTGAAGAAGCTTACAAATATATTCCGGGAGGTGTAAATTCTCCGGTTCGTGCGTTTAAATCGGTGGGTGGAGTTCCCGTTTTTATGAAATCTGCGAAAGGCGCTTACCTTACAGATGCCGATGATAACACGTATGTAGACTACATTAATTCTTGGGGACCTGCAATTTTGGGTCACACCCATCCTGAAGTTTTAGAAGAATTAAAAATTCAGGCACAAAAAGGTTTCTCTTTTGGTGCACCAACAGAATTGGAAACTGAAATTGCAAAATTCATTACCGAAAATGTTCCGAATATCGACCAGATCAGAATGGTTTCTTCAGGTACAGAAGCTTGTATGAGCGCAATCAGATTGGCAAGAGGTTTTACAGGAAGAGATAAGTTTATAAAATTTGAAGGCTGTTATCACGGACATTCAGATTCATTTTTAATAAAAGCGGGAAGTGGCGCTGCTACTTTTGGAAATCCAAATTCTCCGGGCGTAACGGCTGGAACAGCAAAAGACACTTTGTTAGCGAGATATAATGATTTTGAGCAAGTTGAAGATCTGTTCAGACATAATCAGGGTGAAATTGCAGCGGTAATTATCGAACCAGTTGCAGGAAACATGGGTTGTGTACTTCCTGAAAACGATTTCTTACAAAAATTAAGAAAAATCTGTGACGAAAACGGAGCTTTATTGATTTTTGATGAAGTAATGACAGGTTTCAGACTAGCTTTTGGTGGAGCTCAGGAATTGTTTAATGTGAAAGCCGATTTGGTAACTTACGGTAAAGTAATCGGAGGTGGACTTCCGGTAGGAGCTTTTGCTGGAAGAAACGAAATTATGGACCATTTGGCTCCAAAAGGCGGCGTTTATCAGGCAGGAACACTAAGTGGAAATCCTTTGGCAATGAGAGCAGGTTTAAAAACTTTGCAAATCATTAAAAATGACCCTGAATTTTTCAACAGATTAGCTAAAACAACAGAAACTTTAGACTTTGAAATCGGAAAAATTTTAAGTGAAAAAGGAATTGAGCACAGGATCAACAGAAAAGGCTCAATGATGTCGGTTTTCTTCCACATCAATGCGGTTTCTAATTTTGATGAGGCACAGAATGCTAATCATGCACTGTTTAATAATTTCTTTCATCAGATGTTGACCAACGGAATTTATCTTCCGCCAAGTGGTTATGAAACCTATTTCATCAGTAATGCGATCAAAGACAAAGAAATCGATATGACTTTAGAAGCTGTAAGAAAATTTCAGTATTCTTAAAATTATAAGACATAAATTATAAAGGATGAGGTTTAAAACTTCATCCTTTTTGTTTAAAATAAAAAATTACAATTCTTAACTTATTTGTTTAAATTCTGGAATGACATTTGAAAATGGAGTTTTGAGTAAGTTTTTATAAATTCTATTATCAAAAAAATAAACATAATTATAAATTACTTAGTTTTAATTTCAAAAGCTAGTTCAATTAAGTTTGTCACTATTCTTTCTCTTTTTTTGCCACACGCATTTATTTTTTAACACGTCAATTTCTGTCGCAACGCAGACTTATTTTTACAGAATAAATAATCATGTTTGTCAAATTTGTATCAAAATGCTTGTGAAATTTGTTAAAAAAAGTTAATTTAGTAGGAAATAATAATTAAAAAACGCAAATCATGAAAAAACTCTACACGAGTGCATTTTTCGTATGCACAACTGCTGTATTATATGCTCAGGATGTGGTATGGCAGAAAGATATTAAATCTTCTACACAGGATTTTCTCTCACAAGTTACCACAACTGTCGATCATCAATATCTCGTAACAGGTAGCAGTATTCAGGCAGCAGGTAAAACTGCAGTGTCATCTGCAGCTTCAAAACAAAACAACGGCTACGATTTTCATCTTGTTAAATTAAATCAACAGGGAGAAGAAGTTTGGGAAAAGTATTTCTCAGGACAGAATCACGACTTTTTATCGTCAACGGTTGCAACCCAGGAAGGAGGATTTCTTTTGGCAGGAACTTCTTTTTCCGGAAAAGGTTTAGATAAAAAAGATGCTTCTAAAGGAGGATCTGATATCTGGCTGATCAGAATCAATGAATTCGGGGATGAATTATGGCAGAAAACTTTAGGAACGTCACAGGATGAAGAAGCAAGATCCGTGATTCAGACTGCTGATTTTGGTTTTATGGTCGCTGGAAATATTCAGAATGCTGCCAACGGATTCGGATCGAAAGATGTTACGGTAACAAGACTTGACAAGAACGGAAAAGTACTTTCAGAATTAATTATAGGCGGAAGAGGTTTGGATGAGGTGGAAAAAATGATTCCTACACCGGATGGAGGAGCGCTATTGGGAATCTATTCAAGGAGTTCTGAGTTACGGGATTCGAGTTCAGCGGGAAACAGTGGTAGTAACGAAACCTCGAATCCTGTATCACGAACCTCCAAATCCAGCCCCAATTTCGGAGAGGGCGATTACTGGGTAATAAAGCTCAACAAAGACAACAAAATTGAATGGGAAAAGAACTTCGGAGGTAAAGGTGATGACCATTTGAGAACCATGGTTTTTACTTCATCGGGATATATTATTGGCGGAGAATCGAGATCAGAGAAATCTGGTAACAAGACCGTAGGAATTGAAGAAGGAACTGATGTCTGGCTGATCTCTTTAAACACAAAAGGAGAAGAACAGTGGCAGAAATCTTACAATTTTAAAAACCGTGATATTCTGATGGGAATGAATGTGATAAACGCAAGAGATGGGAAGAATTCTAAAGGCGTTTTACTCGGAGGTTACACTCAGGCTGAAGGAAGAATTGAAACTGATGATGAGACCTTTTGGATGCTTTATATCGACAATGACGGGAATGAACAGTGGCGCAAACATATAAAAGGTGAATCAAGGAAGAAAGAAGAAAGACTTTCTGATCTGAAAATGAATAAAGACGGTTCAATCGTTTTGGCAGGAACAAGTGCTGAAGAATTGGGGAAAGAGAACTGGAAGATTGTAAAATTGGGAGATTCGCAGATTGACCAGTTAATAGAAAAACAGAATATTAAGATTTACCCTAATCCTGTTTCAGATTATGCTTATGTGGAAATTGGGTTTGATTTCAAAGAAGCTGATATTACTCTTTATGATATGGGCGGAAGACAGCTTCAAAGCTTGAAAACAAAAAATAAAGTAACGAAGATTAATACACAGAATTTGATTCAGGGAGCGTATCTGATTGTGATAAAAACTGATACTGAAAAAACTGCGAATGCTAAATTGATTAAAAAATAAAATACAATGAAGAAGACTCTAATATTATTTTTGCTGTCCTATGTTTTTATGGGATACGCGCAATTAGGAATAGGAAACGACTCGCAAAAAAGAAATATTCTTCCTTTTCCCACAACAGCTAATGCGTATGCATTAGATAAAGTTGGAAAATTACCTGTTGATTTATTTAAGGGAAAAGCTAATATAAATGTTCCAATTTATACAATTCAAAGTGAAGGTCTAAATATCCCTATTTCAATATCGTACAATACAGGCGGAATAAAACTGAATGAAGTAGCTGGAATTGTAGGATTAGGCTGGGCTTTGAATATACCTGGTAATATTACACAAAATATTGTTGATAAAGATGATAAGTATTTTTCTCACTATACAAAAGATATAAATGTTGCCAATCAAAACATTAGAGATGTCGGTGTATACGATAATGACATAAGGCCTTATATAGAAGGTTTTTACGAAGGGAATTATGATACAAAACCTGATATTTTTAATTATAAATTACCCAACATTACCGGAAGTTTTATTGTCAGTAACGGGAATGGCTACACAATTCCACATGATGATATTAAGATCGAAACATTTGATGAGATCAAAAAAATTAAAATTACAGATAAAGAAGGGAATATTTTTTATTTAACACCTAAAAACATTATGAGTTCTGATGGTGGAGAACCAGGATCTCTTGTATTAAGTCAATCTCTTTATTCATTAGATAGTATCAGAACAGTTTCTAACAAAAAAATTGAATTTATTTATGGTAAAACACTTTCTTATACTGAAAAAATATAATTGAAAGAGCCAATTTTCTAATTACACAGCAACCTGGTGGAATATATGAACAATCCCCACCTCTTCCTGCCTACGAACGTTACGAAGGTTCAAATTCTAATACAGATAAACTATTAACAAAAATAGTATTTCCCGAGGGTGAAATATCTTTCCAATATTCTAATGAAAATGGATTAAAAACAACCAATACAGATGTTTATAGAAAAGATTTAAACTCTCCAGCAGGAGTAGCGCTCAGAAAAATACTGGTTACTAGTACTTCAGGGAAGATTATCAAAGACATTAATCTTAATTACTCCTATTTTGAATCTGCTTCAAGTAATAAAAACTTTCAAGATTACCGTCTAAAACTTAATAATGTAAAAGACAATCTGCAAAACAATCAATATTCGTTTACTTACGATGAGAGCAGTCCCATACCTGCTAGAAATTCAAACAATGACGATTACTGGGGATATATTAATAACTTGTATAATACTGAAACAAACTCTAATCTTCCTCAAAAAGTTTACACCGAATACACTTTGGAACAAATCACGGTTCAAAATGGAAGAAATCGAGATACAAACCCTTCATATTCACAATTAGCAACATTAGTAAAAATAGATTATCCAACAGGTGGAAGTAAAAAATTATATTATGAATCCAATAGAACGTACATGACAAATACTTCTTATGATGATAATTTTACTGAACCTATACAATCTATTGTTAACAAGTATCCTGAAAACCCAGATATTAACACTAACGTTTACATCCCGTCAAGTATGCTTTTAGGAAAGGTTATGCCAAGACTTAAAATAGCTTTTGGAAATTCATGTCAAAATAACAATGATAATATCAATCAAATACGAGAAACAATGTGCTTTGGTGCTGCAAAATACGGATCTGGCAATTATGGAAGTAGCGGACCTCCGAAAGAATATATTATTCCAGATCCTAGTGCTTCAATACCTGTTAATGTGATCCTGAATAGAATGGGTAATTGTAAATGTTCATACAGCTTGAGCCTTGTATCGAGAAAATATTATGATACTGAAGTTGAGATTCCTTTAGGTGGATTAAGGATACGTAAAATAGAAGACATAAATGAAAATAATATAGCTAATATTTTTCAATATAAGTATAATTATTTTGATAATTTATCCAACAAACTTAAAGAGAGTGGAGTTTTAAATCTCCCTTTTCAATATACATCTTTACGAAAAAATCTTTTAAGAAGATTCAATGATAATGGAGGAGAGGTTTATGGTGGAGAATATATTAAAAAATACGTAGTAGTATCTAATTCCAGCGGAAGTTATAACGCTTATGGGACTTCAGATATAGTGACTTATTCTCAAGTTACAGAATACAATGATTTGGGAAGTGTTATAAATAAATTTACACAAAACAGATTAACAGGCAAACTTCATTCACATTTTTATGGTGATTATAATAACTGGAAAGGTGGTTTGTTGAAAAAAAGTATAATGTTAAATAAATTGAATGACACAATCAAAATACAGGATTATAAATATGAAATAAAACTCTTGAAAAATCCATTGGCAGGTTATATTCCCTTAAACGGAAAAGATATTTCATTTGGACTTGATTTGGATATCATGAAGTATAATAAACAAATTTCATCATCACCACCAATTGAAGCAGAGCTGTATGATGTTCAGAATAAATATATTGCTATAGAGTCTGGAAAAATTGAAAATATGGAAATCATTACTAAAGAGTTTTTAGGAAATAAAATTATAGAGTCAAAAACAAGAAATATTTATGGTAATGATCTACAAAAACCAATCAATCTTCAAAGTGCAGAAAATCTATTACCAAGTGGGGAACAAGTGAAAATTTCTTACAGCTATGCCCACGAAAAAGATAATCAGTATTTGATAGGGAAAAATATGATTGGTATTCCTTTAGAGACTACGATTATTAGGAAGAAGGATTTATTAGATATCGGTAAAATTGTGTCAAAATCTGAAATAGTTTATCCTATATCTCAATCAGAAGCTAATACAAAAACTTCGGGATTAGCTTTACCTTACAAAATAAATTCTACAGATTTGTTAAATATTGTTTCTGCGGAAGTTATCTATGATAAATACGATAGTAAAGGGAACATACAACAATACACAACAAAAGATGGTATTGTAACTTCGGTAATTTGGGGTTACAATTCAACTCAGCCCATTGCTAAAATTACAGGTGTTCCTTATTCTGTAGCGAGTGGATTGGCAGCAGAAATTATTTCGGCTTCAAATGGTGATATTGATGCGGGTACTGAGCAGACTTTGATAGGTAAATTAGATATTTTCAGAAAAGAGTCTGCATTACAAAATGCACAGATATCTACTTATACGTATGATCCGTTAATTGGAGTAACAAGCATTACTCCACCATCAGGAATCAGAGAAATTTACAAATATGATTCTGCTAATAGGTTAGAAAATATCAAAGATATTAACGGGAAACTGTTAAAAGAATTCAAGTATAACTACAAACATTAAAAACCAAATCATGAAAAAAATAATCATCCCAATAAGTACATTGTTTGTAGTGGGGCTTTTCCATGCGCAGACTTTGAGCACCAATGAAAATTATGTCTATTCAAAAAACTATTTGACTGATCCTACAGCTTCCACACCGAAAAGTGTAGAGAGCGTGCAATATTTTGATGGTTTGGGTAGACCTAAACAGGTTGTGAATATCAAAGCATCTCCACTGCAGAGAGATGTGGTTACCCATATAGAATATGATGCTTTCGGAAGACAGGTTAAAGATTTCTTACCTGTTCCCCAATCAGGAACAGCTAATGGAGCCATCGTAACCAATCCTTTAGGAAATGCTACCCAAACCGACATTTACGGTTCAGAAATCATATTTTCAAAAAAAGAATTTGAGAATTCACCATTAGACAGAGTTTTAGAACAGAAACAGGTCGGGCAAGCCTGGAGTGATAAACCAGTAAAGTTTGATTATGATGCGAATATTGTAGGTGAAGTGATCAAATATACCACCACAACAACATGGGAAAACGATGCTACCAAATCTGGACTTATCCAGAACGGCAGTTATGGCACTGCGCAACTCTATAAAAATAGCATCACTGATGAAGACGGTAACAAGACTATCGAATTCAAAAATGAAGAAGGTCAGACTTTATTAGTAAGAAAAGTTATAAATGATACGGAAAAAGCAGATACTTACTATGTTTATAATGAATATAACCAGCTCTCCTATGTTATTCCGCCGAACGCAGCCATTATTTATCAAAATCTTGTTGCAGGAACTGCTATTGCATACGAAGATATTAATTTAAATGACTTATGCTACCGATATCGCTATGATGGCAGAAATCGTTTGGTAGAAAAGAGGCTTCCTGGAAAAGGTTGGGAATATATGGTTTATGATAAAGCAGACCGATTGATTATGACTCAGGATGCCAACTTGAGACAGCAGGAAAAATGGCTCATTACAAAATATGATCAATTGGGAAGAGTGGCTTATACAGGAATCATTCGAGGAGGTAGCAGAGACAGTATGCAAAGTCAGGCAGGACCACATATTATTATAGAATCCCGAAGCAGAACAGGTTTCACAAAAAGTGGAATGGATGTGTATTACAGTAACGGATATTTTCTTGATATAGAAACAGTTTTATCCGTTAATTATTACGACACCTATCCTCCTTATACGCCATCATTTACTTCTACAGTCACTAATCTACCATTATTGACAGATGATCTAACTTTAAATATTAATACCAAAAGTTTGCCTTTAGCTTCTTATGTAAAAAACATTGAAGATGACAGCTGGACGAAGAACTACACCTGGTACGATACGAAAGGAAGAGCAATCGGAAGTCATTCTATTAATCATTTGGGAGGCTATACGAAAACAGAATCTGAGCTTGATTTTTCAGGAACTCCAAAGATGGCAATTACCAAACATAAAAGATTGGATAGTGATACCGAAAGAGTGATTACCGAAAACTTTACTTATGACCATCAAAACAGGTTATTAATTCATACTCATCAGGTTGATAATAATCCTGCGGAATATCTTGCTCAGAATAAGTATAATGAATTATCACAGCTGGAAAGCAAAAAAGTAGGTGGTACAGTTTCCGGAAACGGCTTGCAACAGGTAGATTATCTGTATAATATCCGAGGCTGGATGACGCAGATTAACAATCCGAATGACTTAAATAATGGAGACCTTTTCGGATATGCAATAAAATACACCAATCCTGAAAATACAAATCTTTCAACGGGTAAGTTCAACGGTAATATTGCAGAGATTGACTGGAAAACATCAACAAATCCTAATGATAATAAACGTAGATATTCTTACACGTATGATGGACTAAACAGACTTCAACAAGGAATTTATTCAGAACCCGGCTCATCACTTATCAACAATAATAACTATAATGAGCAGCTTACCTATGACCTCAACGGAAATATTGCTAGTTTAAAAAGATTTTCAAAACCTTCTTCAGGAACCACTGCTGAGAAAATTGATGATTTAATTTATAATTACACTGGTAACCATTTAGATAAAATAACGCTTCCTCAAGGAGTTGTCAATAACTCTTCAGGATACAATGCTTTGCAAAATGTTTTTACCTATGACCCCAATGGAAATATGAATAAACATTTAGATAAAGGTATAACTTCGATTGTATACAATTATTTAAATCTACCATCTAATATTACTACAGGTGGTGGAAAATTAAATAGCCAGACAAATTATATTTATCGGGCTGATGGAATGAAGTTAAAAAAATATATAATAACCAATAATCCAATGAGTGGATCACTTGCAGAAACAGATTATCTAGATGGTTTTCAGTATTACTATTATGGAGGTCCATTTACTCCACTGAACCCTTCGGGGCTCCAGTTTGTACCCACTTCAGAAGGATATTTTGATTTTGTAAAAAATAAGTATATTTACAATTACAGCGATCATTTAGGAAATACAAGGTTAAGTTACATGCATAATGGGAGCAGCATAGAAGTTCTTGAGGAAAACAACTATTATCCTTTTGGTTTGAAGCATGAAGGATATAATGGTTTAGTAGGAAATCCTTCTTATCAGTACAAGTACAACGGCAAAGAACTTCAGGAAACGGGAATGTATGATTACGGCGCAAGATTCTATATGCCGGATATTGGAAGGTGGGGTGTTGTGGATCCGTTGGCGGAGAAGATGACTCGTCATAGCCCATATAATTATGCGTTTAATAATCCGATAAGATTTATCGACCCGGATGGAAGACAAACTGAGGATATTGTTATAAGAGGTAAGGATAAAAAAGAATGGAGAATTGAAACAGCCGGAGAAGAGAAAGTTATAAATGTTCCTTTAAATCTTAAAGAAAATAAAACCATAGATATTGGAGCGAAAAATATTGATGTTAATCGCTTTGCTGTAGGTTATACCGTACAAGCAGATGTAGGAGCTAGCTTTGGAGCTGGAGCAAATGCAGGTTTAGAAGCTTCTGTTGTTCAATTTACAGATAAAACTTACGGCGGTTATAATTATGTTTATGCTGGAGGACATTTGGGTTCCTCTGGAGGAGAACAAGGAGGTCTTTCAGGTACTGTTGGAGCTAGTCTTTTTGTAGCTTATAATAACTCTACAAGGGCAATAGATCCAGCATCTTTTGAAGGAACCACTATATCAGCTGGAGGTTCTGCTGATGTGAAAGTAATTGCGGGAGGTGGTGTTAGTGCTAGTCGTTTTTCGGGAACGGGAAATTGGACAGATAAAGGATGGTATGGATATTCCATAGGCGGAAATATAGGGGTCGGCGGAGCAGTTAATCTAGGATCTGGTAATCTTTCAGTTTCGAAAACATATTTAATTAACAAAATGAAACCGACCGCACAAAGAAGTATTTTAGATAGGATTTCAAATGCTGGGAGTCCTATTGTTTCAGCCCTAATGAATCCCAACCCAAGAAATATATATCATGCTCCTCAATTTAATTAATAAATTTATATGAAATATTTAAGATTTATAATAATGTTTATTGTTTTTGTAGGAATGATAATATTCTTAAAAAAAACAGGAACAGAAGAATATGCTGAAAAAAATAAAGTTTTAAAAAATGGGGTTGTATTTGAAGGAACTGTTACAGATATAAAAATATCTCGTAATCATAGTTTTGGTATATTAAACTTAAATATAGTTAATTCAAATGTTCAAGATTTTTCAAAAAAATTAGAAAAAGGAATATATCCTTACCAGATTAAAGGGAAACAAGCTGAAATTTACTTACCTATATTTGCCGAAAGACAAATTGGTGATAGTGTAAAGGTAATTTCTGATAAGGAAATTATTTATTATAATGGTAAAAAATCTAAAGATGAAGGAGATGTTTATATTATCACAAATTCTGCAGATATAGCTTTTGTAAAAGAGAATACTATATTTAAATAATAATAAGTAAAGTTCCCCGCTCGCCCCTTCGCTCCCGCACGATTATATCGTGTGGCAGATAAATAAAACCCACTGCAATTTTGCAGTGGGTTTTGTGTTATAATAATGTTCTGTTTTTGTATTATGAAACAGAACTAAAGCACAGCAATATTTTTTGATTTTCAAAACCTGAATAATACCATCTACTACAGCAGAAAGCAGGTGCTTTTTATTTTCGAGATCAAATTTTTCGATATCGTTAAAAAAACAGTTGAGCATTGTAGGATCTTTAAAGGTGTTTACCTTTTTGTCCTTCCTAAAAGATAACCAACTGTATATTTCTATATTGAAATTGATTTAACCTTCACTTCTTTTTAATTTTTAATGGAGGCTTCTTTTGCTTCAAGACAAAAGAAAATCAAAAAATTCATACAAGCAATGTGATAAATGATACAATTCTAAGACCTTAGTTCTTACTAATTTTGTATCATAGAAATTGAATATGGAAAGGTCTAATAATATTTCGCGAAAAGATTTTTTGAAAAGCTCTGCTTTAGCAATGGCTGGAATTACTTTAACGCCTACAGTGATGAGTGCAAAAATGCTTTCTGAAGATAAAGTTTTAGGAGTAAATGGCAAATTAATTGTTAAAAATGTCCGTCTTGAAACCGGTTTTGAATACGAAGAAGGCGAAGTGGTTTCTACAAAGACAGATTTGTTTTTGGTGGAAACAGAAAATGGGAAAATTACAAAAATAGCTCCGAATAATCCTAAAGCAACAGCAGTGGATGCAAAAGGATTTTTGATGCTTCCGGCTTTTAAAGATATGCACATTCACCTTGATAAAACTTTTTATGGCGACAAATGGCAGGCTGTAAGAAAAAGAAAAGGCGGAGTAAAAGGAATGATTGCTTTGGAAGAACAAATCATGCCGGAAATTCTGAAAAATTCTACCTATAAAGCAGAAAAAATGATTGAATTGATTCAGTCTAAAGGAACTGCTTTTGCAAGAAGTCATGTGAATATTGAGCCTACTTCCAAACTCGATTCTTTGAAAAATTTACAGAAAGCTTTAGATAATAAAAAGAAAAGTTTCGGGGCTGAAATTGTTGCCTTTCCGCAGCACGGAGTTTTTTACAAAAATTCTGTTCCTTATTTGAAAGAAGCAGCTCAGATGAATATCGATTTCATCGGTGGAGTAGATCCTTACACGATTGACGGAGCGATTGAAAAAACAATTGATTTTACGGTACAACTTGCTTTAGATCATCAAAAAGGAATTGATATTCACTTGCATGAAACCGGAGAATCAGGTTTGAAAACGGTTGAATACCTTATCGATAAAGTGAATGAAAATCCTTCTCTAAAAGGAAAAACATTTTTTAGTCATTGTTTTATTTTAGGTAAATTAGATAAAATAAAACAGGAAGAGATTGCCGAAAAATTAGGCAATGCTCAAGTGGGAATTGCTTCAACGATTCCTATCGGAAATTTGATCATGCCGCTCCCGACTTTACAAAAACATAATGTAACCGTTTATACCGGAAACGACAGTATCATCGATCATTGGAATACGTACGGAACCGGAAGTGTTTTAGAGAAAGCCAATCTGTATGCTCAGCTTTACGGTCAGTCGACTGAATTTTTGCTTTCAAGAAGTTTAAAATTAGCAACGGCAAATCTAACTCCTTTGGATGATAAAGGTGTTCAGCAATGGCCGAAAATAGGTGCTGATGCCGATTTTGTTTTGCTGAATGCAAGCTGTTCTGCAGAAGCGATATCAAGAATTTCAAACGTAGAATCTCTTATTTATAGAGGGAACGTGGTATTTTAATTAAATAAAAATCAGGCGATGAAAGTTTTGTTTTTTCTGTTGTGTTTTATCAGTGTAAATGCTTGCGAAAAAAGCTTTTCTCAACCTGTAAAAGAAATTATGATTAATGGTGAAAATGTGATTGAGCTTGTAAAGAGCAATAATGCAGAAGGATTAAGAACGGCTTTGGAAAACGGAGCCGATGTGAATACGAAAGATTCGAGAGGAAGATCCTTGCTGCTTCTTGCAGCCGTAGGAAAAAAGATAAAAATTGCGAAACTTCTTGTCAAATATAAAGCGGATGTTAATCTGCAGGATCAACAATTGGACAGTCCGTTTTTGTTTGCGGGTGCAAACGGACAGACCGAATTGGTAAAATTATTTCTGAAAAACGGAGCTCGTTTTGATGTTTTTAACAGATACAATGGAACGGCTTTAATTCCTGCCTGTGAAAGAGGTCATGTAGAAACGGTAAAAGTTTTGGCGAATACGGAAGGTTTTCCGATTAATCATGTGAACAGATTGGGATGGACTGCTTTAATGGAAGCGGTGATTTTAGGTGACGGTAGTTTAAAATATCAGCAAATTGTTCAGATTCTTAAAGATAAAGGCGCAAAAGATATCGCCGATAACGAAGGAATTACCGCTTTGGAGCACGCAAAATCTTTAGGTTATAAAGAGATTGTAAAAATTTTAGAATCATAAATTGTCTCAACTTATATTCTGAAAATGATTTCCTGCATAAATTTCACTAATTTTAGGCAAAAATCATTCGGAGTGAGCCGTCGTTCAGATCATTTTCCGGTTTTAGGTATTCAGGATTTCAAGGATGATCATTCTTTGGAAACGCGTCTCTTGTTTAATGAGCTTTATGGAGAACGTTCTATCGATGATCCGCACAAGCATGATTTTTTTATCATTAATATTTTTGAAAAAGCAAAAGGGAATCACACCATCGATTTTGTAGATTATGAAGTGAAAAATCGTCAGATTCATCTTGTTTTCCCCGATCAGGTGCATCAATGGGAAATTGAAGCTGGAACGGTAGGATATCAGTTGATGATCAGCAGAACTTGGTTTGAAAGTTTAATTCCTGCTTTGAGGTTTTCACAACTATTTTACCAAAATCATCCCGTAATAGATCTTTCAGATACGAGTTTTGAATTTCTGGCTTATGAATTTAAGACCATCAAAAAACTGTTGAATGATGAACCAGTTTTTTGGGAAATGATTCAGAAGCGAAGCGAAATGATTGGATTACTCATCAGTGAAGCGGTAGAATTTATTTTTAAAAATGATGAGCAATACCATTCGAATCCTGTTTTTTCAAAATTTTTAAACCTTATTGATGAATATTTTAAAGAAGAACGGTCGGTTTCTTTTTATGCTAAAAAGCTCAATATTTCGCCCAATTATTTAAATATTATCTGTAAAAAAAGCATTAATTCTTCAGCTTCATCGCTTATTCAGGACAGGATTTTACTTGAAGCAAAGCGTCTTCTGAAAGTTTCAAAAAAATCGGTGAAAGATATTGTTTTTGATTTGGGATTTTATGATCAGGCAAGTTTTTCAAAATTCTTTAAATCTCAAACGGGAATGACGCCTTCTCAATTCAAAGAATGATCATTGGAAAAGGTTGAACTCCTACGGAGTTCTAATTGTGGTTATTACTATCCTACAAAGGTATTGCTCCTCCGGAGCTGCCCAGATTGTGAGACAAATTGGTATAAGGAAAATTATAAATGATATAAGTTATTGTTTAAACAAAAATTCCTCAGAAAACATTTCTAAGGAATTTTAATATTGATTTTGAATTTAATTATTGTAATCCGGACCAACCAACTGCCCAAGTTGGTGTTAAAATTCCGTTTCCGGCTCCGGTTGCATCAGGTTTTTCGGTATAGGTGTTGTCTAAAATTGTTACAGATGTACCTGCTGTTGAAGTAGCTGAAATCTTAGTCGTAACATTGGTTGCATTAAATAGAATGTCTTTTATTTTACTTTGACCGTTAAAATAAGTAACGGTTGCGTCACCTTGTAAATTAATACCTGTTTTCCAACTTGAAATCACGGCATTTTCAATCGTTGCTTGCGCTCCCGATGATAACAGTATACCATTAGCTTCGCCTGTGTCATTTCCTCCGATTACTGTCACGTTTTTGATAGTTGCGCTTGATTGAGGAGAAGCAGTAGGATTTGTAGTATTATTAATACCTTTAATTCCATTATTTCCTGTGCCGTCTGCTTTTCTTTTGGTATAAATATTTGTAGCACTACCAATCCATCCGTCTTTATAACTGAATGCATGATTGGTATTTCCGATTGAAACAATGTTTGAAACATTTACCGTTCCTCCATAAATTTCGATACCGTCGTCTGCATTATTTAAAAGTGCTACGCTTTCTACTCTGGTCTCGTTACCAATCCCGAAAAGAGAAAGTCCGTTAAATTTTTTACCGGCTGAAAAGTCCGCACCTGCGTATTCAATTCTTACATAATTCAGTGATCCTGAATTATCGGTAGTATCGGTACCTCCGTAAGTTAAATTTCCGATTTCTGATGAACTTGTATTTCCTGTATTGATCGGAGCTTTGCCACAAATAACTATTCCACCCCAATTTCCTGCTTCGGCTGTTGTTGATGTAAATAAAACTGGTGAACCGGGAGTTCCGTTTGCATAAAATTTTCCACCCTGTTCTACAAGAACATAAGATGAAGCTCCTGCTGTCGCAGTAATTCTAGTTCCGGCAGGAATAACGAGAGTTCCGCCAT